>JAYFOG010000083.1:0-13897 GCA_034932965.1 Methanocorpusculum sp.
CCAGAAGCAGAAGCCAGACTTCTTAATGTTAAAGTTTGCATGAAATGCAACGCACGTAACGCTGTTCGCGCAACGACCTGCCGCAAATGCGGCTCAACGTCCCTTCGCCCGAAGAATAAAGAACGCAAAGCATAATCTTTCAGATAGGTCCGGCGCGGTATCTTTGCACCGCCCCCTTTTTTGAAAGATAATGTTTGTACCTTAGAGAGACTCCGGCATGAAATATTTATTTTCTGACTTGACAATGTGGGTCATCTCTATCTGCGTTTTTGCAGCTGTTTTTATCTGTATTATCTGTAATCTCGCGATCACGCATACCGTTGGCTGGCTGGTCTATCCGGTCTGCTCACTTTTATTCGGCTGGCTTGTACTCATGCCTGTCCTCTATTACAAAAAGCGCGGGCTCAAGGTCTCGCTTGGCATCATCACGGCACTCCTGCTGCCTTTTCTTTTGGTACTCGACCAGTTCAACGGCGCCGCCGAATGGTTCCTGCCCATCGGCGTTCCGATCGCAGCGACCGGCATCATATTCATGTGGGCCCTGTATGGTCTCCTGATGAGACAGAGAAGCATCTGGTTCACGCTGCCGGCGATCGTTTTCCTCAGCGGTCTTGTATGCATCTGTATCGATCAGATCATCAAAAATGCCCTGGGCGAAGCAGGATTTCCCTGGGGATATCTGGTTGCCAGCATCACGAGTCTTGTGGCGATCATCATCTCGGCCCTTGGATTCGTGCTGAAAAAGAGAAGTGTTCAGACTGAGTAATACGCCACGCGTTTACCTTTTTCCCGGTATTCACCTGCATAGGTGTCGAGATTTCGTTTGTATCCTATTCTCTCGGCGAACCCGAGTTCCTTGAGTTCAGCACGGACCCGCATCACATCGGGTTCATCGGCCCAGTCGGGCGTGAAAACATAAATGACTTTTCTCTCGTCATGCGCATCTTCATTTTCTTTTGCGGTACTGACCTTTGCTCCGATGCCGAGTTTTCCCTCGATCGTAGCGTTTCGGACCCTCTGCCAGGCTGTGTCCACATCACTCTGCTCGACGAATATCAGCCATTTGCCGGCTTCTTCCGCCCCTGCGGCGCCGGGATCGACCCCCGGCCTGTCCTGCTGGATCCAGTAGGATCTTCTGGTTTTAGAGGGGATGATTCCTTCGCCGCTGCGGTACAAAGCTGCTATCTCCTGCGCGGCCCCGATGCGTTCGAGAGCGGCTGCGAGCGGAGCATACTCGGATGAAAATTCCGGCAGAAGTCTGGTGCAGAGTTCGTCAATGTCTCCGCCGGACTCGACTTCACGGAAAAGAAACGATCCTTGTGATTCCTGATGTTTTTCGATGAAGATGGTGAACATCCCAAATGCCAGGTCGGCAAGTTCGTCAGCGGGGAACTCCTCTTCGATTACTTCGAAATCATCTGCAGTCATTATTCAATATTGTATGCTTCATGTAGTTTATAGTTCGGATTGAATCTGCAGGGTCAGGAAAGCTATTATTCCGGGATTATCCATACTAAGTACAATGATTTGGAAACGTGACTGGGGGCTGGTCGGTCGTCAGGTTGTCGCCTGGATGATCATGCTCCTTCTGTATGTGGTCATACTGACAGTGATCATGGTGTTCCTTCAGGGCACTATGATGTACTTCTTAGTGGGGCTTGTGTTCGTGATGGCATTTGTGCAGTACTTCTTCTCAGATAAGCTGGTCCAGAGAAGTATGCAGGTTATGCTTGTGGATGAGGATGAAGAGCCTCAGCTGTATGCGATGGTCCGGCGGCTGGCCGATGAGGCGGGCCTTCCCATGCCGAAGGTGGGGATCATTCAGCACAAGGCGATGGCAAATATCCCCAATGCGTTTGCGACCGGCAGAAGCCCGAGAAAGGCCGTGGTTGCCGTTACACCGAAGATCCGGTATCTTCTGACGGATGATGAGCTGGAGGCGGTTTTGGCCCATGAAATGGCCCATGTGAAGAACCGGGATATGCTGACGATGACGGTCGGCAGTTTTGCGGTTATGATCGCCTCGATCATTCTGAACAATGCGTTTCTGATGGCGCTGTTCGGCGGGAACCGGGATAGTGAAAACGGCGGAGGGATCATCATCTTCATCGCGGCAATGGCCTTGACGTTTGTCGTGTACATCGTCGGAACGATCGTGACGATGGCTATCTCCCGGTACCGGGAGTTCTCCGCAGACCGCGGAAGCGCTTATCTTACCCGCGATCCTGATGCGCTGATCCGCGCTCTGAAAAAGATCAGCAGCGGCGTGAATGCAGCGTCGCCTGATGCGAAGAGGGCGGTTTCCGGGACGAATTCGTTCTTTATCATTCCGGCGATCTCAGGGGAGTCTGTAATGGAGTTGTTTTCCACCCACCCGTCGCTTGAGAAGAGGATCGCCAATCTGGAAAAGGTCCGTGCCGAGATCAGAGGATACTGATCACCCAATATTTTTCGACAGATTTAATTAGGTCAAATAGAAACATAAGTGACGCAAAGATTGCACTGATGGTCTAGAGGTATGACTTTGGCCTTCCAAGCCAATAGCCCGGGTTCGATTCCCGGTCGGTGCACTTTTCATCCTTTTTGTATGGATTCGTGGTCTAGTGGTATGACGTCTGCTTCACACGCAGGAGGTCAGGAGTTCGAATCTCCTCGGATCCACTCTTATCTTAGCTTTTTTACAAAATCCGCGGGACGGTGATTGTGATCCATCATCCGAATGTATGAAAAAAAAACGGGAAATAAAATTACTTCTTATGGCGAGTGAATCTTCCCGATAGGGAAAATGTCCTTTTCACTCAGGTTTATGTTGTTCCCGCGTAATGGTACTACCATATGAAAAAAATTTTAGTTATAGTAACTTTGGTTTTCCTCTGCGCAGCAGTGTCTTTTGCTGCCGGATGCACCTATCTTGATCCGGTGGTGGGGACGTGGGAAAGCTCGCTTGGAACTACCACCTTTGATTTGTCGGGAAATGGCGAAGGGCTGATAACAGTAATGGGATTCAGTGACGCTATTACCTGGAAGAATCTGGGTGACGGGGTCTATACTATCGGCGGTACAAGATATACTTTGAGCGAAAACACCCTTAACGGACCAATTGCCTCGTTCCATAAAGTATGAATGCGTTTAGGCCATTTGTGCATACAACCACATCTGCTGGAAAACGTGAATGGGATGGAGCTGCCCCCTTTCATCCCTCAATACTTTTTTTTAGATAGGAGTTACGCAGTGTGGTCTTAACCAAAAAACTGACGTAAGTATGAGATATACTTCGATTTCGTGTACGGCATTCATGTGTCCACATCCAGTAATACCCTTCCCGAATTGGATTGTGATTAACACCGCGTAACTCCTATTAGATTTTATTCAAGTCATAACCGGTTTCCACACCGTGTTTTTTTCCATCCCGCAGACCCATCTGACGGGTCATGTAGGATCGATGTAGGTTATGTAGGCTCTATGTAGGTATAACCTACATGAATCCAACCCATATCTGCCTTATTTTCTGATTTTAAGCTCTATTGGCGGATAATGTAGGTATGTAGGATAAATGAACACCCAACTCGTTAGGTACACATATCTCTATAGATCAGCCTTCCCTTATCTCCTGGACGAAAAACATCCTACATACCTACATAACTATCAAATAAAGATTAAAATAAAAAAATACGTTCAATTTGAGGCTAGATTCATGTAGGTAATACCTACAGAGAACCTACATTACCTACATAGTTACCAAAAACCCCCCCGCCGGCCCCCCTCAGCCTCCCGCAAATATAAAAACACAGTATATCTATATGGCTGCAAAGCCCATAAATATCCAGATATCTCCATGGCAGAATACATAGACACCTACGAAAAGGTCATCGAACTTGCACGCAGAAGAGGATTCGTCTGGCCCTCCTCGGAAATATACGGCTCGGTCGCCGGCTTTATCGACTACGGACCCCTCGGCGCGATGCTCAAACGCCGGGTCGAATCCATCTGGCGGAGATTTTACGTCGTACAGGAAGGATACTACGAGATCGAGTGCCCGACCGTCGGCATCGAACCCATCTACGTCGCCTCCGGACACGTCGGCGGATTCTCTGATAAAATGTTCCAGTGTCCCCACTGTCAGGAGTTCCTGCGTGCCGACCATGTCGCCGAAGCATTCGGCATCCCGCACGCCGGCACCATGTCCAAAGAGGAACTGCACAACGTCCTCGTCGACAAAGAATGCCCGGCCTGCAGCAAAGTTCTCGGCGAAGTGGAAGTCTTCGACTTCAACCTCATGTTCACCACCTCCATAGGGCCCGGCGGACAGAGAAAAGGCTACCTCCGTCCGGAAACTGCCCAGGGAATGTTCGTCGACTTCGCAAGACTTCTCAGATTCTACCGCGACCACCTGCCGTTCGGCGCTGTCCAGATCGGAAAATCCTACAGAAACGAGATCTCACCCCGCCAGGGAATGATCCGTCTCAGAGAATTCACCCAGGCCGAAGCCGAGATCTTCGTCCACCCCGAAGAAAAGGATCACCCGAACTTCACCAGATACGCAGACTATAAAATGCCGCTGTGGGGCATCGCCCAGCAGGAAACCGAAACCCCGGCTGTCATCAAATCCATGCGGGAAGCTGTCGACGAAGGCATCATCGCAAACGAGTATGTCGCCTACTACGTCGCAATGACCCACGACATCCTCTGCACGGTCGGATTCAACCCCGACAAGATCAGATTCCGCCAGCACATGCCTGATGAGCGCGCCCATTACGCCACGGACTGCTGGGACGCCGAGGCGCTTTCCGACCGGTTCGGCTGGGTCGAGATCGTCGGTATCGCCGACCGGACAGACTACGACCTCAAAGCCCACGCACGGGTCTCGGGTCAGAAAAACACCGTCTTCGTCCAGTACCCGGAGGCAAAGAAGGTCCACCACAAAGCCATCATCCCGAACTTCGGCAAACTAGGTCCCGCATTCAAAGGCAAGGCAAAACCCATCTCCGAACAGATGCTCGCCGCGACCCCGCAGGCTGACGGGATCCGTCTGACCATCGACGGCGAGGAGATCCTCGTCACCCCTGACATGTACACCGTCAAAGACGAGATCGTGGATGTCTTCGGCGAAGAAGTCATGCCGCACGTCATCGAGCCCTCCTACGGTATCGACAGAATGTGTTACATGGTCCTCGAACACGCCTACGCCGAAGACGTGGCAGACGGCGAGGCAAGAACCGTTATGCGGTTCAAGAAAGGAGTTGCCCCGATCCAGGTCGCTGTCCTTCCTTTGATGGCACGCGACGGACTCGACGAGATCGCGAAAAACCTTGTCCTCGAACTGCAGAACGAAGGCATCCAGACCGAATACGACGATGCCGGAGCGATCGGACGCAGATACAGAAGACAGGACGAGATCGGGACCCCATACTGCGTCACGGTCGATTACGACACCAAAGAAGATACTTCCGTTACCTTAAGGGACCGTGATTCGATGCAGCAGATAAGGGGGCCCGCCGCAGCCGTCCTCAAAGCACTCCCCGATCTCCTCAAAGGAAAACTCCCCTTCGATACATCCTCGTTATGAGTTATATCAGTCGAAAAAACATACCTGAAAACACGCTGGAAGAACGGGCATATCAGACGAATATTGCAAAACATGCCCTTTCGGGAAACACGCTCGTCGTTCTTCCGACCGGTATGGGAAAAACCGCTGTCGCGTTGCTTATCGCGGCAGAACGGATCCCTGCCGGAAAAATCCTGATGCTTGCCCCGACCAAACCCCTGGTCGAGCAGCATCTCCGCTATTTTTCTAAAAATCTTCTGATCGATCCTGAGGAGATCATCATGTTCACCGGCACAACGCCGCCGGCAAAGCGGATCGAGCTGTGGAAAAAAGCACGGTTCTGCATCTCGACGCCGGAGGTCATCAAAAACGATCTGATCGCCGAGCGGTATGATCTTCGGGACGTTTCGCTTTTGATCGTCGACGAATGCCACCGGACCGTCGGAAATTATGCCTATGTCTTCATCGCCGAACGCTACAACACAACGGCCCGTGACCCGCTGCTACTCGGCATGACAGCTTCTCCGGGTTCAGACCCGGAACAGGTCGCCGAGATCTGTCAGCATCTTTCGATAGCGGTCGTTGAGAGCCGGACCGAGTCGGACCCGGATGTCAGGCCGTATGTCCATGAACGCGAGATCGAATACCGGATGGTCGATCTCCCCGAAGATCTCTGGCTCACCGTCTCGGTTCTCAACTCCATGATCGATGACCGGCTCACCAGCCTTGGCGCCCTCAATTACCGGGTCCCAAAGCGCGAAGCCCTTTCCATGAAAGCGCTCAACGCTCTTATGGCGCAGATCCAGACCAGGATGCAGGAAAAAGACAAAACGGCATACTTCGCGGTCTCGATCCATGCCGAGCTGATGAAGCTCCGGCACGGGATCACGCTTGCCGAGTCGCAGGGAACGACAGCGTTCAAAGCCTATCTTCTCCGGCTGGAGGCAGAAGGAGCGGGAGGCGCCGGGAGCAAAGCCGCAAAACGGATCTATGAGGATGAACGGTTCAGGCGGCTGCTGGCGCTCTGTCAGAACTGGACAAAAGAGCTTCACCCGAAAGCCGCGGAAGTCGTGAGAGTGATCCAGGAGCAGCTGATCCTGGCACCCGATTCACGGATCATTATCTTTGCGACTTACCGGGACGGGGTCTCGATGCTTGTCGATCACCTTGCCGAGGCAGGGATACCTGCGATACGGTTCGTCGGTCAGGCTTCCCGCGATGCAGAAAAGGGGCTCTCCCAAAAGGAACAGATCGAGGCTATCCGCCAGTTCCGTGAAGGCGAGTTTTCTGTCCTGGTGGCGACCTCGGTCGGTGAAGAGGGGCTGGACATTCCGTCTACGGATCTCGTGATCTTTTATGAGGCGGTCCCTTCAGAGATCCGCAGTATCCAGAGAAAAGGAAGGACCGGAAGGAATGCGACCGGAAAGATCGTTGTCCTGGTCACAAAGGGAACAACGGATGAAACCTACCGATGGGTGAGCAGCACCCGCGAAAAGCAGATGCAGAAAGGGGTAAAATCCATGCGTTCCGGAAACGTGCCCGTCTCGTCGCTGCCAAAGATCCAGCCTGCGGAAGCGGCGGGATATGCTCCGCCTGAGGGGCAGCTGACCCTCGCTGACGCGGTTATCCGGGCAGTTTCCATTGAAAATGAGGACCGGCCGTCTGTCGTCGTCGACAACCGCGAGACCCATTCGCGGGTCGCCGAGTATCTGAGCAATCTCGGCGTGAAGATCACGCTTGCGCAGCTGCCGGTCGGCGATTACGCGATCGGAGACCGTATCCTGATCGAACGAAAAACGGTGCAGGATTTCGTGGATACGCTGGTCGACCGCGATCTTTTCGGCCAGATGAGGGATCTCGCGGATTCATCGATCCGTCCGGTCCTGATCATAGAGGGAGGAAGCCTTGCTGATCTGTATGAGCTGCGGAATCTGCATCAGAACGCGATCCGAAATACGCTCGCATCGATCGCCGTTGACTTTGATGTCTCGATCCTGTTTACCAAGGACGCAAACGAGACTGCGGAGATGATCCATGCGTTCGCAAGGCGTGAAGCAGGATCCCCGGGTTCGCCGCGGAGTCTCCATAAAGCGAAAACAGGCCGATCGGGCAAGGCAGTTGTTGAATACATCCTGACGGCATTTCCGGATATCGGACCAAAGGCTGCCCGCGATCTTCTGCGGGAGTTTGGGTCGCTGCGCGGCATCATGGCTGCTTCAAAAGAGGAACTTCTGGCAGTAAAAGGTGTGGGAGAAAAAACGGCTGATGCAATTTTACTGACGCCCGATATCGAGTGGCGGGAGAAGTAGACCCCTCCCCCATTAGAGGGAAGATTCTTTTTTCGTATTTTTACCCCGGCCAATAGATTAATGATAGTGAAATATTACATATCATTCTAATGTCCTATGGATAATCATGCATTAAGGATCGAGATTCTGACATTTTATCTGGCCAATTCGAAGAGCAGAGGGCATGCAAATTTTTGCCAATGTGCGCATCTTGCAGACAAACTGGGTGTTTCCGGGATCGATCTTGACAATGAAGTTGATTATTTGAAGAGAAAGGGGTATCTGAGCGGAAGTTACGTGTACGGGATGAAACCTGCCGAAGGCGAGTACAGGATCACCGATCAGGGCAGAGAGTTTCTTGAGAGAAGAGATGGGCCGAAAGACGAAACAACAACTTTCAGAAGAATCATCTGATAAAAATACAAAAAAATTATTCTCTGACGACACCGCGCAGGTAATGTCCTGCCGTGATGCCGCCGGATGCGATATCTTTTATCTGTTCTTTCAGTTCCTTTGGATCGCCTTCGCCTGAGACGACCGCAGAGTAGATCGCCGTCATCCGTCTGATATACTCGGGGCTTCTCCCGCGGGCATCGATAGAGATGACCGCAACGCCGGATGATGCGAGTTTTCCGACATACTCGATCAGGCAGGTCTCGGAGGAGTTCAGGATATGGGTCCGGCACTGGGGATCGGTCCGGACACGGAAGATCCGGTTCGTTTTATCCTTGAGTGCCCAGGACTGACTGCAGCTCCGGCAGCCCTGCGCAGTCGCCGGAATACAGTTTTCAGTGATCATCACCTCAAGGCTTCCCTGGACGATCACCTCGGTCTTCGGCGGGTGCGCATATGCGGAAAGCTGCTCCATCAGGGTCCTGATCTGTTTCCCGGAAAGTTCCGGCGAGAGACAGACCTGACGGCAGCTTTTTCCATACACCATGGCTGAACGGGCATTCGTGATGTTCAGACCTGAACCCCCGTATTTCGGGATGCCTTTGATCAGTTCAGCAGCACCAATGCCGTCGACCATAACGCCTGCGGCACTCGCGGGGATCTTTGAAAATGCCTCGGCGACCTCATGCTCCAGAACGATCCTCGGCAGCTTGTAGATGATCGGGAGATCATAGATCTCCTCAAAACCCTCATAGACGACCTGACCGGCGCCTGCTGAGTGGGCGGCCTTTGCTCCGATGACCGAGTCGGTATAAACCTGGACGATCGGGGTCGTCCGCTCCGGGACCGCTGA
This sequence comes from Methanocorpusculum sp., assembly GCA_034932965.1. GTDB lineage: Archaea > Halobacteriota > Methanomicrobia > Methanomicrobiales > Methanocorpusculaceae > Methanocorpusculum. The sequence goes on from JAYFOG010000083.1 coordinate 9,080, forward strand.
ACCTTTCTCCTGATACGGCCGGGTGGTCCTGGCAGGTTTAAAGGCCAGTGCCGCTTCGTCCAAAAATCTCCGGCGAAGATCGGTGATGACGCTCATCGGCAGAAACATCGTTCCGTCATACTTCATCATTAGATTTCTGACGTAAAACGGTGTGCCGCCGGTCTTTCTCACCTGGGTCTCGACCGATTCTCTCGAGACAGGTTTGTTCAGCGCTTCAAGCATCGGCATCTCGGTTTTGACCTCTGCAAGATCCGAGGAGAGGGTGAGCCTTCCTGATTTGTCGACGGAAACGACGATGTCCAGAGGAATCCGTCCTCCGGCAGGTTTTGCAAGGATCGCGGCCGCTTTTCGTTCGGTCTTCATCCGCCGGGTGATCCAGAGTTCGCTCCCGAGAACGACATCTGCCGGCGCAGGGATCTTATAGGCATCTCCTTCCGGGAAGAGATAGGGTTCTTTGTTCAGAGCAAAACCTGTCTCGCGGCCGGCGATCTTAAACACCAGCCCGTCACCGGTATCGGGGACCGGACCTTCGATCTTGACGATCACTTTGCCGCGTGACTCGTCCAGACCGGAGACATATCCGGCATACACGCCGCGGTTGTCCGGCTTTTTCGCATTGATGAACGTGCCCCACTTGTCTCCGAAAAGATATCCTTTCGTAAACCCGCGGTTGAACGCAAATGCGAGGTCTTCCATCGTCTCGTTTTCCGCAGTGAACTCCTCTCCGGCAGCGATCGTATCGAGCGCCCGGCGGTAGGCATCTGTGACGACGGCCACATACTCCGGCGTTTTCATCCTGCCTTCTATCTTGACGGCCGCAACGCCGAGACTGCAGATCTCTTCGAGGTAGGGATACAGACAGAGATCGCGCGGTGAGAGAAGATAATCGCCCTGGGTGGGAACGGTCTCTCCGTCTGCAAGGAGGGTGTAGGGTTTTCTGCACGGCTGGGCGCAGGCCCCCTGGTTGCCGCTTCGTCCGCCGATGACCGAGGAAAAGAGACACTGCCCTGAATATGCATAGCAGATAGCTCCGTGGACGAAGATCTCCAGCTCGACGCCTGCCTCTTTTGCCGCTTCGGCTATTCTTTTCACATCGTCGAACGGAAGTTCGCGGGCGAGCACCACACGCGAAACGCCGTGTTCCGCGGCGAACCGGACACCAGCCGCGTTATGGATCGTCATCTGCGTGCTTGCATGGAGCGGAAGATCCGGCACGATCTCTCTTGCAAGAGAGAGGAGCCCAAGATCCTGAACAAGGATCGCGTCAACGCCGATATCGGAGAGGAACCGGAGATACTCGGCTATCACCGGCATATCATCATCGTATGCAAGCGTATTGACGGTCACATAGACTTTGACGCCGTATTGATGGGCAAACACGACGGCATTTTTCAGCTCTTCATTTGAGAAGTTGGCAGCATACTGGCGTGCCCCGAAAAGTTTTCCGCCGAGATATACAGCGTCAGAGCCGGCATACACGGCAGCTTTCAAAGCATCGGGCGAACCCGCAGGAGATAAGAGTTCTGGAATAACCATGATAAAAAAAAGATTACTGAGGTGCCACGCGGCGGACCATCAGTTTGACATCGCCGGTACCGAGAAGGATCGGCTGACCGACGATGACGTTTTCCGTAACACCGGAAAGTTCATCGAATTCATGAGCAACGGCTGCATCGAGCAGGTGGTTGACCGTGACTTCGAAACTTGCACGGGAAAGGACCGATTCCTTCTCGCCGGCAATTCCGTGACGGCCGATCTGTTTGACTTCGCCGTCCATGCACATGATGTCTGCGACAAGCATGATATGACGGAGATCGACCGAGATACCCTGTTCTTTCAGGGTGGAGAATGCTTCATAGATGATTGCGGAACGGGCTGCTTCAACACCGAGCGTGCTTGCAATCTCAGAGATGTTGTTTGTACGCGTACGTGTGCAGTCGACTCCGTCGATTTCAAAGACATCTTTGAGGTTGGAACCTTCGGTATGGAGGATGTACTCGTCGTTTTCCTTTCGAACGACGACCCTCTTGATATCATCGATACCCTGAACGATGACCTGACGGACATGTTCTGCGAGCTGGAACAGGTTCTGGTAGGAGTCCTCGTTTTTCGGGAGGAACTTCAGGACACCGTTTGTCTCGTCGATCTCGACTTCAAAGTCACGGTAGTGACGTTTGTCTTTGATCTTCTGCGGAGCACGGGCGAGAACTTCGGATACCGCGATCTTACGCTTCTTACAGACATCTTTGTTGATCTGAACAAGAACGCACATCTCGGCAATGTCGGTCTCGATATCTCCGAACTCATGGAGCGGAGCTGCCTCGATCTTCCATGAGACCTCACGTGCCTTATCACGGCTTTCCCGGTAATCTGCGTCCAGGAAGATGGTCATGGTCGGGGTCGACGGCTCTTTTCTTGCGTCCATGATTTCGATAAGACGCGGCAGACCGAGGGTAACGTTGATTTCCGCCACACCTGCGTAGTGGAAGGTACGCATGGTCATCTGAGTGCCCGGCTCACCGATGGAGTGGGCAGCGTTGATTCCTACTGCCTCGCAGGGCTGAACACGGGTGCGTTCATACTCTGAATTGATCCTTGCGACAATGTTCTCGAAGTTCTCTTCGGATACTTCCTTGCCGGCATCATGTTTTGAGGTGAGGATCTTGGTGAGTTCCGTGGTCGTGGAGACCGGCATGTTCTCATCGACAAGTCTCCTTACGCGGGACTTCAGACGAATGAGATCGATGGCCTCGAGCTCCTCTTCGGATTTTCCTTCAAGCCAGATCTTGATCTGATTGAAGAGGGTTTTTGGAAGATCCCAGGTGTGAAGCTCTGCTGCGATCGCAGATTCAGGTTCTTCAACGATCTCTTCGGTCTTCTTTGCTTTCTTTGACCGCGTTTTCTTTTCTGCAGATCCATCGCGGGTCTCTTCGGCAGAATCAGCCTCAAGGACTTCTTCGACCTTTTCCATCAGGGATTTCTTTGAGGTCTCTGTTGAGCTTTCTTCGATGAAAACTTCATCGGCTGCGTCGAAGTCATCCTCGAACTCATCTTTGATTGGAACCATTTTAGATCTCCTCCTTAAGAACGGATTCGGCAATACCTTTCACATCGACCGGCAGACCTGATGCGGACTTGGCCGGATCGGTCCCGTCTTCACCATAGACGAACTGGATGATCTTACCGCCGGTACTGCGGACGGTTCCGTCGTATGCGACTTTGAGATCCTGCAGTGCGTTGACCATACGGCGCTGGAGATAACCGGACTGGGATGTACGAACTGCAGTATCCACAAGACCTTCACGACCACCGATTGCGTGGAAGAAGAACTCGGTCGGGTTGAGACCGGACTTGTAGGAGTTGCGAACGAATCCGTGTGCATCGGCACCTTTGTCGCTGCGTTTGAAGTGCGGGAGGGTACGGTCTTCATAACCGCGAACGATACGCTCACCACGCACTGCCTGCTGACCGATACAGCCGGCCATCTGCGCGATGTTCAGCGTGGAACCGCGGGCTCCGGAAACGGCCATGACCACAGCCGAGTTTTCGAAACCTAAGTGACGGGATGCGATATCACCAGTCCGGTCACGGGCTTTACCCAGCTCTTTCATGACCTGCATTTCAAGAGTTTCTTCGGGGGTCCTTCCGGGCATCGGTTCCAAGTGTCCCTGTTCAAAGATATTGATACGGTTTGCAACATCGCGTTCTGCAGTGTCGAGCACGTCGCGGATCTGTTTGTATTCATCTTTACCGAGATCGGTGTCGTTGATACCGTACGAGAATCCGTAGAGCATGATCGCACGGATCGAGAGTTTTGTCAGGTCGTCGATGTACTCTTTTGCACGCTGCATGCCGTGGAGACGGATGACCCTGTTCAGGATCGCACCATCCATTGCTCCGACAGACTTTTTGTCGATGGTTCCGGTAAGGAGTTCTCCGTCGACGATCCTGACATAGGCATCGTTGGGGCAGAACTTGTTTTTCGTACAGGGATCGCAGTTACGGCAGCATGTTGCTTTGTAGAACATGTTGACGTCCTTTGGCAGGATCACTGAGAATGCCTGTTTGTTGCTCCAGTAGGGGATCCCGTTCTCGACCTTTCCCGGTTCGGGGAGATGTTCCATCTCGGTGTATTTCAGGAGATAGAGGAACTCGGACTTCGTGTACCATTTCAGCTGATTCGTCAGCAGGAAGATACCGGAGATGTGGTCGTGAAGACCGCCGATGATCGGACCGCCGAAACGCGGCGAGAGAATGTTTTCCTGGACGGCGACGAGAAGTTCGGCTTCTGCGCGTGCTTACTCTGTCTGAGGAACTTGCAGGTTCATTTCATCACCATCAAAGTCTGCGTTGTACGGGGGACATACTGCCGGGTTAAGGCGGAACGTTCTGCCGTTCATGACTTTGATGTGGTGGGACATGATGGACATACGGTGCAGAGACGGCTGACGGTTGAAGAGAACGATATCTCCGTCACGCAGCTGTCTGTCGATCTTCCATCCGGGTTCGATCATTTCTGCAACGGTGTCGCAGTTGCCTTCTTCACCGGAGATCAGTCTGATACGCCGGCCGTCGGGTCTGTTGACATAGTTCGCGCCGCAGGGATCGCGGAGGGTAGGTCTGTGCGGACCGATTCTGATCAGGACACGCATATCCTCAAGGTTTTGTTTGGTCACCCTTACAGGAACGGACATCTCGTTTGCGATGGCAAGCGGGATACCGACTTCACCGATCGAAAGGTTCGGATCGGGGGAGATGACCGTACGGGCGGAGAAGTTGACACGTTTACCGGATAAGGATCCGCGGAAACGGCCGTCT
>JAYFOG010000084.1:0-28733 GCA_034932965.1 Methanocorpusculum sp.
AGAACGGCTCATCGAGACGATCTGCGAAGAGAATACGTTAAAAAATACTTCAGGTGAATAAACCATGGCAAGAAAAAAGCAGAGTGGCGGACGCAAAGTCGAAGGATGGAAGGCAAAGAACTGGTATAAAGTTCACGCACCCGAGTTCCTCGGCAAGCAGTTCATTGGAGAGATCATCTCTTCAAATCCGGAAAATGTTCCGGGCCGTGTATTGACGGTTAGTCTGGGCGAACTTATCCAGGACTACTCCAAACAGAATGTTCGTACATCCTTTAAGATCATGAATGTTGCAGGAGATGCAGCATACACCCAGTTCAACGGTCATGAGATGACAAAAGAGTTCGTTCGCGCAATGGTCAAGAAACGGGCCTCCCGTGTCGACAGCACTATCACGGTGAAGCCGCTTGGCAGCACCCGCGAACTTCAGGTCACGATCACCGCATTCACGATCAACCACGCAAGACTTTCCCAGGTCCAGGAACTTCGTGCAATGATGGTGAAAGTTGTCGAAGACACCGTAAAGGAGTCCGACTTCGAGTCATTTGTCTCCGCTATGCTGAAAGGCGATCTTTCCAAGAAGATGTTTGCCGAGTGCAAGCCGATCTTCCCGATCCGCAGAATCGAGATCATCAAGTCAGAGTCGGTCAGCTCAGCAGCAGACCGCGCTGCAGCTCTTATCCGTTAAATACGGATAATCTTTTTTTTTACAAACACGGTTGTTCAGATCTTTTTTGCAGCCAACAGGCCGTTTTCCGGCGAATGGGACCTGCTGTTTTATTTTCTGAAATGATAAGTAGTATTCATATGAAATATGCAGCCTGTCTGTTTATTCTGATCCTGCTCGCAGCAGTGATCATCTCTGCCGGATGTCTGTCGAAATCAGCTACCGAAGTTCCCGATATTACCGGACGATGGACGATTGCATCACAGACGGTTCACGAAAACGGGCAGGACGGATTCATTCAGCCGGCCCTCACAAACGCGGTATTTGATGTCGCCTTCCAGGAGGGAAGACTCTTTTCCGGAACATATGCCGGCACCGCTTTTTACGGGTCGTTCTTTTCCAAGGACGGAACACAGTTCATCCTGACCTCTCAGGCGCCGCAAGGAGAGGGGAATTTATCTGCGGTCCAGATCGGGACCGTGGTGAATGAAAACGAGATCATGCTCGCCGGCGCAGTGTTTTCAGACACCGGACGGTCTTTGTCAGAAGAACAGAGTGTCGGCACGCAGTCATCCATTCTGCTGAGAAACAGCGCAGAGGCAACGGCCAAGATCTATCCGGCGATCTCCGGGGTTTTCACCTTCGATGGCGGATCTCTGCTTTCGAGGGATATGTTACAAGCAGTTTCCGGCGGAAACCTTGTTGTCCTTGGACAAAAAGGAGGAGTTTTCTATGGTATTGCCGACACAGGGAGCGAAACGGAAAAGGCCGGAGGCACGGATTTCAGTGCAGTATTGTACGGCGGCGATAAGCCAGAAAAGATCCTTTTCGTGACCGGGGACGGGAAGCTCTGGTTTGGATCGGCCTCTCATGAAATAATCACCGTCTCCAGTCTGGATGAACGAATGGATAAGGATCATACTGCCGTAAAAACACTCACGTATGTGCTGAACGGTTCGACGGCGGGCACTCAGCAGGCTGGGTTGAATTTTGCCGGGATCTGGAGCACCCGGGACCAGGAGGTCATCTCGAAGGACGGATATGATGCCGGACTTCCGTCGGATTTCATCATCGGGATCGGGAGCCAAAATACTTTAGGTTTCATTGCAAAAACGTCGTATATGGGCGTCGATGAAGGAGAGACGGGAGGGATCGTATCGTCCGGCGGAGATGCGACGCTTTTCAGATACGACAAGAACGGCGGGATCTATCTTGGCATGGGCTGGGCGGAGGGGAACACACTCAGTCTGTCGGAAATCTTTACCGATGCCGACACTGAGTATGTCTCAACTATCCGGTCAGTCCGGATCTGAGATCACTCCCGCACTTTTTTCAGTATATGAGGGATCCCAATGAAGACGGGACACCGTGATCCCGGGACGGGGAGAGCGTATAACGAGATCGTTTTCTTCTGCAGAGAGGATCATCCCGGTGAACTCGTCGGCGGAACAGAGGAGATGCTGCTCGGGATGGGTCCCGCGTCTGATATCACACCGCATCTCTATTTTTTCTGCGGCCGATACGACGTATGACAGCCGTTTTCCTGCTGGATGCGTTTTGGGAAGAGCGATGACAGGCAGATGATATGTTCTGACCATCTCGAGAAGATAAAGAGCGGGAAGGAGCTCGCCGCCTTCCGGTGCCGAGACGATGATCAGATCGCCCGGATACACACCCTGGACGATTTCGTCTGTGTCGGTCTCGATCAGAAGAGGGAACGGTTCAAAGGCTTTGGCGATCAAAAGAAAAGAGACGGCCCCCCGGATGATGAGCGGCTGATCACCTCCGAAGGGAACGCGAAGCTCACCGGTCATTGGCGTTACATCTCGGTAACGTCGTCTGACTGGCAGGTTGGGCACATCGGGTGTTTGCCAAGCCCGGTGAAGGTCGCCCCGCAGTCATTGCATTTATACTTCTTGCCTCTGCCCTTTAAGGGGTCATTGAGGTCAACATCGACAGGTCCGCCTGCTGAACACATGATTCTTTTTTTGGGCGGGCAAGGCATTATGCGTGTCGGTGGGAACTCAAACCCTTTTTATCAGATTACGTCAAATAGCAAAACAAATGTCAGAAGAGAGTGTACAAAAAAAGTTCATTATCTACTTTTGCATAATCGGGTGCTTCGCGATATTCTCTACAACTATCGCGAAAAACCCGGTGCTCCCCTTATTTGCAGCCTCTCTTGGAGCAAATGACGCGTATCTCGGCGTGATTGCCGCTGTTTCCCCGCTTGCCGGAATTTTATTCAGTTTTCCAATAGGCGTGATATCAGACAAGCTTGGGCGAAGAAAACTCCTCATCGCATCCGGATGTGTGTTTCTGACTGCCCCTCTGCTCTATCTTCTGATAACAGATCCGATTGTTCTCATACCTGTCAGATTCTTTCATGGATTAGCGACCGCTATCCTGGGACCCGTGGTCGGGGCAATAATCGCAGAAAAATTCGGGAACAGAAAAGGAGTAATGATGGGGACATACAGTTCTGCCACCCTCGCCGGCAGAACTGCCGCTCCTCTGGCGGGAGGATTTATCCTCACGCTATTTGCCCTTGCACCGGGAAACACGGCATATCATATGGTGTATCTTGCAGCGTTTTGTGCTGCCATACCGGTCGTTATCCTGATACTTTTCTTCCATGATGCAAACGGCGGTGTCAAGAAGGTAACTATTGCTGATTTCACAAAAAGTCTGAAAGCGTTTCTTTCGAATAAAGGTCTGCGTGCTGCATCCATCGCAGAGATGATCACCTACTTCTGCTTTGGAACATTTGAAACATTTCTCCCGGTCTATCTTCTTTTTATCGGTGTTCCCGCATGGCAGACAGGGATAATTTTTGCAGTGCAGGTCGTGATCATTGCGCTGACAAAACCGTTTTTCGGCAAAAAGGCAGATCTCGGAGATCCGCAAAAACAGATCGCCCTGGGTATGCTTATAACAGGGCTTTCCCTTGGAGCCATGGGTCTGGCAGCAGATTTTTGGATCCTGCTTGCCCTCAGCTGTATTTTTGGGATAGGGATGTCACTTTCGACCGTGGCAACAAATGTATTTGCGGCAGATACTGCTGAGAAAAATGAGCTGGGAGCATCGCTTGGCGCCCTCTCCTCGATCATGGATATCGGGCATGCCTCGGGTCCGCTTGTATGCGGGATGGTTATCACCTTTGCCGGATATCAGACCGGATTTGGTCTTTGCCTTCTCCTTTCGGTATTTGCGACAGTGTTTGTGCTCATAACAGGACAAAAAAGGAGATGAGTGAGAAGATCAGCTGAGATAGTGGCTCAGCGGTTCGATCGTGATCTTGTTGGTCTTCATCGACTCGATCGCCTGAACTGCCGCTTCTGCTCCGAAGATGGTCGTGATATAGGGGATGGAGTAGTCGATGCTTGCCCGCATGATCTGCAGATGGTCGGCCCGTGCATTTTTGTCGCCGGGTGTGTTGATGAGAAGATGCACATCCAGCGCCCGGATCATATCCAGGATGTTGGGGGAACCTTCCTGGACCTTTCTGACAAGGTTCATCGGGATGTCCTGCTGGGTAAGGAACTTGACTGTGCCTTCCGTTCCGTAGAGCGAGAAGCCGAGATCATGGAGTTTTCGGGCGATCGGCAGGATCTCATCCTTCTGATCGTTCGTGACCGAGATGAACACGTTTCCTTTCAGGGGGAAGGTGTTGTCTGCCGCCTGACTTGCCTTGTAGAATGCTCTGCCGAAGTCATAATCGATACCGATGACTTCACCGGTACTCTTCATCTCCGGACCGAGGATCGGATCGACACCCGGCAGTCTGGAGAAGGGAAGAAGAACTTCCTTTACTGCGACATGCCTGATCTCTTTTTCTTCATATCCGAGATCGGCAAGTTTCTTACCGATCATAAGTTTAGCTGCGATCTTTGCAAGGGGGATACCGGTCGCCTTCGAGACGAACGGGACCGTCCGGCTTGCACGCGGGTTTGCCTCAAGAACATAGACCGTTCCTTTGTGAAGAGCATACTGGATGTTGATCAGACCGATAACGCCAAGAGAAATGGCGATCTTTCGCGTATACTCTTTGACGGTCGCGATCTGTTCTTTTGTAAGGGTCTGGGTCGGGATCACGCACGCAGAGTCGCCTGAGTGGACACCGGCTTCTTCGATGTGTTCCATCACACCGCCGATAAGAACGGTCTCGCCATCGGAAACCGCGTCAACGTCCAGCTCGGTTGCATTGTCGAGATATCTGTCGATCAAGACTGGGTGGGTGTTGGAGACGCGGACGGCTTCTTTGATGTAGGTCTGGAGTTCAAGTTCATCGTGAACGAGTTCCATCGCACGGCCGCCAAGAACATAGCTTGGCCGAACTAAGACCGGGTAGCCGATCTTGTTGGCGATCGCGTAAGCTTCCTTTTCTGAGTAGGCGGAACCATTTGCCGGGGACGGGATGTTGTTCTGCTCTAAGAGAACACTGAACCGGTTTCTGTCTTCGGCAACATCCATGTTGTCGGGGCTTGTTCCGAGGACTTTTGTCTTCAGACCGAAGAGTTTGATCTCTTCCTGGATTGGGATGGCGAGGTTGACGGAGTTCTGGCCGCCGAACTGCACCATTACACCGTCATAGTCGCCTTTTCGCAAGATGTTCACAACATCTTCGAGCTGCATTGGTTCAAAGTACAGGCGGTCCGAGGTGTCGAAGTCGGTCGAGACCGTCTCCGGGTTGTTATTTAAGATATGGACCTCGATGCCTTCCTCACGCAGGGACTTGACTGCGTGGACCGTGCAGTAATCGAACTCGATCCCCTGGCCGATACGGATAGCGCCGGAACCAAGGATGAGGATCTTTTTCTTGTCGGACTGGGTAAGTTCGCACTCCTGCTCCCAGGTGGAGTAGTAATAGGGCGTCTTTGCCGGGAACTCTGCCGAGCAGGTGTCGACCATCTTGTAGGTCGGAAGACCGACAAGGCTTTCGATCTTGTAAATGTTCCAGCCGGTGAGCTCGCGGATCTCGGCGTTGGAGAAACCGAACTTTTTGGAGGTCTTGACGAGCTCTTCAGTCGGGTGGTCGCGGAGTTCAAGTTCGATGTCCACAACGTTCTGGATCTTCTCTAAGAAGAACGGCTCGATCTGGGTCAGGTCGTAGACTTCCTTGACGGTCATTCCAAGGCGGAAGGCGTCGAAGAGTGTGGGGAATCTCTCATCGGTCGGCCGGGAGAGGATCATTCTGATCTCATTTAAGTCGGTGTGCCGATAGATATCCGTATCAAGAGAGCGGAGGGCTTTCTTGAATCCTTCTTCAACGGTACGTCCGATCGCCATGACCTCACCAGTGCTTTTCATCGCAGTAGTAAGGGTCCGGTCAGCGGTCTTGAATTTGTCAAACGGCCATCTGGAGACTTTGACGACGACATAATCAACAGCCGGCTCGAAACAGGCAGGCGTGCAGCCCGTGACCGTGTTTTTGATCTCGTCGAGATGCAGACCGATGGCAACTTTTGCCGCCACGCGGGCGATCGGGTATCCGGTCGCTTTGGAAGCAAGCGCCGAGGAACGCGAGACACGCGGATTGACTTCAATGACACGGTAGTCACCGTTGTTGAAGGCGAACTGGATGTTGCATCCTCCCTGCACGTTAAGAGCACGGATAATTTTGATGGCTGCCCGGCGCATTATCCCGAACTCATCAGAGGTGAGAGTCAGGATCGGGGCGACGACAACGGATTCTCCGGTGTGAACGCCCATCGGGTCAACATTTTCCATACCGCAGATGATGATACAGGTGTCTGCAGCATCCCGCATGACCTCAAACTCGATCTCGTTCCATCCTTTGACCGACTCTTCGATCAGGACCTGGTGGACACGGGACTTTGTCAAACCGTATTCAACGATCTTTTTCAGTTCTTCTTTGGTGGTCGCGACACCTCCGCCGCTTCCTCCAAGCGTGTATGCCGGACGGATGATCGCGGGAAGACCGACTTCGGCATATGCCTCTTCGATCTGCTCGATTTTTGTGAGGATGTAACTCTTTGGGACCGGTTCGCCGATCTCGATCATGAGTTTCTTGAAGAGATCACGGTCTTCACCATGATAGATTGCTTCAAGAGGCGTTCCAAGGATCTGGACACCTTCAAGGGCGCCCATTTCATAGAGTTCAGCCGTAAGGTTCAGACCGGTCTGGCCGCCCATACCGGAAAGGATCCCGTCAGGTTTTTCCTTTTTGATGATCTCTGCGATGATCTCTGCTTTCAGCGGTTCAACATAGACTTTATCCGCGGTTTCCGGATCGGTCTGGATCGTGGCAGGATTGGAGTTGACTAAGACAACTTCGATACCCTCTTCACGGACGGCTTTACAGGCCTGGCTTCCGGCGTAGTCAAACTCAGCAGCCTGTCCGATCTGGATAGGTCCTGATCCGATGAGCAGGACTTTTTTAAGTGAGGTGTTTTTAGGCATCAGGGATCCCCCTGTACATGATATCGTAAATCGGTTTTTCCACGCCGTCGTAGATTCCATCGTGTTCCGGGTGGAACTGGACGCAGTACACGCCGAGGTCATTATTGACAAAACCCTCGACCGTGCCGTCGTTTGCATTGATACAGTTTACTTCGCAGCCTTCCGGAAGACTGTCGGCAACTACCGCGTAGCCGTGTCCCTGGAAGGTTACCGCAACCGTACCGTCAGAGAATTTAACGGGCTGACTTGCCCCTCTGTGACCGAGTTTGAGTTTTTCGACCTGACCGCCGAGCGCTGCGGCGATGATCTCTGTTCCCATGCAGATCCCATGTACTGGGATGGTTCCAAGGATATCTTTCACGCAGGAAACTGCTTTTGACGCGGCAAACGGATAACCCGGCCCGTTCGTTAAGAAAAGTGCGCTTGGTTTGTCGGCAAGGATCACATCAGCCGGCGTTCCGTACGGGTAGACATAGATGTCTGCACCGCGGTTTTTCAGGCTGGTGATTATGGATTTTCTACATCCAAGGTCAAGGACAGCGATCTTTTTTCCCTTGCCTTCGATGTGATAGGGGGCCGGACAGGTCACGCCGGGAATAAGGTCGCGGGTCTCCTGGACCGGGGAGGTCTGAGCCATACTGACGGCTTTGTATCCGTCGTCAGAACCGGTGATAAGGGCAGCACGCATTACTCCCTGTTCACGCAGTTTTATCGTGAGCATCCGGGTGTCAACACCCTCGATCCCGATAAGGCCGTTGTCCTCGAAGAATTCACCAAGAGTTGGCTGGTGTTTTGGATGAACGCAGAGTTCACGCACAATTGTTCCCGCAGCGTGAACTTTTTCATGCTGGAGCTGATCTTTATTTGCTCCGTAGTTTCCGACAAGCGGATATCCGAACATCAGTAGTTGTCCGGATACGCTCGGATCACTAAGGGCTTCCATGTATCCAGTGGATACAAGAGTGACGACCAGTTCACCGGATGCAGAACCTTCGACGCCGAAGCCGGTTCCAGTGATGATCGTCCCATCTTCAAGTCCTAAGACAGCCTTCATGATTTTGTACCATATACATGTCAGCAGGATAGATAATAAGACTAATCTCTGATTCAACAATAGATGATTTACAATACACAATTCATGTATCAAAATATATTTAGTAATTTATTAAAATATATATTTAACCATCTGAAAACTATAGTTCTTCCGGCAGGATATCTTCATTATCCCGCATTGCCTATCATACATTCAGGTGAGACGGGAGAGATATTACGTATCTTATCCCGGAAAATCAATCGATAATGACTATGACACACAATCCGGTGATATTTATACCCGGCATCATGGGAAGCCGGCTTTATGATCAGGAAGGCGATCTTGTCTGGGTAGAATATTCTCTGAAACTTACAAAACTCGGCGAGATGATGAGAATACAAAATCCCCTCTTTGTAAAGAATAATGAGAAGGATCTAACCACTCTGCCCGAGGATGAACGGGAATACGGGACGATGGGGGCATTTGAGTATCCATACAAAAAAATCATTGACAGGCTCTGTGCTAAATTTCCAAAAAGAGGCGCCTACTTTTTCTCCTATGATTTCCGTCGGTCCAACAAAGATACCGCAAAGCTCCTGGATCAGCAGATCCGCCGGATCCTGGATACTACCGGAGCTTCCGGTGCAGATCTTATAGCACACAGCCTCGGGGGGCTGATCGTTTCTTCCTATCTTGAGATGTACGGCAAAGACAATATCGGAAAAGTCATAACCCTGGCAACACCGTATGAAGGCGCGCCGGACACGATAAACACGGCGCTGACCGGGGAACTGACCTATATTCCCGGAAGTTTGTTTGATGCAGTAACGAAGATCACCCGGGACGTACGGACGAGTTTTCCTTCCGGGACCGATCTGATCCCGACAATGAAGTATTTCAGCAGGCATCCGATGTACCATTATACAAAAAACATACCGACGGATGATGAGCTGCGTGACAGAGAAGATATCATAACAGACGGAGAGCCGTATTATTCACCGGCTGGGCAGATCAGAGATGCCGGGCTGAATGTCTACGAACCGATGACTGCAAAGGAGTATGAGGCGACCCTGCAGAATATCTTTGGTGACGGGGACGCCCTCAGACTGGAAAACAACAGCCGGATCCTGCCTGAACTTGACTGTTCATACTTCGCCGTCGGGATCAATCATCAGACGATCAGATCACTGATATTCTCAGGTGATTCAAACGACCCGGAGATCACCCACATCATATATGATCATGCAGGCGACGGATGTGTTCCGACAGAGTCAGCGACGTTCTTCGGTTATCTCGAAAAGCTTGGAAAAGATCCGCAGGGAAACGAACGTCTGCTGAAAACAGAAGCAGAGCATGGGGCCATCGTGAATCATGATACCGTGATCGACTGGATCATAGCCGTCCTTTCTGAAAAATCAGCAGCTCATATCAGATCCGACCCGGTCGTCATCGATAAACCGGCCTTCGTGAAAACAGCCGGCCGGCAGGAGATCCTGTCTAAACTGCAGAAACTGGCAACAGCGATCAAAAATCAAAAAAATCCGCAGTGATCGAAAAAAATTATTTTGCCATGATCTCCATCACGACCCTGCCGTAAGCAGGGCGGGTGATGAGAACACCGATCAGAATACCAAGTATGCTGATGATCGCAAATCCCTTCAGAGTGGAGAGATCCATGATGATCAGCGGGAACATGGCGATGATGACCGTGGCTGCTGAAGTCATGATGATGACGAGAGCGCGCTTCAGGCGTTTGAGATAGAGGGCCTGGGATGGGACCCGGCCTTCGTGCATGACCTCATCGGTGATGATGACCAGCTGATCGATACCGGTTCCAAGAACTGCGATCAGCGCCGCGATGGCCGCAATATCCAGCTGCTGGATGAAGACGGCGATACCGAGAAGAATCACGATCTCCGCAACATTCGTCGCGATCATCGGAAGAACGATCTCAGGAGTACGGTATCTGAGATACACCATCAAAGCAACCGCCGCGAGTGCCGCGATCGCTGCTATCAGACACACGATCTTGAAGTAGTCGCCAAGCACCGCTGAGGTCGAACCGGATCCGGCGATCTCGACCTGGACTGGAAGAGCCCCTGCCCGCAGATGGATCTCAAGTTCCTGAGCCTTTGCTTTGCCTTCATCTCCGTGACCGGTTCCGGCATACAAACTGTTTACCGGGCTCTTTGCAATGGACGCTGCAAGATCGGCAGAGAGCGGAGCACTGTAGACGAGTTTTTCGTCAAGGTACATGACCAGTTCGTGAGCAGCAGGATTTGTGGTTGCCCCATACTTGATACAGGCCTGCTGAAGTGCCTCTGCTCCGGCGTTGTCGATACCGAATGCCACACCCCAGTTGTCAGAACCTGCCGGGTTCTGGGTTGGATTCTGGACAGAAACGACCGAGTCTCCGTATAAGACATGAGCCGTTTCATTGCCGGTTGTAACGATACGAAGTTCGAAAAGACCCTGGGTCCCGACAAGCTCCTGAGCGGTCTGCATATCAACGCCCGCCATCTCGATACGGACATACTGGGAAACGCCATCCATGTTCGCGAGTGTGTTGACCTTGACATCATTCGTTCCGAGACTGTTTAACTTGGATTCAAGGATACGCTTTATAGTATCTGCTGTATCCGTGCCAACTCCGGGCTCAGACCCGACAAACGAAGCTCCGGCAGCCTCGACAGCAGCGCGAAGTTCAGCTGTTGACGCTGATTTCTGGACCTCGATCTTGGTTTGACCGATAGGGATGACGGTACAGTCAAGCGTTTTTCCCATATTTTCCGCTACGGCCGTAACATCAGCACCCTGACCGATCGTAACGACTTCAGACTGGAACTCCAGCTGGATCCATGAACCGCCGTCAAGGTCGAGGCCGAACTGCAGATTCGTAAAGCCTTCCCGATCTCCAAACGGAACAAATATCGCCGCAAGGGAAAGAGCCACCAGTACAAGAACAAGAATTACCCGCGGGTCACGGATCACTGCCTGCCATCCGGAGTACTCCTTCTTCTCTTTTTTCTGAGGAGATGATCTTTTTGAGCTCATTGTTTTGCACCTCTGCTGTCCTTTTTGGGCTGCTTTGGCATTCCCTGGGATTTTTCAGATCCGGAAAGATACATGCGGAGAATGCCGGCATTGAACCCCCAGGTAAAAATGATATCACAGATAAGACCGATTATCAAAACGGCGGCGATGGAATAGAGCGTCGGCACCTGACCTATGAATGCAACGATGAACATGGCAATGATTGCAGCAAGGGTCGTTGTAGTCATGATGATACCGGTCCGAAACGCGCCTTCCATTTTTTCTTCAAGCTTTCCCTGGCGTTTAAGGACTTTCGTGGTCAGCAGGATATTGCTGTCAACAGAGTAACCGATAAGCATCAGAAGAGCAGCCGTCGTCGCAAGGGAGAGTTCGATTCCGAGGATGTTCATTACGGCAGCAGTTATCGTGATATCGGCAATACCGGCGCAGACGACGGTAACGGCAGGAATGACTTTTCTGAAAGCAATGAACACTACTACGGCCATTCCGATGAAGGCAAATATGATCGCCCACATCGCCTGGGTCTGGAGAGTTGAACCGAAGTTTGCACCGATCTGGTCGATGCTTGCTTCAGGATATTTCGAAAGGGCATGGTCGTTGAATGCCATCATGTCCTCGTTGGACATCGGACCAAACTTCAGATAATAGCCGCCCGAGCCGATACCTTCGTCGATAGACTTCAGGTCATAGCCGGCAAAAAAGGCGACGATCTCTTCTTTGGCATCATCCGTATGGATGGTGACGGCCGTCCCTCCGGCAAAATCAATTCCGGGTGTGACAGGCATTCCTGTCAATGCAAACGTTATACCGACGATCACCAGAGCGATGCCGAAAAGGACAGCAGGTATTGCCATCATACGTTTTGGATCGTATTTGTTGATGTCGTATTTGGGGAGTTTCATACTGAACTAATATTTACGTTCAATGAATATATACACGTTCATATGAATGGAAAAAGAGAGATTAGTTTGTTTCGCTGCTGCCTTTCTGTTCGAGCATGTCCTCTACGGTCGCATTTGCGTGATGATACCGCGGACGGTTCATCGTTTTTCCGCCGCAGGAAAGAGCTTCGACCGGGCAGAACTGCAGGCAGGCAAGGCAGCCCTCACAGGTATGCAGCCACTCTTTTTTTCCATGGGGAAGCGGCCGGATGTTGTTTACCGGGCAGATCCTGACACAGATCAGGCAGCCGTTACAGGAAGGGCTGACGACAAATTTTTTGTCGAAGTTATGGATGTTTCTGATGAAAGGACCATACATGAGCTTCATGACGTTTCCGATTGCCGTGAATCCTGCAAGCGAACTCTGCCGGTTTTTGATATCTTCGACGATGACTGCAACTTTTCGAAGCGCATTTTCCCGGATGGTCTTTTCGACAGACTTCTCCGGGGGCGCACTTAAGGGGATATAGTTGTCAGGCATCTGTATCCACCAGGCAGCATTGAGTATATGCCCGTTTTTTTCGCACAGTGCAGAGATCTGCTTTGTCGGGGATCCGCTTTTTCCTCCTTCGGTCACTACAGAAAAAACGTAGCCTGCAGGGGAGAGATCAAGAAGCGCGCAAAAATTCACTACGATCTTGGGAAGTCCCATGGCATAAAGAGGGCACACTATGCCGACATTCGCGTCAGCGGGAACGGTGATCCTTTCACCTGCGAGCATAAGTTTGGGGATGGGGACTAGTTCGGTTTCTGGGAGCCGGGTAGATATTGCTTTGGCTACGGCGAGCGAGTTGCCTGTGCCGGTAAAGTAATACAGTATTGTTTTCATGGTGATTGGCACCTCCGCTTGATTAGTTATGGAAAGTCTGTATGATTAATCCTTGCGGCCGGGTTAAATGGTTTTAGCCGGAGATCTCCTGGTTTCGACGATTATCACCGGGTTCTCTAAATTTTTTGAGATACGAGCATTCCTTATACCAGAAATGCGGATATGATAATGGGGTGCTGACGCAGACGGAAATCCGGCTGCATCGGCTGAGATCATACCCATATAACCTGATCCGGGTAATGCCGGCGGAGGGAATCGTTTTTTCGATACTTGCCTTGTGCATTATCCGGCTACCGTCAGGGAGGACATGAAAATGGACCTGGAAGTAACCAAAGCAATAACAGAATCCTGGTTTTTACGACTGCAGGATAATCTGTGTTTCGATGCAGCAATTGCAGGAACAGGACCCTCAGGGCTTATTGCAGCGCTGAGAATCGCAGAAGCCGGATATAAAGTGTCGATGTTTGAGAGTAAACTTGCTCCTGGAGGAGGGATGTGGGGAGGGGCCATGATGTTTTCGTCCGTTGCGATCCAAAACGAGGCTGTATATCTTCTGGAAGAACTGGAGATCCCGTATGAACGGTATAACGAGCATCTCGTCACCTGCGATAGTGTTCTGGCAACATCAGCTCTGATTTATCACGCCGCAAAAAGCGGAGTGCTGATCCACAACGGAATGAGTGTGGAGGATGTGGTATTTAAAGATGACAGAGTCTCAGGCGTTGTTGTGAACTGGGGACCTGTTGTAAGAGAGGGACTCCATGTCGATCCGCTTTCCTTCCGGGCAAAGGTCGTGGTGGATGCAACCGGCCATCCCTGTATGATCTCGGAAACGGCGGCAAGAAAGAACAACATCACCCTTAACACACCAACCGGAAAAGTCTGCGGGGAGCGTTCCCTGAATGCGGCCGAAGGAGAGGCAATGACGGTTGAAAATACCAAAATGATCTATCCCGGTCTCTATGTCTGCGGAATGGCGGCAAACGGTGTGTTTGGATCTCCGCGTATGGGGCCTGTGTTTGGAGGGATGCTTCTATCCGGAGAAAAGGTTGCAAAACTTATCATAGAGGAGCTGAAGTGATGAAGAATGACTTCGGGCTCTATCTTATAATCACCAATCCCCTTTTGCCGTATAAGAAGATCGCCGAAACCGCGGTTAAGTATAATATCCGGTATCTTCAGCTGCGGGAGAAGTCGTTATCCGACCGGGAAATCCTGAAAGCAGCTGACGAGATCATGGAAGTGACAGACGGAACCGGAACACGCTTTGTTCTGAATGATCGAGCAGATCTGGCATATATCTGCGGGGCAGACGGTCTCCATCTCGGCCAGGATGATATCAGTCTGACCTATGCAAAAACGATATGCAGGGAGAAAGTATCGGTGTTTGGACTCTCGACCCATACGATCGAACAGGTGGATCAGGCAGTAAAACAAAAGCCGGATTATATCGGATTTGGCCCGGTGTTTACAACACCCGCGAAAGCAAAACCCGATCCGGTTACCGGAACCGAGCTGATCGCAGAAGCAGTCGAACGGGCAGGAGATGTTCCGGTTGTTGCGATCGGCGGGATCAATGGAGAAAACCTCACACGTGTTCTGGATGCCGGTGCAAGAAACGTGTGTATGGTCCGGTATTTTATGGACTGTATGGATTTTGAGATGAGAGTAAAAGATACGGTAAAGATCCTGAGCGATTATGGAGTGTGATTCTATAAAAAAGCAACACAAAATCAGTGCTGCGAGAGGGATCCGAACCCCCGACCTCGGGATTATGAGTCCCGCGCCCTAACCAGCTAGGCCACCGCAGCAAATATGCATAATAAGAATGATGTATCTCAATATATAGATTCCGAAACGCAGGATCGAAAACAAAATCTGATGACACACGCATATTTCGCATCCGCTCAGACCCGCCCAAACCCAAAGGTGTAATACCTCACCAATGAAACGTATCTGACAAGAATGCCCCGACCAAAAATACTCCTGACCAACGACGACGGGATCAACTCCGGAGGCCTCTGGGCCGCGTATGATGCTCTATCGCTGTTCGCTGATGTTACGGTCGTCGCGCCGGCGACCCAGCAGAGTGCGGTCGGCAGATCGATCTCGATCTTTGAACCCATACGGATGAACGAAGTAACGATGCATGAAACGCAGGCATACTCCGTTGAAGGAAGACCAACGGATGCCCTGCTCCTCGGCCTTTACGGACTTGGGCTCAGACCGGACCTTGTTGTCTCCGGCATCAATCTTGGAGAGAACATCTCGTTTGAATCGATCACCACCTCCGGGACTGTCGGTGCTGCGATGGAAGCGGTCAATCAGGGAGTCCCTGCCATCGCATATTCACTTCAGATGAGCGATCAGGGAAATAAATTCGCAGACCCCAGGACCCACACAATGGATTTCGCCCAGAGTAAGGAGGTCGTCACAAAGTTTACCAGACTTTTTCTAAAAAACGGCATGCCTGCTGAAAGCAAACTGATCAATATCAATATCCCGGCAAAGAAAATCGAAGGTTACGCAGTCACCGTACTTGGCGAACGACTGTTTGAAACATCGGTCGAACAAAGGATGGATCCGAGAGGCAAACCCTATTACTGGATCAACGGAACACCCATCTACATCCCGGAAGAACACTCCGACGTCACGGCGATCAGAAAAAATTACGTCTCGGTCACGCCGCTTTCTATGGATAACACGGCATACAAAGCCTGCAGCGAGCTGAAAAAAATGATTGTGGATATTACTTAACACATTCTGGCAACAACACTTGCCACATACCGGCCGAAATACTCGGCCTGCAAAAGATCGTGTTCGGTAAGCTGACCGTCAGCAGCCAGCCCGTAATGCCCTCCATTGTGTTCCTCATTGCTCGATTCATCGGCTATCGGATCGCCCACAACGATCATCCCATGGATCAGCATCGCCTGAACTATCGACAGGATCGCCGTCTCTTTTCCGCCGGTCCGGTCGCCGGCAGTGGTGAATGCCGCGCCGACCTTTCCAACAAGCTTTCCGCGCACAAACGTGGTTTCATCGATAAATTCCTTCAGCTCCGCTGCTATCCCGCCAAAATACACCGGCGATCCCAGAATGATACCGTCATATCTAACCAGATCACTTGCAGTCACACGATTGAATGGAAGAACATCGACGTCCACACCCTCAACCTCCTTTGCTCCCTTGCCGATCGACGCAGCAAGTTTCTTTGTTTTACCGGTCCTGCTGTAACAGGTCACAAGTATCGAGGCCATTCTTAGTAGGTAGGCGCCGCAGCATTTTAAAAATAGGTTTTGTGAAAGTTATTCATACTCAGGTTCATCCTCATCGACACCATCCTTATAATACCAGAGATTGTACGAATCATACATCCCAAGCTCGACCGCGATCTGTACTGCGAGGGTGTGCCAGCACTCCTTCCCGTAGAGCATGGCATTACAACTGCAAAACGACCCCTCGACAAAGTACTCATCGGTATTTCCAACGACCACAAAGTAA
Source organism: Methanocorpusculum sp. (assembly GCA_034932965.1). Taxonomy (GTDB): domain Archaea; phylum Halobacteriota; class Methanomicrobia; order Methanomicrobiales; family Methanocorpusculaceae; genus Methanocorpusculum. The sequence continues at coordinate 16,449 of JAYFOG010000084.1, forward strand.
TCCTGATACTTTTTCACCCGGTTTTCACTAACGGCAGAAACTGCCTCCATCCCCCGTTTCCCATATGCATCGATGAATGCTTTGCGCACAACATCGTTCAGACAGCCTTCTTTTTTCAAAACCTGAAACGGATGGATCATTGGATGATTGATGTGACCGGCGTGTCTTCGATAAACTCCCAGCCCTGGATTTTTGCAAGAGCACGCATACCAGGAGCCTCCAAAGCATAATGGGTAGCTTCGATACAGGGGATAGGTGATTCGCGGGCAATGTTGTACTTTAATTCGGATGCGAGATACGCCTCGGCTCCCAGAGACACGGCTTCCAGAATCAACTCCATATCAAACGCCGAACCGCCGGCTGCTGCAAGTTTTTTGACACCGGACACATCCCCCCATACGCGAAGACCGCCCCCGAGGATCCGGGATATCTCGGCAAAACTTTTCGACATCGTTCCAACGACCCCAAGAGAGGCCGGTGTCTTGTCCATTCTTACACAGTCTGTGAGCCCGATTTCGCGCGCAAGAACATCATTGATGCCGCCGTGAACATGATCGAAGTTCGTGTGCATGGCATACAGATTGATGTTGTTCTGCAGTAACGGGCGCAGGATCACCGCGTTTCTTCCGGTCACTCCGTGCATGGGAGCCCAGAACGTCGGATGATGGACCACAAGAGCATCGAACTGCTCTGCAGCAGCACGCTCACACACATAAGGTGTGGCATCCAAAGCACATCCCACCTTTTTGATACAGTCTGTGCCCTCAGCGATCAGGCCGATACGGCCCGAATCAAAATCCTCTGCCAGCGCCGGCGGAGCGATTTTTTCCAGAAGAGCAACGAACGCGTCTTTATCCATACTCATAATAGGATCGCAAATATTAATTGAGTTTCTTAATCCGAATCTTTTCCGGATCGGATTGTGTCTCTTCACTGGTCTGACGGAAAGTCTGGACAGGTTTAATGGTGAGGGCATTGATATAAAGCGACTGAGCATTGACCGCCTTGCCAAACACCCGGCCGAGAATTTCGACATCCGCACCGACACCGATCAGCGGATCGGGAAGGGCAAAACGTTTCACAACGACCTGTCCGGTCGGATCCTGAATAAGATAGGAAGGCTTGTTCATCATAAGTCCGGTGACTTTCAGAACTTTTCCTTCCATAAGAACCACGCTCCCCCTCATTGCCGGAGAGAGCTGACGTGCCCGTACAAATTTAGCCTGAGAGCGGTACTGTAAAGCATCACGAAGGACCTGCTTCTCGTTTGTATAGGCGACCCAGAGAGGAAAACCGATTAATAGAGCACACAGGGGGAGGCCAATATAGATATAGATAAGATCACGGGTGGAACCAAAAGTCATTGCACACATAACTGCAAAAAAAACGGTTGCTGCAAGAAGGAGAGGGGGCAACCTGACAGTTATTCCTTTTATTTTCATCTGAGTAACAAATGGGAGGGGGAAGATAATGAAGATAACGACGCCGGCTTTCCAGAGCTTTGATAACCTCTTCCTACCCACTAATAATAATACACATGCCCAAGCAACAGGTAAAAATCCCGTCACTGCTCATAACCACCGTAATGGTCGGTATCTCCTCTCTTGAAGGCACACTTTTTGCCACAGCAAAACCCTGTCCTCTGTGCGGAGGAAAACCTCAGCCGTACGATACGAAAAAAAAACTCTACGTGACACTGAAAACGCCGATGGGACGAAAAAAGATCATGGTGAACGTCAGAAGGTTCAAGTGTAAAAAATGCGGGAACCTCATCTACGCACAGGAACCATTCTATCCTGACACCCGGATCGGTTCTGCGATCGTGGATATGGCAATCTCTCTTTCAAGACTCCACTCCTACTCCCACACGGCAGAGATCATGAAGGCGCTGGGAATAGAGATCGACCGGGGATCTGTCAGAAATTATGCACTTTCAAATCTCCCGATACCTCCGGCAAACTTTTTGTACGGGATGCAGCTGCCAAACTCATTCATCTCGCTCATGACAAAAGAGATATCAGGATCGAAAGGTTCGGTCTCTTCCAATGAGATCCTGGCTTCAAGCGGCTATCCTTCAGCCTACAAACCGCCTATTGATGGGAAAAATACCTCAGCCGAGTTCCAAAAACGTAAAAATAAACATTAGATCATGAGATCGGATTCAGACGATCTCTGATGATCCCTCAAGAACGCCGGCAATCTCACGAACAGCATATGCCGGCAAAGCATCAGCTGGAATTCCCAGTTCAGCGGTAAGATCAACACCGCCTAAAAGCGGGGCAAACGTAGAAGAACCGATGCCCCCGACAAGAAGGATATCTGCTCCGACATCTTCTCTCACTTTTTCCACTGCAGTGCAGACAAGATCACGCTGAGCAGCCCAGAATGACTCGGCTATTTTAAGTGCACCTTCCTCTCCGATCTCTTCCAGATCGGCACACACCATCCGGGCAAGCCGCCTGAGACAGGCTTCGCGTGAAACCTCTTTCCCGTCAGGCGTGGCGGACGAATACTCCTCACTGCCGATGCTGCCAAGAACAAAATGAGCATCGCCCGAACAGGCAAAGTACTCAGTGGAGAACAGCGTCATGATCCCGCTGATTTCTGCAGAGTTTGCAAGAGCAGCAACCGGTGTTCTCAGCATGCCAGTATAAACCAGATATCCCTGCTGAAGACGAAGGGTATCGGTCATACCAAGAAGACGGGGAAATCTGGAAAAGGGGACGATATCAGCAGTGGTGCTTCCGATGTCCAGCATCATCCCGTCAGGGTAGGTTCTGCGAAGAAGATCGACGGAAGCGAGCCAGTTGGCAGCTGCAAGCTGTGGACAAGCTTTGATGTGAAATTTCGCATCGGTACCGTAGAAAACCGCATCCGGGAATGTCTGACAAACAGCATCGACAATGTATGAAATGCCGTCGGATTTATTCATAAATCCATCGGCAAGCTCCCCGCTCATGACGACCGCAGCATTTCCTCTTCCGGCATACGTGCTGATGATCTCTGCCAGATCGGACTCCTTCCACAGAGGGCAGTAATGGATGTGGACACCTGATTCATCAACGATTTTGAGGTTCGCACCTCCGACATCGATACCGATCACTCTACGGTAACTCCGCCTACATCATCATACTTTGCTATTCTGCCGTTATAGTGAACACATTCCGGAGGTAAACCGACCGTGGCTTTCAGCAGAACATCAGCGATCTCCTCTTCAATTACGTGGACGATACCCAGAACACTCATGGTCGGGCGGGGATTGACATCGACCACCCAGATCTTCTCGCCGACGACCATGTCAAGACCGACATATCCCTGACACCCGAGTGTTTCGATCGCCTTTTTGGCGATTTCGATCATCTCGGCTTCACGGGCAGGATGAACAGGTGTTTCGCCGCCTTTGTAAACAAACCTGCCGTCCTCTCCTACTTCACAGAACTGACGGTTGATCGTAAGAAATGTCGGGGGAAGTCCGCTGTAAAACCCGCAGGCTTCACCTACGACGCGGCTTCCGACGATACTGACACTGAAATGTTCGCCTTCAAGGTACTCAACGGACATCTCACCCTCACCGGGAACTTCTCCGTCTTTTGCGATACGGACCCCGACAGAACCGGCTCCTTTCACCGGCTTTATGACGCGTTTTCCCGGAAAGTCAGCGGAGACTTCTGCCGGAACATCGATTCCGATCTTGGCAAGAAGTTTGGCAGAGAGACGCTTGCTCGCACAAACAGCAATGGCAGTACTGTCGGAGCCGATGTTGTGCGTGGCAAGCTCAAGGGTATGAGTATATTTTGCGAGATATTCATCCGGCGCAATAACAAGACCATAATCACATTCAGGAGCCAGGCGGGCGATCTCAGAATCAAAGTCTATTCCTGACGGCATCACAACAGTATGACCACAGGCTTCAAAACTCTTTTTCAGAGCGGAGACCATAGCTTGTCCCTCAGGCGCAAGAGCCGGATCGTGGACAGCAGTATATTCGGCGATGAGAACTTTCATATTACGCGTCGCGTTTTTCTACCTCGGCGATGAGGTTTTCCATGACACGATCAACAGCATCCCAGGTTGGATTGGTCTGACCAGGTGTTCTGAGAATGAACGGTTTTCCCTCATCACCTGCTTTTCTCATCTCGATATCGAGCGGGATGGCGCCAAGGTACGGGACATTATACTGCTTTGCGGCTTTCTCTCCCCCGCCTTTTCCAAAGAGATCGACAACTTCACCACAGTGAGGGCAAACCATTCCTGACATGTTTTCGATGATCCCGAGAACCGGAAGATCCATCATCTCGATGAACTTGATCGCTTTGGTGGAATCCAGCACCGCAACATCCTGAGGAGTCGTAACGATGACAGCCCCTTCAACGTTGGGAGCAAACTGGACAATATTTAATGCTTCATCACCGGTTCCCGGCGGAAGATCGACAACAAGGTAGTCCAGATCTCCCCATTCGACATCCCCGAGGAACTGCTGGATCGCAGCGGCTTTCATCGGACCGCGCCAGACGATAGGGCTGTCGGTCTCGTTTAATAAAAGTGCCATGGAGATCACTTTCAAAGAACCGGTCACTTTTACCGGCATAATTTTGTTGCCGATCGCCTGCAGCCGGAGATCTTCGATGCCAAGCATCTTTCCAAGGCTCGGACCATGAATATCCAGGTCCATAAGACCGGTCTGATATCCGTGATTGGAAAGGGCATATGCAAGATTGACGGAAACCGTACTCTTTCCGACACCGCCTTTTCCTGAGAGGACAAGGATCACATGTCTTACATTGATATTGGCTTTCTTGGATTTCTGACAGGTATCGGTCTTCTGTGAACAGCTGTCACAGTGACCATCACATCCTTCGGGTTGATCGCTCATGATTTACTCCTGAATTGTAAGTCTATATAACTTATTGCATATCTGTTGTGTGGATTACAGTATAGTCTTTTTGGATTGAGTAATCAAAATGAAGGAGGCTAACCATACTGCCGGCCTGTGAGAAGAGAGAAAAAATAGGAGATGATCCCAGATAGGTTCTATTGATGTTACGTTGCTGCACAGGGTCATTTTTTCCTGAACTATTACTTCATTTCATTCCCGCAGGATGAAACATGTTCTCTGCACTAATCTTTAGATATAAGCACGGCTAAATAATAAAGTAAGACAATTCACGGCGTGAACATTATGGACAAAAAAATCATCTATATGGATCATGCCGCTACGACCTACACTGCCAAAGAGGTCGTAGAGGCAATGCTCCCCTACTTTTCTGACGAATTCGGCAATCCGTCTTCAGTGTATTCGATTGGTCAGTCCAACAAAAAAGTTCTTGACCATGCCAGAAAGCAGGTGGCATCTGCAATCAACGCACAGCCTGAAGAGATCTTCTTTACCAACGGCGGGACCGAGGCGGACAACTGGGCTTTGAAAGGCGCGGCATTTGCCAACGAACGAAAAGGGAAACACATCATTACGACCGCGATCGAGCACCACGCCGTTATTCATTCCTGCGAATGGCTCGCATCCAGAGGATTTGAGATAACCTATCTTCCGGTAGACAAGTACGGCATGGTTTCTCCGGAGTCAGTTGAAAAAGCGGTCCGTCCGGACACAATCCTCATTTCTGTCATGTACGCAAACAATGAGGTCGGAACACTTCAGCCAATTGCCGAGATCGGAGCGATCGCCAGAAAACACGGGATATACTTCCACACCGATGCAGTCCAGGCGGTCGGTCACGTCCCTATCGATGTTGTCTCCGAAAACATTGACCTTCTCTCACTTTCCGGCCACAAATTTTACGGACCAAAAGGGATCGGGGCTCTCTATATCCGGAAAGGAACACGGATCCAGAGCTTCATACACGGCGGCGCCCAGGAGAAGAAACGCCGGGCGGGTACAGAGAATGTCCCGGGGATCGCTGGTCTTGGAGCCGCCGTCGAACGGGCAGTAACACATCTGCCCGAAGAAATGAATCGGCTCACTGCCCTGAGGGATGAACTGACTCGCGAACTTCTCAAGATACCGGCAACACACTTAAATGGTCATCCGACAAAACGTCTTCCAAACAACACGAACATCATCTTTGAGTACATCGAGGGAGAGTCGATCCTTCTTCTTCTGAACATGAAAGGTATCTGCGCATCGACCGGGAGTGCCTGTAACTCGGCATCTCTTGAACCATCGCATGTTTTAACTGCGATGGGGATCCCGCACGAAATCGCCCACGGATCGATCCGGCTGACCATTGGCGAGAGAACAACTGCAGAGGATGTGAAGATCGTGACTGCCGCACTCAAAGAAACAGTGGAAAAACTCAGGGCAATGTCCCCCCTTACTCCAAAGGAGCTGAAAAATGTACAGTGAAAAAGTAATGGATCACTTCACCAACCCGAGAAACGTCGGTATGATCGAGAATCCAAGCGGTGTCGGCGAGGAGGGAAATCCTTCCTGCGGCGACATTATGAAGATGTATCTGAAAGTCGAAAATGATGTCATCGTCGACGCCAAGTTCCAGACATTCGGCTGTGGTGCCGCTATCGCTTCCAGCAGCATGGCCACCGAAATGATCAAAGGTAAAACTTTGGAAGAGGCATGGACCCTCTCAAACAAAGCAGTAGCCGAAGCATTGGACGGGCTGCCCCCAAACAAAATGCACTGTTCGGTCCTTGCAGAAGAGACCATCCACAAAGCGATCAATGATTATCTGATAAAGTCAGGCCGGGAACCGTGGGGCGACGGAGAATGCAGCTCCTGCGGGCATGACTGTGATACCTGTGAACTCTGAAGGACATCTTCCCCGTGCAGTGATCTTCGATATGGACAACACCCTGCACGATCTTCGCAGGGCACGAATGTGTGCAGCAGATGCTTTGATGGCCTACTGCGGGATATTCGGCGATCTGCATTTCTATTCACTGAATAAAAACCCGCCGAGCTTAATTGAAGATGCGGTCAGTCTCTATCTTGCAGACGGAGTCGAAGGTGAGTTCCATGAGTGTACGTGGCTTTATCATACGCTGGAACTTGCCTGTATCTCTCCCTTTGAGGGTGTTGAGGAGATGCTGAGTGAGTTGAGATCAGCAGGCGTACGTTTGGCCGTCATCTCAAATGCCGACCGGCCGGACATGGAAAAACGAATGGCAGTACTTGGCTATGCACACTATTTTGAGCTGATCGTCACACCGGAAACCTTCGGCGTGAAAAAACCGGATCCGCTCGTCTATCAGAAAACTCTTGAGGCTCTTGATGTCCTGCCGGAAGAAACTGTGATGATCGGGGACAAAAAGAACCGGGATGTCAGACCGCCAAGAGAACTAGGCATCAAAGGAGTGCATGCCGTGTTTGGTTCCTTTGATAAGCGGGATACTATATGTGCAGTGGATTCCCCAGCAGAGTTTCTTGCACTCTTAAAAAAAGTTAGGCGATCTTGGATAGAGCGCCGGTTTTCAAATCATAATATAAGCCGTGAACCTGCAGACAGCCTTTTTCTTCAGCCAGCGAAACAAGAGGATAGGATCTGAGATGTTCAAGCTGAAGCCTGATATTTTCAAACTCGATCTCTTTTTTACGGGCTGCTTTTTCCTCCGGAGTTTTAGCCTCGCCGAGGCGTGCGTCGACCCGGGTCTGCGCTTCACGTGCATTATTAATCCACTGCGGGATATAGGCATCCTTTGACATGTCTACATCGAGAGCGTTGAGAGCTCCGCAGTCTGAGTGGCCGCAGATCACGATATCTTTTACTTTGAGATGCTTAACTGCATACTCTAAAACAGTGGCAAAATTCCAGTCATGCGTCGGAACAATGTTCCCGATGTTTCTGTGGGTGAAAAGCTCACCGGCACGGCAGTGGGTGATACGTTCCGGATTGACCCGGGAATCCGAGCAGCCGATCCATAATACGGTCGGGTGCTGCTGAGTGGTCATCTGCATGTACCGATCTTTCTTCCGTTCGAAATCCTGTTCCTGAAAGATCTTGTTTCCTTCAATAAAACTTTCTATCATGAGTATAACCCCGATAGAAGGTTAGTTGACTCTTCTAACTTATGAGGTTTTGGGTTTTAATCCAAAGGAGTCCCGCAGCTCTTGTCCCCTCTGAGTGAGCGGCAGATGGAACAGAATTCAGCTGAGAGATCATCATCTGAAACGGAACCTGACTTGATGTCCTCGGCCAGTTTCGAGATGACCTCTTTGATCGAATCATCGAAAACAATTCTGTATCCGCGCTTGCCGGACAGATACTGGGACACAGCTGACGGAGCAAGGGAGAGATGGGCGGCGACCTGGATCTGAGACACGCCCAGACTCACCAGTTCAGCTGCGAGGGCAGCCTGTATTGCAGGGATGATGTCCCATACTATTTGCTGACAGGGGACTTTGACCATGCCTAGATATTCTCAGTGTGAACTCTTATAGATTGCACAGATGATTAAAAATTATAAAGATCCATTTATAGAAAGAACTCATCTCATCCGCGTTTGACAGGCATGATCATTTCATTCTCCTTTCTGACGAAAAGAGTAATTTTACCTCCGATCGGACAAGGTTTTACGGATTTGCCTTCCTGTTCCATAATAAGACCAGTCGTAAGTATTTCTCCGTCGGTCGTCTGCACACAGTCCACGCCGGCGGCAAGAACCTGCTCTACGGTCACTGGACCAGTCAGGTTTCGGATATTGCCGATCAGCAGATACCGGCCGTCACTGTTCATCGCTGCAAGTCCCAGTCCTGCAAGTGATCCGATAACCCCATCCTCTGTTCCGCCAAGACCTTTGAGCCTGATACCAAGATTATGTGCAATGGTCCTGGCAATATTCTGGTTGAGAACGGTGGTCTGGGCATCCCGGCCGTAAGCGATCAGTGCAGGCGTGATCTGAACATCTTCGGCGACTGCAAGACCTGGATCACTTCCCTGAATAAAATCACTCAGCATAATCTCTTCAGAGAGGGCAAAAAGTTCGTCCGCAACATCCCCACCCTCAGCATCAACATGGATGACGGCACAACTATTGTGTGAGGTGAAAGGAATGGACTCATGGACATAAAGCTGATGACGAGTCACGCCTTTGACCGGCCATTTTTTTGAAATGACAGCAGCAGCAGCCCGGGCAAGTCTGCCTGTTCCCCTCGACTCGAGAGTATCGGTATCGTCCATCCCAACATATATTGTCATAAGTGAAGGTAATGTCTATCATTCAATTGTTATAATCATATGATATACATCTCAACATCGTTAATGAATTTTTCAGAGAGAGGGAGCAACTGATTGAGTTATTATGTCCAGATGTTAAACGGGACGAACTTATTATGCCGTCAAACGACATATGATGTAGGGATATGCGCATCATCAATATTATCGGTCATTCCAACTCAGGAAAGACGACGCTGATCACCAGGCTCATCCCTCTCCTCTGTGAGGTTGGAAGCGTAGCAACGATAAAACACATGGGGCATCACTCGTGGAAACTGCCGGAAGGAAAGGATACCACGATCCACTTTGAAACAGGGGCGCAAATATCTGCGGGGATCGACCTGGAAAAAACTGTGCTCAGTATGAAAACCACAGACTTACGCGATATTCTTGATTTTTATGCATGGAAAGGATATGATTATGCTGTTATCGAAGGATTTAAACAGGAAACGTTCTCCACGGTGGTTCTGGGAGACATCGAGGGGAAAAATGTAATTCTTCGCGAAGCATCCGCTGAAGAGATTTTTGCAAAACGTGATCTCTTTGATGTTTACGTTCCAAAGAAGATATAATCAAAAAAAAGATTTCTGCCGGTAAGATATCCAAACAATATCTTTACGGAATTATATTTTTAGAGAGAATTCAGCAGTTTCATCGCGCTGTTCTCCTTCGATCATCTTAAACAATCCTGGTTTTGTCTTGGGTATGAGACAGAGAGGACATTTCCAGTAATCTGGAATATCCGCATACTTTGTGCCGGGGGCAATGTTGTGAGCCGGATCACCTTTCTCTTCATCATAGATCCAGCCGCAATAAATACAATACCACTTTGCCATTCATTATAATTTTGAGGAGCAAAGATATGAATCTGACTTTTAGGTTACTCTTTGGGAGATGGATGTTTTTTGCCGGAGAAACAGCCAAGCATACATGCCTGTACCTTGATGTCATGAACATGGCAGTAATTACCTATCATTGTAATCGGAATGGCATACTTTTCACTCATTTCATGAGCTTTGGCGCAAGTGATCTCGGTACTGATACCTTCTTTCTCAAATGCATCTTTGACTTTTTCGGATGTCATATGCTTTTAATTAGAACGGTCAAAAAGAAAAGAGTATGGAATCAGATCATTCCATATCAGCAATGAGCCGTTTGTTCTCAATTGCAACAAAGGATGAAGGGTCAGCTTTTTTCAGAACAAATGCTTTGAATGCGTCAAATCCCTCCTCCTCGATCTGATTCCTGAATCGTGAGCCTGACCTCCCATAGCGGCGGATCCAGTCAATGATACCATCAACAACAATCATAAGAGCTTCGACAGATGAAACGGAGACAAGATATCTGCCGACATGCGGCGTCCTGCCATGACTGCCGCCAACCATGATCTGATAGCCAAGAGGTTCCCCCTGAATGACGTGATAGTGGCAGGTCTCAATGCAGTTCCCGCACGTATTACAAACCTCGTGATCGAGCTTTACCACACCCTGGCGGACAGTAAGAGCATGTTCTTTACAATAAGCCACACAGGTCCCGCAACCCGAACAAAGCGTTGGATTTCTGATGGGTTTTTGAATACCAATTATACCGATATCACTCTCCCAACTGGCTACGCATGAATTGGGGCAGGAGGAAATGGCAATTCTAACGCGAATCGAAAGTTCTTTTCGGAAATATTTTTCATCAATGATCTTAGCAAGACCGACACTGTCTATGTTGGCATATTTGCACCGGAGTGTACCCGGGCATGCCGTGACATTCACGACCTCGGTGAACTCGGCACCGATCGGTGTCCCATTTTTTTTCAAAGCGAGATCGAGTTTTTCGAGAGTGGACGGTTTGACATTCGGGATCTCAAAGGTCTGACGCGTTGTAACATGAAGCGTGCCATCCCCATACTTTTTAGCGATACTGGCGAGACCGCGAATCTGATCGACAGTAACTACACCAGCAGGCAAACGAATCCGAACAGTACAATAATCAGCATTTTTCTGAGTAATCACACCGCCCAAAACGTGTACCCCGGACTCACCATACTCCCTGAATATACTCATAGAGGAGGGTTGGTCAGAGAACAGTTAATAACTACCGGTATCTGCAAAGCAGAGTATAATAAAATTGGAGAGGGGGGACGATAATATCGTCCCCTACACAACAAATAATTGTGCTGATCTGATGATATTATTTCTTCAGATAGAGTTTGGCGTAGATCGGCTGACCCTTACGAGTCGGGTGACGTTCACCAAGATCGCCGTTATATACAGCAAACTTTGCTTTGGTGCCTGCTACTTCGAGCTCTACATCTTCAGAGTATGCGTACCCGGGCATCATGACATCAACAGTTCCAAAGAGGTAAATCTCACCGCGGGAAGCCTGACCGCCGAGGCGGCTCTTTGCATTTCCTTTAATGATAACTTTACCTCCGTCTGCGTGGGTCATTACGTGGACATCGACATTTCCGCCGATGACAATCTCACCGCCAGTCATGAAGGTAGCACAGTCGCTGCCGACATTTCCAAGAACGGTGATCTTGCCGCCGGACATACCTCTCCAGTCTCCACGATAGGAGGCTGCGAGATAGTTCCCGGCATTTCCTTCAACAATGATCTCGCCACCGGACATGGAGGTAGCAGCGAAGTGACCAATGTTTCCTTTGGCAGTTATCTTGCCGCCGGTCATGAAGTTTCCGACATACATGTCTGCGTTGCCGTTAATAACGACTTCGCCTGCAGTCATCTTGGATCCGATATACTTGACACGGCTGGTGTCGCCTTTGATAACCAGTTTGGTTTCGGCAGCAGTAGCTCCGGCATTTCCATCTACAGCAAAGTAGTCGCCAACGGTTTCTGTGGTTTTGCCGATATAGATCGGGAGTTTGGAGATTGCGTCAGCAGACTTGCCTGCAAGTGCGTCGGGAGAGAAACACTCAGCTTCGATGAATAACTCCGGCTGTTTTGTAATAGTGATTGTGACAGTGTTCATCTTTTGACCTCACTGTGTTGCATCAACTTTAATGACGAAGGGATTCTTCATGAATGCGTGCTCTTCGACGTCGTAGTTCTTCTCGGTAACAGTGTAATATTTCGTGAACATCTCACTG
>JAYFOG010000085.1:0-8127 GCA_034932965.1 Methanocorpusculum sp.
GTATTTATCGGAGATCCGCATGACAGATACAACTGAGAAAACAGGGAAAGGCACTGTTGTCCTCGCCTTTTCCGGAGGTCTTGACACCTCGATTTGTGTTCCGATTTTAAAGAACATGTACGGATACGACCGTGTGATCACCGTCGCCGCAGATGTCGGCCAGCCCGAAAGCGAAGTAAAGATGGCGACCGACAAAGGAAATCTGATCGCAGACAAGCATTTCACCCTTGATCTGAAGGATGCATTTGTCAAAAATCATGTCTTCCCTGCGATCAAGGCAAACGCACTCTACGAAGGATATCCGATGGGAACGTCGCTCGCCCGCCCTATCATTGCAGAAGAGATCGTAAAGATCGCAAAACTGGAGAATGCGGCCGCGATCGGACACGGATGCACGGGAAAAGGAAATGATCAGCTCAGATTCGATTACATCTTCCGTATGCACGGTTTTGACATCGTTGCTCCGATGCGTGAGCACAACATGACCCGTGAATGGGAGATCGATTATGCCGAGCAGCATAACATCCCGATCCCGGTAAAAAAATCCACGCCTTGGAGTGTTGATGAAAACATCTGGTCCCGCAGCATCGAAGGCGGCCGCCTTGAAGAGCCCGACTACCACCCGCCCGAAGAGATCTACCACTGGACAGCCGCGTTAAAAGACACCCCAAACGAGCCGGAGCTCATCACTGTCGGATTTGAAAACGGTGTTCCGGTATCCTTAAACGGCAAAAAAATGGCCGGCGTCGAGCTGATCGTCACACTGAACAAACTTGCCGGAAAACACAGTGTTGGAAGAAACGACATGGTCGAAGACCGTGTTCTTGGTCTGAAAGCCAGAGAAAACTACGAACATCCGGCAGCCACCGTCCTTATTGCAGCCCACAAGGATCTCGAAAAACTGGTCCTGTCCAGAGCAGAACTGAAGTTCAAACACATCGTCGATGATCAGTGGGCAGAACTCGCCTACATGGGACTGATCCACGAACCCCTGTACCATGACCTGAATGCATTCATCGACGAAACGCAGAAACGCGTCACCGGAACGGTAGACGTCCAGCTGTACAAAGGAGGCATGCACATCATGGGAAGATCATCGCCAAATGCCATCTACTCTATGGACATGGTATCCTTCGACTCGACGACCATCGACCAGCGTGATGCGATAGGCTACTCCAAATACTTCGGCATACAGGGCAGAATGCTCTGGCAGCTGAAGAATAAATAATCAATGATGAATAAAGATGATGTCTGCGTGTTGATCCCGACACTCAACGAGAAAACGACCATCGGACCGCTCATCAAAGAACTGCAGAGTCTCGGCTATACCAAAATCCTGGTGGTCGACGGACATTCCACAGACGGGACCACGGCGATCGCCGCAGAACTAGGGGCGAGAGTCCTGACCCAGAACGGCAAAGGGAAAGGGACTGCAATGATCGAAGCATTCAGGCAGATCACCGAACCCTACATTCTGATGATGGACGGGGACGGGACCAATCCGCCCGAATACGCCGATTCGATGATCGAACCGCTCGTATCGGGGCGGGCAGATCATGTGATCGGTGACCGGCTGGGAAGCTACGAGCACGGAGCTCTCACCCGTTTGAACCGCCTGGGGAATTCTATAATGAATAAATATTTCAAATGGGCACACGGCGTCTATATGACGGACATCCTGTCCGGCTACCGGGGGTTCACCAGAGATTCAATTCAAAAAATGAACCTCTCCGAGACCGGATTTGAAATCGAAACGGAAATCAGCTCCGCAGTCGTTCACCATAATCTCAGATTTGAGGTCGTCCCGACATATTACAAAAAACGTCCCGGATCCCCCACGAAACTGAATCCGCTCCGTGACGGATACAAGATCATCAGAGCAATCAACCGTTACGGAAAAATGAACAACCCCCTGTTCCATTTCAGCGTTCTTGGAATTATCCTCAGCCTCGCCGGGTTCTTCACCGGCATCTATGTTCTGTTTGAGTGGTTTAAGGGGATCGAACATCTTCCGCTGACGATCCTGACAATGCTTCTGATCGTGACCGGTATCCTGACATTTATGATTGGACTTATCAGTGATATGATCCTTGCTTACCACAGAGAGCAGATCCTTGAGCTGGAAAAAATTCGTGCCGAACTGGCAGAATTAAAAAAGTAAAAAAATCAGATTAGCTGGTTGTTAAATAACCAACCATTTTGATATCTATTGTGTCCGAGCCGTACTGCAGAGTCAGATTGTCAGCGGTTTTCTCAGTTACAACACAAATGCGGTATGCTTTTGCAGCTTCCTCATTTTCATTGACATAATCGACGGTAATGAATACCCGATCGTCAACGTTCGTATCATCGAAAACCAGACCCGCAGTCTCGGTTTCTTCCTTAGTCATGTGATATGCGAGATCAGAGCCGGAACCTGCAACGGTCCTGCTTTCTCCCGGCACAAGACCAATAACCCCGGATGAAATCTGATTGAACTCTGTTGGATACACGACAAACGGATACTCATATCCGTCAACGGATACATACAGAGACTGGTTGACCTCCGAACCTGCAAAGAATCCCATTGAATTCTCAAAAACGGCAGAACCGCCGATATTCATTGTATAATTGACATATACGGGATTGCCGGACACTACTGCACCGGTACCTGTTGCACCGTTTCCGTTGATAAGATTGCCAAGAGCATTCGGCAACCCGCTGAATGATACGATGCACATGATCACTATCAGGACACAAAAGCCGATCACGCCTACCTGCGTCCAGTTTATATTCTTCTTCGGACCTTTATCCTCAGATTTGGACTTCGTCTGTACTGCCATTTGTTATTAATATGGGGATGTGATATCATAAACACCTTCTCTTCCGATGCGCATTCGATGTACGATTAACTATATATACAATTATGACTTACTTATTGTAAACATCATTCGATGATGCCATATCAGGAGGTACACTCATATGCCAATCAGATTCTGCCCATTCAGCTTTGGAACGCTCGGTTCCGAGCTCGACACGTTTTTTTCCGAAATGGAAGGACGTGCCGAAAATCTTGCATCGCGCTCCGAGAGCATTAAGACCATCGCAAAAAATGCCGTGCCGAGGATCACCGGCGACTTCCATGTGGATCTTTGCGAAACACCAGGCGAGATCATCATCACTTGTGATCTCCCGGGGATCGAAAAAGAGGATGTCTCGGTAAAACTTCTGAATGAGTCCTCTCTTCTGATCAAAACGAAGTATGACCGGGAAGTCTCGGAGACGGATGCTTCCGGCATCTATCATTTACGTGAACGAAGAGCCGGCGCCGGAGAGCGGATCATCCATCTTCCAGCCGAGGTCAATGCAAATGGAGCAAAAGCTTCATTCAAAAACGGCATCGTGGAGATCACTCTTCAAAAAAACGCACAGGATACCGGCGTGCCGATCGATATCGAGTGACCGGCCTTGCGCCTCTGGCGAACTATCCCCCCCCACAAAACCTTATTTTTAACAAGATTGATGTTCTCTGATTGCAAATACTAGGTTCAAGCGATGGAGAAAAAACAGGTCCGCGACTACATGACGCATGATGTTGTAAGCATCGATGCGTCCGCAACGGTTGGAGATGTGATCCACCTGATCCATACCACAGATCATGATGGTTTTCCTGTCCTTAGAGGTGGAAAAGTTGTAGGGTATATCTCTGCAAGGGACATCATCGGCGAACACCCCTCAACAAAAGTCGAACTGCGGATGACCCGTCACCCCATAACCGCACGTGCCGATGTCACGATAACCGAGGTTGCGCGGCGCATCTTCAGAACCGGGATCCAGAAACTGCCCGTCGTCGGACCCGAGAACGAACTACTGGGCATTATATCCAATATGGATGTGATCAGATCACAGATCGAACGGGTAACTCCGGAGAAAGTATTCAATTTTATGCGGGCGCTTCACTCACTTTACGGAGTTGACACCCATCTGAAGCGGGAACTCGTCAAGGTGAAAGATATTCAGCCGACACAGAGTTCGGTGCATCAGGATGAACTTGACGGCAGAACGTATGAACTCCAGAAAAATCTCGCCGAACCGGTAATCGTGGTGAAATCAGGCGGGAGAACGATCCTTGTGGACGGACACCACCGGACAGTTGCAGCCGAACGGCTTGGATTGAAAGAGCTGGATGCCTATGTTGTCCATCTTGATGCCGACATCGAACTCGGACTGGAAAAAACCGCACACTCCATGAAAATTTTCAGGATCAAAGACGTAAAAATCGATGATAATCCGGAAAGATCGGTCGTGCGGCCCACACACCCGAAACTGATCCCGACTGAGAAGAAACTCGTAAACGAGTACATGACTACAAATGTGATCAGTCTTGACGCGGGAAAAACCGTGAAAGATGTTATCGGACTTATCCGGACAACGACACATGACGGTTTTCCCGTCCTGTCCAATGGGAAAGTCGTCGGTCTGATCGCAGCAAAGGACATCATCGATGCAAAAGCAACAGACAGCATCGCTCCTCTGATGCAGCCGGTGATCCTGAAAACACACCCGAACGAAGGAATGACCGATGTCGCGCGGAAAATGTTCAGATTCTGTGTCCAGAAACTCCCGGTGGTTGATCCGCAAGGAAAGTTTGTCGGCATCATAACGAATGCGGACGTGATCAGATCACAGATCGAACGGGTAACGCCCGAGAAAGTATTCGACTACATGACCACGCTCAAAACTCTCTACGGACTGGACCCTCTGCTCTCGCGCGGGATGGTCGCCGTGAAAAGCCTGATCCCGACCCAGTCCAAAGTGTATATGGATGAACTGGACGGAAGGGCATACGAGATCAAAAAAGGTCTTGCCGAGCCCCTGATCGTCGTGCACAGGGGAGATAAATACATCCTGATCGACGGACATCACCGGGCAGTCGCGGCAAACAGGATGCGTGTCCAGGAGCTGGAGGCCTATCTTATCGACATCGATTCGGACACAGAACTCGGTATCGAAAAGACCTCGCGAAACATGCGTCTGTGGTCACTTGACGATGTGCAGATCGTAGACGAGTCCAGATGCGCGTTTCTCGCATAAGATAAACGCCCCTCCACAGTCCCATCAGAGGGTGAACGAACCGTATTTTCCGCCGCCGCCCGGAATAAGAGTGAGGCGGCCTTCACGCATCGAGATGACCGCCCGGGCGGCCGGAGCTGACACTTCTGCGAGGTCTGCATACGGCACCTCGAGCAGAATGCTGATCTCGTTATCGAACACCTCGATGAACGCAGCATAAAGTGCCCGTGCTTTTTTGGTGTTTGGTGAGGATACGCCCAGGACCCGTGCGATGACCTCGCCGAGCGGGATCATCTTCAGATAGGGCGGACGGTCCGTCGGAGATATCGAAGAAAGTTTTTCCGCACGTTCCTTCACGCCGAGTTTTATCCTGCCTTTGTCATGAGGGCATTTCCAGTGAAGACGCTCGGCTTCCGCAAGGGAAAACTGGGCATAACACCGCGTGCATGCCGTCCTGTTGTACTTTCCCTCCTCAGGGAAAAATCCGGCATTCAGCACGATCAAACCTTTTTGGACCGATTCGAGGACCGACCGTACCGTAGGGGACGATATTTCCATCCGAGTGAACTCTCGGCCGAGTTTTTCCGGTGCCGCACTGTGAGCATCAGAGTTCGATAAAAAAGGAACGTTCACAAACTCTTCGATGCCTGCACCGTAGGAGGAATCAGCGGAAAGCCCCAGCTCGCAGAACTCGATCTTCTCTTCACCGTAACATTCTGAAGGCCGGTCAAAGGCGGCAAACAGAGAGGTCCACGGCGTGAACGCATGTGCAGGTCCGATAAGCCCGCCGAGTTCATGGACCTCGCGGGCGATCTCTTCGCCGGACCGGTGCAGATGAGGGCGGCCGGCCGTTGTCAGATGACCGCAGGCTGAGGTGAATCTCTGCTGAAGTTCCGCAAACTGATCGAACGTTTCCATCAGGATCAGGTGATGGACGCGTGAGGAGTCTTCGACTTCGGTCTGGGGAACGACCGTGATGCCGTGATCGTTCTCCAGAAAAGGCCCCCACATTTCGCGCCAGACCGGATGAAGAGCATCGCCGGTACCGACAACATGGATGCCTTTGATCCGGCAGCCTGCGAGGATCTTGTCTGGAAGCATCTCAGGCGAGGTTGCCATCGAAAAACAGGAGTGAAGATGGAGATCAGCGTTGCACTGCATAGAAGTTATCCAATGTAACTCAGGTCATCGGCATTGTTTCTCTGGATCGTGGAAGCGAGGGCCGAGACCTCGGTCATCATCTGGGATGCAAGCTCAGAAAGTTCTGTCCGGTCCGCCGTGATGCCGGTGAGTTTTTCCAGCACATCCAAAACGGCAGTTGAACTGACCGGATCCACCAGATATCCTGACGTCTCGCCGAGAAGAGCGATGCCCTCCATGCCGGCAAGACGGCCAAGCGTGATCAAAAGACCGACGGCCCCGATGATCCCGCCGACCGGTTCTTCTTTATTCAAAACAGCCCCTGCCGACAGGACCTCGTCTTTTAATGACGAAGAGGACAGTGCGGCAAGGATGCGCGGTTTTTCCACCATCCGGCCGACTCCGTAACCGCCGAGCGTGTATATCCGTTTCACACCCAGCAGTTCGAAGACGCGGATATAGGCATTCCCCAGAATGTAATGCCCTTCGGGAGTCGTGCTTTGACAGTCACCTGCCAGAAGAAGGACCGCGGGAGAACTTCCGGATCCAGGTGCAAAAAAAATCTCATTCCTCGGCATGCGCAGGACCGCATCCTCTGAAAGATACATCTGCGGGGGAAAAAGAGTAGAGGTGACTTCGGCAACTTTCACACCCGATAGGACATGAACAAGATGATCGACAACCAGTTTGCCGACATGTCCGACACCCGGCAGTCCTGCGATCACGACCGGAGCTGAATGTGCTGCGACATCCTCAACATACCATCTGACATTTACCTGTTCCATGCTTTAACCATCCTTCGATATTTACCATAGGGATCCTCAGGTGAATATCTTGCCGGATGGGCAGAAACCGTGGAAGATCCGCATTTTTGGCAGATCGTAAAAAGAGTGAAGGTGTTGCATTCAGGGCATCTACGAATATGACCCGTCATAAGAAAACAACCTTTTATTACTTCTGTTTCCGGATGAGTTTGCCGGAACCTTCAGCGCGTTCCATCACACCAATCGCTGCTTCGGATGCTTTGACCAGTGCTTTTTCTGCAGTTTTATAATCAGGAGCGACGACTTTTACCCGGTAATGCGGAGCACCGAGATAGAGAAGTTCGATCTCGGCACCGTCCACTTTCGGTTCGGCGCTTCTGAGTGCACGGCGGATAATGTTGACACCGTCGGGTTTGGTGGAGGTGAGCTCCAGAACCGCACTGACGGTGACCTTTGGAACTTTCACATTCTCAGAGGCGACCTTTGCCAGGGCCGAGATCCCCTCTTTGGGCAGAGAAAATTTGGAAAGAGTTGCCTCGCCGGATATGGCAATTGCCTCAAAAGCTGCATAAAGAGAGCCGTATTCAGCATACATCGCCTCTTCGAACTTCTTGGTATCAACATTCGACTCGGTCGAGGCAAACTGGATCCACTTGTGTGCCTTCTGCTCATTCTTCCAGTCCTGGATCTTTTCCCGGCGCTGGTGTTCATTGACATCTTTGAGGGAGAGATCGATGTGGCCGCGGTGTTCATCCACGTGAAGAACTTTACAGACAACCTTCTGTCCTTCACGGATGTAATCCCGTATGTATTTGATCCAGCCGCGGGCAATCTCTGCAATAGGGATCAGCCCCTGCCGTCCTTCATATTCATCCAGGTTTACAAATGCCGCAAAGTCCTTGACTTCTGCAACGCTGCAGACGACAAGTTCTCCTTCTATTGGCCAATCTCTTTCACTCATCAGATAATTTTCCAGATTTATTCAAAAGTTGCTACGATATCTGCTTTGATAACGGCCTTGCCGCCGGTTGGCTCTGCAAGGACGCGTCCGCAGACGGTACATTCAACAACGGAGGTTGCTTTCTCGAATACGAGCTGTTCGTTTTCACAGTCCGGACATTTTACCTTCAGGAACTTGCTCCGGGTTTCTCGGGATGCTTTTACCATATTA
>JAYFOG010000086.1:0-4319 GCA_034932965.1 Methanocorpusculum sp.
CAACAGCATTTACGCTGCATTCCTGCAGGATCTTTCTTGATTTGTGGACCACATGAGACCGTATGTTTCCGTGGTGAAGGACCGCCACTTTGTGGCGTTCTATCTGTTCTATCTCGCGATCGAGAATTCCGAAATTTGAGCCGAGTGCTACCCCGCCGATATCCGCATCAGGTGGAACTCCGCTGCCTGCGTTCAGCACCAAGGTACTTACGCTGTATTCGATCCCCTGCTGCCGCAGTGCTGACGTAATATCACAGACAGGTTTTGTAATATGTCTCCGGCCTGGAGACATGCCCACGATGATAACATCAGGATTTTTACATTCAGAGATGGTTCCCCTCTGAGCAAGAGATCCCCCCTTGCCCATACCCATGCTCTGTCTGCAGTCGACGAGTTGTGTTACACGACCAAGCGGCATTTTTATTTTGTTCCCTGAAGAATGATAGGGCGCTGTTTGCTTTTTGGATCGCTCATTCCAAGAATTCGTTTGTCATCGACAATACCGTATTTAGCATAGTCGGTGGTAGTCATGTTCGACCGCATATAGACACCTTCGGTGATACCATACGGGAATTTGTCAGCGAAGACCTCATCACATGCCGCCTTGACAAGCGGAATCACAGAAGCATCTTCCAATTCAAGAAGAATTGCACCGACCTGAACGTGGAGAAGATAATCTTCACCGCAGACTTTTATGATGCGCCGATGCGAGTTGTCATTGACCTCGCCTCTTGCCGGACCGTAAGGTACGGTGGCCGGAAGGTTTGGACCATTGAGGACCAGACGGCGTATCCCATCTATTGCACAGATTTTTTCGAGAAGAACCTCGGTAGTCTCCGGATTCAGAAATCTCGTGGGGACGATTCTTAGTTGTGGATATCTTGTTTCTGTCATTCTAGTTCCTTTCCGCCTAAGCGGAAATCAGTACATGTTTAAACTGATTTTGCAATTGCCTGAAGCGGGCGGGCGAACTCGTCGATCTGACCGAAGGTATCACCGTATACTTTTGCGGTTCCTTCCGGAGAGAACATCTGAGTACCTGCATCAAGTGCACATGCTGCAACGATACAAGGCATACCTACACCTGCTGCGTGACGGGTAACGACGTGGTTTCCGTTGAAGACACCAGGTCCGCCGCCACCGTAGATGGAGTGGCTGAAGAAGGAGAAACCGACTGCAACACCCATCGTTCTTCCAAAGTCAGATCCCGGAAGTCCGGTTTCGTGTTCGATAAGATCGTTGAAGTACAGTAAGGTCGAGGATACTGCCTGGGCGAAACGTCCGGCACCACAGTTGACCATGGTTGCTGCAAGCGTTCCTGCAGAGGTGTATGCGTTCCAAAGCATTGGGTCTTTGGTTTCGTAGGGCTTGAAGTAGCCGCCTTTTGCTGCTGCACCCTGCTTGATGACTTTGTCTTCAATTGCACGCTCGACTAAGGACTGAACAACAGTACCAACAGTACCGGTCTGACCATTCTGTTTGACAAGGTCATAGACGATGTTGTTGGCGTTCAGACCCTGGTAGGCGAGGAGTAAGAGCTGGGCACGCTCGAACGGACCGATTGCGGCTCCCATTTCGAACTCTCCTGCCTGTTCAAAGACAGCAGTGAGGGCTGCACCCTGCATAGCATTCTTGTGGGTGATCATAACAGACTGGTTTGCCGGAATGTTACGAAGTGCGTATCCCAGAGATTCGTTGTTCTGCGGGATGGACATGATCATGGAGCAAGCTCCGCCTGCCATATCCATGGTGACCGGGTAGGTACCATATGCTGCTGCCTTGACAGTGTTTGCGTTGAACATGTCAACGTTGAACTGCTCGACGACTGCATAGGTGGTAGCTGCTGCCACAGAGGTCAGGGCTGCATCGTAAGTCGCTGCTGCTGCAATACGTGCTGAAGGCACTTTGACAAGCAGAAGTTTGCCGCCGTTGTAGCGTTTAACCACTGTGTCGTCGCCTGCTTCAACAGAGACGTACTCTTTGATCTTTGCTTCAATAGCGTCGATGTTTCCGATGATATCAAGATTCAGTTCGCGTCCAAGGATCTGCTGGTGCTTACCGATTTTACCGGTCTTTAATGCATCCTGCATACCGCCAAGGTTGACGGCGACGGTCCTCTTGGTGTCGTCGATGATTTTCTTTACTGCCGGGTTAACCAGCGGGCTGATCTTTTCGAGTGCGACATTGCTCTTTAAGAGCTTGCCGTTGTCGTCGTAAAGGTCGATTACATCTTTGTATTTTGCCATAATTTTTCCTCTTTTGTAAGGTGATTGGATTGGCTGTTTTACCGTTACTTATTCTGAAAATTCCTGCTTGTTGCTGAATAGAAACGCTGATGATCAGTGACGGTTGCTTTTTTCACGTCCACGGCCCGGTTTTTGCAAACCTACAGGCCAGGCAGATATCCATTGCATGAATATCCGCCCCCTCTCGGGACATTTACACTGTTTCTTTGTGTCGGGATATAAGTATTATCTTTAGAAGAGAGGTCACAGGATTTATTATACATTCTCCATATTTTGACGATTTTTGACAGTCCGGGCATATTTTAGAGGTATTTTCGCTAAACCGATTTTTCTAAGTGCGTTAATATTTCAATTTGTAATACTTTATTTGCTCGATTAAGTCTGTGCGTGATATTTTAGTATGCGCCCTCGAAATTTGCAGAAATGATTATTCCTTAAAGCGATGCCGGATGAGCTTTTTCACCCCTTACACCCTACCATACTATCACAATGATACGGTTTGCAGTAATAGGCCACAAAGCAGTCACGACACCTGACTTCTCGCTAAACGACATGCCCGGAGGGGCCGGACGAATGGATGTTTTGTGCAGATGCATCAACGCCTCGTTTTTTCTCAGCCACGACCTCCGGCGAAACACCGAATGTTTCCTTCTCCTGAAAGGAGGTGAACATGCAGATCCGGCAGACACGGTCACCCTCCGTTTTTCCGGTGAAAAAATAAAATCCCTCAACCCAGACGAACGAAGTGCGGGAGCATTGATCAAAAAAGCACTCGTAACGATCCCTGAACCCGAATATCAGAGAGCGGCCCCCGGCATATCCATCAGAAAAAGCGGTCTTGACAAACTTCTTCAGGAGCACCCCTTCTCCGTCCTTGACGAAACCGGCGAAGACATCCGAACAGCAGAAGTCCTCCCGGAAAATTTCATCTTGAGCGACCATCAGAACTTCACCGAAGACGAAATGGAACTGATCAAAGATCTGCCGAAATACTCGGTCGGCCCACGCGTCCTCCATGCCGACCACACGATCACCGTCATCTTAAACGAGTTCGACCGCCGGGGAGAACAAGCCTAAATGGTTTCCCGACCAATAGTAAGAAATCAAATGCTTGAACTCGTCAACACCATATTAGAGTACGGCGATATTTGTGATCACTGCCTTGGCCGGCTGTTCGCAAAAAAATCATTCGGACTCACCAACGAAGAACGGGGACGTTCGCTGAGAATAGCCCATGCTCTAGCTTACAATATCCCCTACAAACCATACGAAAAAGGAACCTGCTGGGTCTGTAACGACTTATTCGATACGATTCCCTACTGGGCAGAAAAAGCAGCAGCTGCCGTACAAGGCATCGAACACGAAACATTCGTCATTGGCACCCGTGTTCCCCCCATGATGGCAGAATCCGAAGAGATGCTCTGGTCCGACCTTTCGCTCGAAAACCCCGAACCCCTCAAATCCGAGATGAACCGTGAAGTGGGAAAAGCAGTCTCCGCCCTGACCGGCAGACACGGCAATCCGAAAAATCCCGAAGTCACTATCGTATTGAATATTGCAGACGACTGTGTCGAAGTCCAGATCGCCTCATTATACTTCTACGGCCGGTATCTGAAATATGAACGGGGCATTCCGCAAACCCATTGGGACTGCCGCGCATGCAAAGGAAAAGGCTGTGAAATATGCAACTTTACCGGCAAACAATACCCCACATCAGTGGAAGAACTCATCGCAGAAGCGCCAAAACGAATTTTTGCAAGTGACTGCGGGGTTCTTCACGGAGCAGGAAGAGAAGACATCGATGCAGTGATGATCGGGACCGGAAGACCCTTCGTAATGGAGATGCAGAACCCGAAAAAACGCACATTTGATATAAAAGAGCTTGAAAAAGCGATAAACGAGTCGGCAAACCCCCGGGTAGGAGTCGTCCTCGAAAGCTGGTCCGACAAAAAAACCGTGGAAATGCTTAAATCAAACAAAGGGCATAAAACATACAGGATTCTAGTCTCAATAGATGACAGTATCTCTCTGGAAACTGTTCAGAATGCCGTATCCAAGCTCAAAGGAGCCTGG
>JAYFOG010000087.1:0-25931 GCA_034932965.1 Methanocorpusculum sp.
TCATGGCCGCGAGATGGGCACGGTGATTGATCCGGTGAGGGGGCGTGTTGTGCTGATGACGGCTGATAAAAACGATCCGGCCGACATGGGCCAGGACCGGGCCGAAGGGTGTTGATACACGGATTTTTTCCAGAGGGGGCAAGCGTGCTTGAAGGAGGGCTGTCCCCCCAATGATTCCTAACATTGTCTGCGTTATTATTTTCCGTCGAAGATATATAAGAGTCTGTTCGATCGCGGTATTTTAGAGAAAGGCAAGGAGAATAAAGTAGATGCCGATCAGAATTATCCCGATTCCGATGATAATGTCGAGAGTGTTCCCGCTGAGTCTGGTAACCGTACGGATCTTCTGGCCAAGAGATCCGCCTATCGAACTGAGGATTATCAGAGGGATGCTGAGACCGACTGCATATATGAAGATGGTGAGAAGCCCCTGGAGGGGGGTTTGATAGAGGGCGATATAGGTGAGGACGATAAGGAGCATGGGGGCGCCACGGCCGACCGTTATCGCTCCAAACGAAAGACCGAGCAGGAATGCCCCGATGAGCGTATATGCATTGGGCAGGCGGAATCTATTGAATATCCGCCGAATGGGCGGTTTGTAGAGATGGAGAAGCTGCAGTCCCATGGCGATCATAAGGATGCCGCCCAGAATCCAGGCAATTGAACTGTTGAGGCAGAGAATATATTCGCCAAGGAATCCTGCAAGGAGACCCAGAGGTAGGAGGGTAAGGATAGTGCCTGTACAGAAGGCAAGAACAAGTTTGAGTATTGTTGGAATATTCAGGGTGGTTTTGCCGCTGGTAAGATAACCGATGAGCCCAAGACAGATGACACTATTGCATGGACAGATGCCTGCGAGAAGCCCGAAGATAAATATGCCGGCAAGGGAGGGATCGAATACGGCGGCCATATATCTCTTATATATGCGGTGTGTATTGAAGAATCATGGTTTTCCGTGATGTGGAGATGGAACCTGAGGGGATTTTTCGACGGAGAAAGCAACATCTTTTTATTCATATCTGCCTTATTAGTTAAGGCACATATTGTATGTGTGTTTGTTGGGCCGGTAGATCAGTGGTAGATCGCGTCCTTGGCATGGACGAGGCCGCGGGTTCAATTTCCGCCCGGTCCACTTGTTTTTCTGATATTTTTCGTTTGTATCAGTGCTGTATTTATTTTACTTTTTGGAAGATCTTTCAATGAAAGACAGCGGGAGAACCTCCATAATCGAATGGCGCGGGGACTATCTGTAAATATTTTCGTTCACTAACGCTCATTATCTACTTCAATTTCGCTTTTTTCTTTAAACTACTCCCATGTCATCGTCTGGAAAAAAACTCTTCGACGCAGCCGCTTCAATTGCAAGAAACATCTCCCACGTGACAGCGTAGGTCATATATTCATTCGGGATAACCTTCTGGCAGTGACCGCGGCCCGCAAGATCCGTCATCCCGATTACTGCGCTTGGAACCTCCTTTTTTGACTCCTGCACAACTTTACTCCCGAGTGCCTGACATGCCGCGTATCCGTTTCCAAAACAAAGCCCAGTAACTGCCCCCAACTCATCTGCAATACGACTTTTCATATGATAGGTATAGCCCGCCCTTATTATAGCAGTATTCCTGCCGTCATCCCTCCCAGAATAAATATCTGACCGCCCTATCTATATCAGCTTCCAGAAATCATGCAAAAAGAAACATCCGCCCGGATAATGGTTATGATTATCGGCCTCTTTATCATGTCGATTGGCATCGCCGTTTCCACTAAAGCCGGCCTTGGAACGACGCCCATCTCCTGTGTTCCCTATGTTCTGAGCCAGGGATTTTCTCTCTCCTTTGGAACGTTCACGTTCTTCATGAACAGTTTGTTTGTTGTTTTTCAGTATTTCCTGCTGAAAGAAACGTTTGAAATATATCAGTGGCTGCAGATCCCTCTCATATTCGTATTCAGCGTATTCACCGATCTTTCGATGATCCTTGTCTCGGATCTCATCATTACCGGCTATGTATTCCAGTGGATCTTCTGTCTCCTGAGTTGTGTTCTGGTCGGATTCGGCATTGCCCTGCTTTTGAAAGCAAACCTTCTGATGATGGCCGGAGATGCTCTCGTTAGAGCATTATCGCATGTGTCGAAGATCCAGTTCGGCTATACCAAAGTAGGATTTGACAGCACGATGGTACTGATAGCGGTGGTTGTTTCATGGATTATGTTTTTTGATCTGGTGGGCGTGCGGGAAGGAACGATCGCTGCGGCAGTTTTGGTTGGTTTTATCGTGAAGTTTTTTGTTCCAAGACTTGGATGGCTGGACAAAATCTTTACGGCAGAAAGGAATCGAAGATGACTACATCATAAAATGATGTTGCTTTCTCCAACTCCTCTTCATTTTTCACCGTCCAGCCCACTCTGACCATATGATAGAGCCGGGTACAGATGCGGTTGGACAGCTGGTTTCTATACCGAATATCATATGCTATGAAATCAGGTCTGATAAAAAAATTCGTCAGACAGTTGGTCAGGATGAACTTTTTACTCCAGGATAAGGTGGGCAGCTCCTTAAAAAAATTTGTACTTAAAATGCCCCGCAGAAATTCCGGACGATTATGTTTGAACCACTGAACGATCATCGGGTTAAAAGATTCTATACAAAATACTCCGTCATAGGTATCCAGGAATCGTGCAGTCTTCTCACACAATGCATGATAATCCGTAACTGAATCGGATTTCAGTTCAATGACCACCGGGACCCGCCCTCTGATCAGAGTCAGAGCTTCAGTAAATGCGGGGATCTGCTCCTCTGATGAAAACAGCCGATGGGTCTGAAGCATTGCCAAACTGCAGTCTGCCGTTTTTACATCGGCGCCGCACGCCCGTATCAGATCGAAATCATGAAAGACGACCACGTCCTTATCGCGGGTCAGCTGCACATCAAGTTCGATCCCATATCCGGCATCGGCCGCTTTTTTAAATGCGGACAAGGAATTTTCCGGGGCCTCTGCCGCATTGTCATGCAATCCTCTGTGTGCAATGTACGATATTTGAAATGGAACAAGCCTCTCTTTTCTCGATCTCCCGGGATAGAGTAAAAGAAGATACAGAACAACCGGAGCGAAAAGTAGGAGAAAAATATATGGACTGATCATAGCTTGACAGGCGGCAAAAATCCGATCATGTTCGGTATACTGCCCCGTTTCTCTGTCGTATCTGCGCTTCAGCGTTCCATTTCACGGGTAAAATCCAGGGAGAGAAAAAATATGTGCCTGATAATTCAGGCAAGCGATTTATTGTTATCAGGTTCTTCACCAGTAGCCTGAGAAGCAACTGCTGCTGTGATAACCTGTGTGACAGCGTTGCGGACGATCTCAAGACCCTGCATAAGTGTAGCATCATCGGTCGTTAATGCAGGCATCAGTTTGACAACCGAGTCCTCTCTGCCTGAGAGCTCAATGATCAGGCGATTCTCAAAGCACAGATGTCTGATCTGCTGGGCTGTTCCAGCGGGATATGCGCCGCAGTCGATACCCCACATCAGTCCAAGACCGCGGAAGCTCAGATCCGGGTCGATTAGCGGCAGGTTTGCTGCCAGATAATCCTGAACGATCTTGCCTTTCCGCACGGTCTCTTCGATGACATGTTCCCTGAGCATGAACTCGAGGGCTGCTTTTCCTGCGATGAATGAAAGCTGGAAGCCTCTGAACGTTCCGTTATGCTCGCCTGGCGCGAGGACATCGTACTCCGGTTTTACCAGCGCGATCGAACACGGCATGCCGATACCGCCGATGGATTTTGCCATGACCACGATATCCGGAACGATACCGCCGCGTTCGAACGAGAAGAACGAACCGGTCCTGCCGCATCCTGTCTGGATCTCGTCCAGGATCAGGAGCATGTCATGTTTATCGCATAAGGCACGGATGTCTCTGAGCCACTGATCCGATACGATGTTGATGCCGCCTTCTCCCTGAACAGACTCGAGAATAATGGCCGCAGGTTTATCGACCCCGCTGTGATCATCACTCAGGATCATATCGATATACTCGATCGTGTCCAGATTCTTCATCATTGACGGGTGAGGGACGTGCGTCACATTCCCGAGGGTCACACCGCAGGCTTCCCGTGCGGATCTCTCCGTCGTCAGCGCCAGTGCTCCAAGCGTCATGCCATGGAATCCGCCCATCAATGCCAGTACATTGGATCTGCCTTTCGCCTTGCGGGCGATCTTTAATGCAGCTTCAACAGCATTGGTCCCGGTCGGTCCTGGAAACAGGACCTTATAATTGAGACCCCGCGGCTGCAGAATATTCTTCTGCATGAACTGAATGAACTCACCCTTGGCGATGGAATACATATCCAGCCCATGAATCAGTCCGTCAGTCTGCAGGTATTCGATTACTTTCTCCTTTATATAGTCATTATTATGACCATAATTACAGCTGCCTGCCCCGCAAAGGAAATCGATATACTCGATTCCGTTCTGATCAATCAGTAAAGAGCCTTTGGCTTTTGAAAAAATAACCGGATACTTTCGACAATACGACCGCACGTTACTTTCGAACTCTTCGAATACGGTTGTTTCCATCAAGATGTCATTTGTGTTTTCAAGACCCATAGACCACACTCCTAGTTTTGGTTAGTATGAATGTACAGGAAATCTAGCCCCGCACACCGGGCGGCTCTGAGATTACTAAACTTAGTTGCCCCCCCCTAGACTTAAAGGTGTCCCTCGTAAAAGAATGGATTATAGCCTGATTTATGGACTTTGGGACGGAATTTACAGAGTTCAAAAAACCCCCTGCATGCCCGGATTTTCCATTCATGACACAGGGGGGGTTGAATAGTTTTCGGTTATCCGGCTTGCGTGATTATTGAGAAAAATGAGGGGTGCCTCTACGCGCACACTGACATAAAAAACAGCGGGCCCAGAAAACAATCACGGGCTTAAGCGCCCGACGATGATCTCACCCTGATCGTTGACGCCGATGACCTTTTCACCCGCATCCCTCAGCTGTTTGATGTATGTGATCACCTCTTCGGTGAGCTGCTCACCCGGGCAGATAAAAGGTATTCCCGGCGGGTAGGGGATGATGGAGGATGCGCAGATTCTGCCTGCTCCTTTCGTCAGAGGGATCCGCTCCTTATCTTGCGGTACAGGAAACAGCCGAAGTTTTTCTTTGAGGACTGCGGTGACCGCGGTTTTTGCTGGTGAGCGGGCTGCAGCTCTACTGCAGCATGCGCTGATATCTTTCAGGGCTTCGATCAGCCGCCTAACGTCGCCGCGGGTGTTGCCGATCCCTGTCATACACATGAGGATCGGGCCGGTGGTGAGTTCAGCAAAGATCCCGCGTTCCATCAGGAGTTCTTCGAGCCGTGCTCCGTCGATGCCGGCAGAGCTCATGTCGAGGTTGATCTTTGTGATGTCCATGCTGATGCCTGCGTTCGTATTCAGTGGACTGCCGATGACCTGGAGGCCTTTGACTGCCGGAGCTTCCCGATAGAAGTACATGAGATTTTCATACCACTCGGTCATGAGCGTCGTTTTGTGATCTTTGAGAAGTCCGGCGTTTATGTCGAGCGAGCCCATGAGAAGATATGAAGGGCTGGTTGACTCAAGTATCTGGAGTTTGTCCTCCAGAACGTAATGATCGACCCGGTCGGAGTTGAGGTTGAGCACAGCACTTTGCGTGAATGAGGCCAGCGTTTTGTGGATTGAGTTGACGACGATATCAGCTCCCTGCTCTTCGGCGGATTCGGGCATGTCGGTGAAGCCTGCATTACGGAAGAATTTGAGGTGGGCGCCGTGTGCCTGGTCGACGATAAGAATCTTGCCCCGTTTGTGAACGACCTCGGCGATGGCCCGGATGTCGGAGCAGATCCCGTAATAGTTGGGGGAAGGAAGGATAACTGCCTCGGCTTCGGGGTTTTCTGCCAGACACCGTTCGATCTCGTCTGCCGTGATACCGCCGGAGATGCCGTATTCGTCGATGATCTCCGGGTAGGCATAAACCGGCTGGATATCGGCAAGGACGAGGGAGTTGAAGATCGCCTTGTGTGAATTGCGGGCCATGACGAGTTTTCTGCCTTTGGGAACGGAGGCCATGACGGCGGCAATGACACCGCAGCTTGTGCCGTTAATAAGGAGGTAGGAGCGTTGTACACCATACAGCCGGGCATATCTTTCCTGAGCGTCCTTGAGGATGCCCTCGGTCTGAAAGAGGTTGTCGGCACCGGGGATCTCGGTTATGTCGCAGTCCATCATCTTCTGGAGAAAATCGTCGTAACCAAACCGCCGGTAAATCGCGGAGCCTTTGTGCCCGGGCATGTGGAAGGAAACGGTTTTTTTGTCTGCATGTTCCGTCAAAAACGTTATGATCGATGGTG
Organism: Methanocorpusculum sp.; assembly: GCA_034932965.1. Classification (GTDB taxonomy): domain Archaea; phylum Halobacteriota; class Methanomicrobia; order Methanomicrobiales; family Methanocorpusculaceae; genus Methanocorpusculum. The sequence continues at coordinate 6,376 of JAYFOG010000087.1, forward strand.
TACTCATGGTATTTCCTTTGTGAATAGAACGTACACCTGCTGCGGAATTATATTTTTGGGATGGCGTTTACGGCGGGTCGAATCAATCGGAATCCGGCGTTGAAATCTTCGTCTCCTGCTTGGACAGGATATTGGATTTATTATTTTTTGTAACCCTTCTCTCTCAATAAGAACAGTGTTTATACGGTTCTCTGGGGCATTATCGCACCGCGCGGTCAGGGGTTTATAACTCCTCATGCTGATAGATACATGAAATGTCGGAACTCATTCGCAAGATCGAGCGGGCAACCAGCTCGCAATTTTTCGACCAGACGGGCCGAAACGAAGGAAAAATCCATCAATGCACCCCGATGAGGATCCTTCTCGAAGGAACCTGCTCCTTTGACTGCGCCTACTGTCAGATCTGCACGAAAAAAACCGGCATTTCCTTCACTCCCGAAGAACTCGCTCACGGATTCCTCGAACTCCATCGTCAGGGAAAAGCCGGCGGACTTCTCCTGAGCACCGGGATCCCCCGCGGAGATGTCGACCTCGGCATGGAAAACCTCACCGAGACGGCAAAGATCCTCCGGAACTCCGGATACAGCGGATACCTCCATCTCAAAGTTCTCCCGGGAGCAAACCGGACCGACATCGTCGAAATGGCAAAGTATGCCACCCGTCTTAGTATCAATCTCGAAGCACCAAACTCCTCATACCTCTCCGAACTCGCCAGTGTAAAAAACTACACATCCGACCTTCTCACCCGGCATAAATGGCTTGCCGAGATCATGCCCGGAAAACACTCCACCCAGTTTGTGGTCGGAGCGGCCGGTGAATCGGACGCTGACATCTTTCAGACGGTCATGACAAGCTATGAAAAATATGATCCTGCAAGGATCTACTACTCCGCATTCTATGCCGTGACCGGAACGCCGCTGGAAGATCATGAGAGCACTCCCTTCTGGCGTGCAAACAGATGGTATCAGGTCGATGCCCTTCTTCGGCTCTATGGCTATCAAAGGGCTGATACATCGCTTGCTTTTGACGAAAACGGGATGCTCATGAACACTGATCCAAAGATACTTCTCGCAAAAGATCTCCCGGCTGTTGATCCGGCAGCCGCAGGATATGCTGAACTCCTTCGAGTGCCGGGAATAGGTCCGGTTTCGGCCGGAAACATTCTGAAAACCCGGGAACTTCGCAATGTCAGAGAACCGGAAACCCTCCGTGAATGCGGTGTCATCATGAAACGGGCCATGCCGTATCTATCCCTCGGCCGCACACGTCAGACTACTTTTGCCTCCTGGTGCTGACTGCCCGGACTCTGATAACAAACAAAGCTATTTGTCAATTCGCGGAGAATAAACTAAGTAACTTTTTGAATAACTCATAAGGAGAAAAAAATGAACAAAACCATCATCACCGTCGTTGGAAAAGATGCCGTAGGCATCATCGCAAAAGTATGTACTTATTTGTCGAATAATCAGATTAATGTCGAGGATATATCCCAGACGATCGTTCAGGGGTACTTCAATATGATGATGATCGTTGATACCGGGAATGCGTGCGTGCCATTCGGCGACATGGCCCGCGATCTTGAACAGATCGGTCAGGAAATTGGCGTTCACATCAAATGCCAGCGAGAAGAGATCTTCGAAAAAATGCATCGTATCTAAGTAAGAGGCACTCATGATCAACATCCTCGAAGTCAACGAGACCAATAAAATGATCGAGCAGGAGATGCTCGATGTAAGAACGATCACGCTTGGGATCAGCCTTCTCGACTGCTGTGACACTGATCTGGACCGGCTCAACAGCAGAATCTATGAAAAAATATGCCGTACGGCAAAGGATCTTGTCAGAGTCGGCAAAGATATCGAGCGTGAGTATGGTATTCCGATCGTCAACAAACGAATCTCTGTTACTCCGATCGCTCTTGTAGGAGGGCAGGCCTGCCGCTCGCCCGAGGATTTCGTTACGATCGCTCAGACTCTCGACCGGGCCGCAAAAGAAGTTGGTGTCAACTTCCTCGGCGGCTACTCGGCCCTGGTATCCAAAGGGATGACCAAAGCCGAACGTGATCTCATTCTTTCGATACCTCAGGCACTCGCATGCACTGAGCGGATCTGCAGTTCTGTCAACATAGGGTCCACAAAGACGGGAATCAACATGGACGCAGTGAAACTTATGGGGGAGATCGTTCTGAAAACAGCTGAGGCAACGAAGGATCAGAACTCTCTTGGTTGTGCCAAGCTTGTCGTCTTCTGTAATGCTCCTGATGACAATCCATTCATGGCCGGGGCGTTCCACGGCGTGACTGAAGGAGACGCGGTCATTAATGTCGGTGTCAGCGGCCCAGGCGTTGTAAAGCATGCACTGGAAGCGGTTCGCGGGAAGAACTTCGAGGTGCTGTGTGAAACGGTGAAAAAGACCGCGTTCAAAGTTACCCGAATGGGTCAGCTGGTGGCTCTCGAGGCATCGGAACGACTGGGGATCCCGTTTGGGATCGTTGATCTTTCCCTTGCGCCGACTCCTTCGGTTGGCGACAGTGTGGCCGAGATTTTAGAAGAGATGGGTCTTGAGTCTGTCGGCGCGCCGGGAACTACGGCTGCCCTTGCTCTCTTGAACGATCAGGTCAAAAAAGGCGGCGTTATGGCCAGTTCCTTTGTGGGCGGCCTATCCGGCGCATTTATCCCGGTCAGCGAGGATCAGGGTATAATCGATGCCGTGAACCGGGGCGCTCTCACGATCGAAAAACTCGAAGCGATGACTTCGGTGTGCTCGGTTGGTCTTGATATGATCGCCATTCCAGGCAACACTCCTGCAACTACGATCGCCGGGATCATCGCAGATGAAGCGGCGATAGGTATGATCAACCAGAAGACAACTGCAGTCCGTCTTATCCCTGTCATAGGGAAAGATATCGGAGATGTCGTCGAGTTCGGCGGGCTTCTCGGCTATGCCCCCATCCAGCCGGTGAACAGGTTCTCCTGCGCAGATTTCATCAACCGCGGCGGCAGGATCCCTGCTCCCATCCACAGTTTCAAAAACTGAGGAACCTCTCTTTTTTCCGGGCAGTATCTGCTTTGAATGTGCTTACCCTGTAATCCCTTCAGACGTTGTGATATTTGGATATGTTCTCATTTATCAACTATCGAAAAGGAAACATTAACTAATTAACATATCCAAAATGTATCTATACCAATTAATCTCATTGGTCATTTGTCAATGGATATGAAAATCATTCGTGTTCATTCCCGGTGGTTTGGATTTTTGGAGAAGAGTTAAATGAATTTATTGTACAAATCAGGCAAGATCCTTATTGTGGTCTTGATGCTCGGCCTCTTCATCGGTGCAGTCAGTGCTGCGACAACTGAGGTCACTATCGAAAAATACACCGCAGACGGTCTTCTTCTCAACACAACTACTGTAGATTACCGGTGGATGGAGGCAAATCTCCCGGTTGTTGGTGACGGTCTCACACATTATTATTTACAGGGTCCTGTTTTCGAAGGGGATCTCTGGGATCCGACCGAGTCGGTGAACGTTGAGACAAAAGACATGGGCGCACTCAAAGGAACTGCTGTCAAAGATCTCTGTGAACTTGTCGGCGGAGCGGAAGAGGGAGATAAAATCACCTTTGTCGCATCAGATGGACTTAAAAAGACCTTCCCGCAGAAGTACATCTACCATCCGGAACCAGCGATGGGCACAGTTTTTCTCTCATGGTACAGTAAAGAGGATGGATATGTTCCTGAGTATTACACCGGCATGCGTCTGATGTTCACCGGAGACACCAGTCTGAATCCTTGGGGATATCATGTCTTTGGTATTGCCGATGAAAAGGCAACAATGGATGAACAGGACTGGTATTATTACTCTGGAAAGTATCCGACGACCACGGGTCTCTCGGTCCAGAACATCGAAACCATCTCTATTGTCTCTTCGGTACCGGCAACGGTTCAGCCGGAGACGACCGCAGCTCCGTCTCCGTCCTTTAGTTTGTTGATCTGTGTTCTTGCCGTCTTTGGTGCACTGCTTCTCTTCAGGAAATTATAAGATGAAACGTTTTTGTATCCTCATCCTGCTCCTCTTCCTTCTGGTTCCTGCAGTATCCGCTGCGGAACTTCCCCGCTGGGGTCCGTACATCACTTCGTTGGATGAGGAGACTGTAACGATTCATTACTGTCTCTATGAAAACGCATCAGGTGCCGTCGAGATCACCTCTGGAGAAACGACCTCGGTCTTCGCCTCTGATCCGGCAGCGTACCATCATGTTCTCATCCAAAACCTGACACCGGATACCGCTTATTCCTACAGGATTCTTGTAAACGGCTCCTGGTCGGATGCCTACTCTTTCCTGACATTCGGTGCTGAGAACTACACCTTTGTGGTCTCCGGAGATACGCGAAGCGAGCCGCCGTTCACCCAGATCGAACGTCACGGGGTCGTCGCTTCAGCTATAGAAAAAGAACAGCCGCTCTTTGTTGTACATCTCGGAGACTTCTCCGGTGAAGCGAACGATCCTAAGGAGTGGGATCAGTTTTTTTCTGCGGGACGCGATCTGTATGCAAATACGATCATCATCCCGGTCCAGGGAAACCATGATCACTCTCCTCTCTATTTCGAGATCTTCGGTATGCCTGACTGGTATTCATTCTCGGCCGGATCTTTGCGCTTCCTTGTGTTGAACACGAATGGATGGATCCAGACCCGGTTTGCGGATCAGACCGCGTGGCTTTCTGCAGAAACTGCTGGTCCAGGAACAAAGATCGCCTTTTTCCATCATCCATTTTACACAACAGATCAAAAACGGACCGGATTAACCCTTGCCCAGATTCCGATCTGGCAGAATATTTTTGAAACCGGAGAGGTTGCCGCTACCTATTCCGCTCATATGCATGCATATGAACGCTATGTGTCCGGCGGTGTCTCTTATGTGACAAATGGTGCCGGAGGGGCACCTTTGTATCCGCCGGTCACTCAGCCGGCTGAAGAGCAGACTGCCGCGATCTACCACACACTTGGCTATGTTCGTGTCGACGTGAAAGGATCCGAGTTCACTTCAACGTTTTTTAAGGTCGCTGAAGCGTCAGAAGACAACAGTGTCCTGACGCTGACCTATCCCGAAGGCACGGTCGGTGACCGATTCGATACTGCATCTCCAGTCTTCTCCTTTATTGGGCCAAGTGTCCTTCTTGCTCTTCTATGCGTGTCCATTTTTATTATCAGGAGAAATCCATGAAAATCCGAATCATTCTACTAACCCTGCTTGCTGTCTTCTGTTTAGTGTCAGCTGCCGCAGCAGGTCCCTCAGGTGCTACCACCGAACTGCATCTGATTCGCATCGCAGAGAACGGTACCGTTCTTGAGGAAAAAACCATTGATTACATGTGGATGGAATCCAATCTCCCGGTTCAGGGTGACGGTTCCACACATTATTATCATCAGGGTCCGGTCTTTACCGATGAGCTGGAGGGACGCTGGGATGTGAATGAAACCGGGAACTTCAAGGACCGGGGGGCGGTGAAGGGTACTGCTGTTAAGGATCTCTGCGATCTCATCGGCGGAATGACCGAGAATGATGATGTTATGATCGTGGCTGTTGATGGTTACCATGTTGAGTATGGTTACTCAACTATCTATGAACCCCCGACACGACAGGGTCCGGCTACAGTCTGCTGGTATGTGGGCGAAGACGTTTCGGGTGTTGGAGAACGACAGGGTGTTGGGTATCCTGGAAAAGAAGGTTATTTTCTGGGGATGCGGCTCGTATTCCTTGCTGATGACTCCGTGAATCCGGAGGGACTTCATGTTTTCGGCAACAATGATATGCGTGAGACGCTGCCGGAGAAGTCGGTATATTTCTATGAAGGTCTTTATCCCTCGACCAGCGGTCTGACGGTCAAATGGGTCAGTGAGATTCGGATCTACGAAGGAGGGTACACTGGTGAGACTGGGGCATTAGCGAAGTCGATGACAACTCGGACCCCTGTTCCAACTAAGACTGCGTCCTCTCCGATTTTCTTCGGTTCAGCCATTGCTGGTATATTTGGCGCAGTCCTTCTCTGGAGGCGTTCATGAGATGCCTTCTTGTGATCCTTGTGATCTTCGCATGTATATGTACTGCAGGATGTGTTAGCAATCCTTATGGAGATATTGACTGGCCGCTGACGCTTGTTGGCGCGGACGGTCACGAAATGGTGATGACTGTGTCCGAAGTCGCCTCTCTTCCATCAGTAAACGGGAACGGATACGCTGTCTCCACGGTTGGGATCAAATACGGCCCCTATAACATTACCGGCGTGCCGCTGATCGAACTGCTGAATCAGGTCGGAGGCGTTCATGAAGGACAAACTGTACATATTTCCGCAGCCGATGGATATCTCTGGGTGTTCTCCTATGAACAATTATTAGGTGAGGATCTTCTCTGTCTGGATGCAAACCTGAAGGAGATGAAAACCCCGGTAACCATGACGCCGATTTTGATGTATGCCGCAGACGGCGCTCCATATCCGTATGATGACGGCGGGCCGCTGAGAATGGCAACGATGACGGCTGAACCGGACGTAATTACTGAAGGCAGTCTCTGGGTAAAATGGGTTGATCGGATCGAGATCCATGGATAAACGTGTTTATCTCGCACTTGGATTTTTGATCATCCTGTTTACGGCCTGTTCTGGTTGTATTTCAGATGAGCAAACCGTGGTGAAGGTGGTCCCTGCAGGAAGCCTCCTTCTTCCGCTTGCTGAAATAGAGCAGGAATATGAAGCCATTCATCCGGATATCGACATACAGATCGAAGGGCACGGAAGTATTCAGGCCATCCGTCAGGTGACGGATCTTCACCGGCCAATCGATCTGATCGTCGTGGCTGATGAGTCATTGATTCCGGATATGATGTATCGCGAGGGACCTAACGGGGTGAATTATACTGACTGGTATGTCCCCTTTGCACGGAATGAAATGGTGCTTGCGTTCACGAATGCCAGTGCCTATGCAGATGAGATCACAACGGAGAACTGGTATTCGATACTCTCAAGGGACGATGTCAAGGTTGGATTTTCAAATCCCACGCTTGATGCCGCCGGATATCGGGCACTTCTCGTGATGATGCTTGCCGAAGAGCAGCTGAATGTTCCAGGTCTGTTCGGTTCAGTGATTGGAGAGAGTTTTGATCCGGATCTCAACATTAATAATACCGAGGAGGGCATGGCACTTGAACTTCCGGTGATCCTGCGGCCTGCGGGGGGCGGCAAGGTGACGATCAGGGATGCGAGTATGTTTCTTCTGAGTCTTCTCGAGTCGGGCGGGATCGATTATGCGTTTGATTACAAAAGTGTGGCAATCGGACAGGGTCTACGATATGTGGAGCTCCAGCCGGAGGTGAATCTGGGTGAGGAATCATATGCATCTGTGTATGATGATGCGACTGTGTATCTCGGCTTCCAGAGGTTTGCCACGATCGGAAATAAACGGACCGGCCTGCCGGTCGTTTATGCTGCTACAATCCCATATGATGCACCGGAGCGTTATGAGGCAGAAAAATTCCTGACGTTTATGCTTGATGCGTTTGCAAAAGGCGGGGCAGGATATCCTGCTCCTCTCTAAATCTCACCTATTTTTTGCGTTTTCCAAACCTATCTGATGAACGGCCCCTGCCGGGATCTCCACATAGACATTTGAACCCGCCGGATACTCTCCCTCGCGTTTTCCTGAGGTTACTGTCAAAATCACATTTCCCATGTCCACACGGCATGTTCGAAGAGCTCCCCGGGTTTCGGTCGAGAGAATTATTCCTGGCAGACTCTCTTTGTATTCATTCTGATGAAGGATTAGATCCTCACTTCGTATACAGACTCTTCCGTCAAAACCAACTGCTCTGCCGTCAAGGATGTTTTCGAATCCGAGGAATCTTGCAGTAGCCTCGTCCTTTGGAAACGCAAACACATCATCTGCCGTCCCTGTCTGAATCACTTTCCCTCCTCTCACAACTGTAATTCGCGTTCCAAGGGTCTTTGCCTCTTCAAGCGAGTGGGTCACCAGTACGATCGACAGCCCTTTACTGTGTAATTTTTTCAGATCTGCAGCACAGGTCCGTCGCGTCTCATTATCCAGGGCCGCATATGGCTCGTCAAGAAGGAGGACCTGCGGTTTCACCGCAAGCGCCCGACAGAGCGCCACCCTCTGTGCCTCACCGCCGGAAAGAGTCAGCGGCCGTCTCTTCAGCAGATGGCTGATGCCGAATGTTTCGGCAAGATTCCGACACACGCTCCTCTGCTCCCCAAGCGGAGCTTTTTTCCTTTGCATCCCGTAACAGATGTTTTCCTCCACACTCATATGGGGGAAGAGTGCATAATCCTGATAGACGATCCCGATCCCCCGTTTCTCCGGAGACGTATTTGTCACATCAACTCCGTTGATTCGCAGAACACCCGTATCCGGATCATGCAGACCGGCGATCAGCTCCAGAATGATCGTTTTGCCGGCACCGGAAGGACCCATGATCACGCAGAGCTCTCCGTCATCGATCGTCAGAGAAAAATTCTTAAGGGAAAAATCGCCGAGTGACAGCGACACATCATCAAACTCTATCATATCTCCCTCCGATACGGCCGGCTGCGAAACGGAGAATGCCGAAGATCAGCAGACAGGAGACGATCATCGTGAATGCGACAGCACTGCTTTCCTTCAGTCCGCCGGTCATGAACCTGTTGTAGATGAGTGTCGAGATAACCATCGGATAATAGGCTATCATGATCACTGCTGAGAATTCGCTGATCCCGCGGCCCCAGGCAAGCACCGCTCCGCTGGAGACGTGTCTCAGAGTCATCGGCAGTGTCACTGTGCGAAAGACGGTGAAAGGCGAGGCTCCCAGCGTCCGTGCGGCATTTTCCAGATGGACCGGGACTTTCGCAAATCCCTCCTGCACGGTATTGACATAAAACGGCGTTGCAACAAACAGCATCGCAGTTACGATGCCTGGAAATGCATCCTGAAATGCTATGCCTATTGCCGAGAGCGGTGCTCCGATCCAGCCGTTGGGCATGAAAAGAAGATACACCAGAATACCCGCGATTGTGTGCGGCAGCATTACGGGGAGGTCAATGATCGTGCCGATCAGCTTTGAGGTCCGTGTCTTAGATCTTGCCAGCAGATACGCGAGCGGCGTTCCGACGATCATTAGGATGAAGACGGCACACAACCCGGCAAAAAAGGTCAGAAGTATCGTCCCAATCACCTCGGATTCGGTTGCGATCAGCCATAAAAATGCAGGGTCTGAAAGTTGACCAAGAGTGATATTCAGTAAGGCAAGAAGGATCAGACCGACGGGAAGTGCTCCAAGAAGGGCACAGCAGAAAAGAAACATATTCATCCGCAGCTTTTTTGCCATTATATTATCTGTTGGCTGTTGGATATGTTAAAACATAGAGTGCGTATCCTGCGTGTGCTGTGTTCCTCATACCATGGTCTGCAGCTTCTTGACGTGAGGATAAGGGTGCAAAGCCTTCATACGTAGCAAAAACCAATGAGTATAGTATTATGTGCTTGGAAGAGGTGAACCCGGATGAAGTTGGTGATAGCCGGGAAGGTGAAGGGTTACTTCCTTCATGGGCACGACGAGTTTTTCATCGGTCTGTGGACTCTGCTGCTTAGTGTCAGTCTTTCATTTATTGCGGGGATTTATCTTGGTTCGGTCAGTCAGGTTCTCATCCTGATCCCCGGCCTTATGGTCCTGGTCACCCCGTCGATCAACATGCGCGGAGCCATTGCCGGAATCCTGACCTCACGTCTCTCTTCATCGATGCATCTAGGAGCATTTGAGGCAAAGCTCGGCAGGGAGACAGAGCTTGGGGACAATCTCCGATCATCGATCATCCTTACGGTGATCATCTCGGCTGTTCTTGCCGGTTTTGGCAAACTGATTTGTCTTCTCACAGGAACTGAAGTGATCGGGATCATTGAGATGATCATCATCTCTGTTATCTCCGGGACACTCGCAGGTTTGATCGTCACAGCGATAGGTGTCCTCATCTCCGTTGTCTGTTATCGAAAGAGTTGGAACCTTGATATGGTGGGCGCACCGGTCGTCACCACGTTCGGCGATATTATCACACTCCCATTTTTGGTCGTTACTGCAGTTGTCGTAATGCAGCTGCCTGTGATAGGGGTCGTGGTGCTTGGTCTCATCGTTCTGGCTCTGATCCTGTGGGCAATATTCTCAATGCACGGAGCTACTAAGACGATGAAGGATGTTCTTCGTGAAGGTCTGCCTCTTTTGATCCCGCTGTGTCTTCTGGGAATAATTGCAGGTGTTCTCTACACGAACGGGCTCGAAAGCCTGATCGCAGCAGCTGCGGTGCTGATTCTGATCTCACCTTTCATGAATGGCTGCGGCTCGATTGGCGGGATCCTGACTTCACGTATAGGCACTGAGATGCATATGGGTCTGGTGGATGCAAACGTTTTACCTCAGAGACTTGTTTGGAAACATTTCGCTGAAAATTATCTGTATGCCCTGCTGATACTTCCGTTGATGGGACTTGTTTCGCATTATGCCGCGGTGCTCTGCGGGATCACTACCCCGGGTCTTGTACCGATGCTCCTTTTGTCTCTGAGTGCCGGCATGATCGTCATAACAGTGATGAATCTTCTGGGATATTTTACCGCGGTACTCACCTATCGGCTTGGATATGATCCGGACAACTTTGGTGTCCCTGTGGTCACCAGTTCGATCGATCTGGTTGGTGCCACGGCGCTGATCGTTATGATGTTGATCCTGTTTGTCTAAGACGCGGGTTCTGGTTTTGGCTGACTGCATACACGAATGCGACACTCTTGGATGACATCACATCGTTGAATAGTGCCCAGATATCCTGCTTCGAAGGAGCTGCGAACCAACTGCATATGATTATAAAAAAGAACAAGAGTATTAGACAGACTCTTTAGCATCTCTCTGATTCATCTGAGAGATCGATGCCGTATCAAGCGGTTCGAAAATATCGGGGTGTTATTGTGCAAATGCTTTGTCCAGAGCATTGGTTTTTTCACTTTTGTGCAGTTTGTCTGCCCAGGGAAGTTCACGGATCGCAGCGGTTGCCTTGGCCATCTCAAAAAATGCCATCGCTTCATCGTGCTGATCAAGTTTAAGCAGATCATAGGCGATCCCGACCCATGCATCCGCATGGACGCTTCGAAGTTCAAGCGCTTTTGTATAGTGACGTATCGACTCTTCGTAAAGTCTGATCTCTGTAAGATGATCTGCAAGATCCATCAGAAAGGCAAAATCGCGCTCATCAAATGCTGCTGCTTTTGCAAACATATCCAAAGCGGCGTCAGTCTCGCCGAGATTGATTAACGCATCTCCGATGCGTAAATATGTCTGTGCATTTTCTTCATAGGATAGGGCTTTATCAAATGCTTTCTTTGCCTCTGCCCACTGGCCCGTGCGTGAAAGAGCGTCAGCATACGTGAACCAGCTAACGGCGCCAGGTGACTTTTCAACAGCCTTAACTCTGAGCTGCAGCTCTTTTTTTGTACTGGCTGAAGCCTCATCCGGATGTTTCAGATAGGTGTGAACCGTTGCCATTCGTTTATAGAGGCCGGCTTCTTCGGGATACTTTGATGCGAGAAGGGAGTAGATGACGAGAGCCTCATCATGTTTTCCCATGTAGCCGAGCATATCAGCGACTCTGTACTGATAGTGGAAATCATTCGAAATAGTTGCTGCTCTCTCAAAAAGATCCTTCGCATCAGAATACTGATGTATGTCTGCATAGGCCGCACCGAGTGCTGCAAGATACCGCGGGTTATCTATGTCAATATCGACAGCAGAACCGTATGCTTCAATTGCTTCATAATATTTTTGTTGGGCTCTGAGCACATCGCCGAGGAGTATCCAGGCATCCGGATCGGCTGCATTCTCCTCCAGATAGGCACGATACAGTTTTTCAGCTGCATCATACTCATGAAGGACCGTTTTTTCTTTGGCGGGCAAAACCAGCGAAGCGTCTGACATTATAGTAGATATTATGGCTGCTATGAGAAATAGATGACGACCCGATAAGAGGCCGTCTGCTCGATATCTCTCCCTTTGAGACGTCCCGCAAGCCTCATAATACCTTACCACGAATAATACATCCAGATATGCCGGAAAAAGATCTAGCTGCGACACTTGCCAGTATGGCAGACCCCAAGAACTTCCCCAAGGATCTTGCGGTGATTCTGGTTTGGGTCGCGCTTACGATAGCTATGATCTATGTTCCGGTGCTGAATGAGACGTTTCTGCGGGTCATATTTGCAGTTCCTGTTATCCTGTTTATTCCAGGGTATGTTCTGATCGCCGCACTGTTCCCGGAAAAGAAGTCGATCGACGGTATCGAACGGTTTGCTTTGTCGGTCGGTCTTTCGATCGCAGTGGTGCCGCTGATTGGGCTTGTTCTGAATTATACCCCGTTTGGGATCAGACTTGATCCGATCGTTTCGGCTCTCGTTATCTTCATTCTCTTGATGATGATCCTCACAGTGTATCGGCGTGCCTCCGTGTCTGAAGAGGAACGGTTTACCGTGCCATTCGAGCAGGTGAAGCCCGCACTGAAGAGTGAATTTTTCCCAAAGAACGGATCAAAGCTGGATAAGGCACTCTCCTGGATCCTTATCGCGGCAATAGTTATTGCTGCGGTGACAACTGTGTATGTGATCGCGTTCCCGAAAGACGGGGAGAAGTTCACCGAGTTCTATATCCTGGGAGTGGATAAGATGGCTGATGACTATCCTGAGAAATTTTTTGCAGGCTCAGAACAGTTTGTCTGGGTTGGGATCGGGAATCACGAGTACCGGGATGTGACATATACAGTGGAGACACTGCTTTTGAATGCTGAGTGGGATTCGGCGGCGAACGCATCGGTGATCCATTCGTCTAAGGTCCTTGACAGGTATTCTGTGCAGGTGGCAGACAACTCAACCTATCTGGAGATGTATAACTTTACGGTCTATGATACCGGGTATAATCGTCTGGAGTTCCTGCTGTATAATGAAACAGTTCCGGATATTGGGGCGTCTGCCGAGGACAAGATGGCAGAAGCCTACCGCGATCTGCATCTCTGGATAAAAGTGACTACATAAAAAAACACTCTTTTTTGCGTGATGTCCTGCTGCGGTCTCCCCTCCCCCCTCCATCTTATTTCTCTTCGAACCGCACCGAAACTTTTGTAAAAAAATTTTATCAGTCACTTTTTGTAATCTGCTGCATCCGTTCTATACCATGAATCTCTTTGATCACCGAGACAACTTCAGAAGGCAGGTATTCTTCCCATTCCTCACCCTGATACATTTTATTCCTGACAGCTGTTCCTGATAAGCTTTCACGAAGATACATCGGCGGTGACATAACAGGGATGCCGGCTTCCTTGAATAGCTGGATCACCAGCGGATTGGAGGTGTACACCGTATCAAACGGCGGAACCATCGATTTGACATGGGCGACCCAGAGAGCATTTCTCTTCACATCTTCAAGGGGGATGACATACACCGGGATCGTTAATCCGTTCAGTGCACGGGTGATCATCAGCACCCGTTCTCCTGCAGTAAACGGATGGCGAATGTCGTGACTGATATCCGCACTTCCGATGCCGATGATCAGTTCATCCACTTCCTCCGCCAGTCCGTCGATCACTGCTTTATGACCGTTATGAAACGGCTGAAACCGACCTACATACAATCCTCTCTTCATTTTTTACCTCCGATCAGTGCGGCGATCCTGGCTGCGAATGCCCCTGCGGTGAACCCTGCGTCGATATTTACCACAGTTATCACAGCACATGACTGAAGCATGCTGGCGAGAGCAGCTGCCCCCTGTCCCATATATCCGTATCCCGTACTTACCGGAACGCCGATCACCGGTTTGTCGACGAGTCCGGCAACCACTGACGGCAGCGTTCCCTCCCTTCCTGCGCAGACCACATATACATCCGCCTCCCGAAGTTTTTCCAGAGCCGGGATCAGCCGGTGGATACCGGCGACACCTACATCGAAGGAGGTGATGACCCGTGCTCCCATCTCCTCAGCGATCGATCGTGCTTCCTCAGCGACCCGGATGTCGGATGTCCCTGCGGTCATGATGCCTACAGTCCCGCCGGAGGGAACAGGTTTGGTACCGTCCGACAGTATCAGGATCCCGCCCTGTTCCCTGATCTCTGCGGTGATACCGTCAGGGAGTTGTTGACACACTGCCTTCACCTGCTCCGACGTTATGCGTGAAGCCACACACCGCCCGGAGGCCAGCACATAACTATGCATGATTTTAACGAGCGAGTCGGTATCCTTCCCTTCTGCGAGAACGACTTCCGGCATCCCGCACCTGATGCATCGTTCCATATCCAGGTTTGCCACATCGCCGACCCTTGTCACTGCCATGGCCGTGAGCCTGTTTTCTGCAGTTGCCGGGTCAAGTATTCCGTCCCTTACCTGATTGAGGATATCAGAAACACGCGGATGCTCATTCATTATTCTATGAGTTTGGTTTCCTGAGCTGAAATAGTATGCCCTCATCCTGAATACATGCAGTTATTCTGAATCTGATGTATGGATTCCCTTATTGGATGTGTCCATCACGCGAAGGCTTATACTTTTTTCACACACATATATATGGAATATATGGATCCAATATCAATAGACCCGGGACTTTTGCAGTTGACCGAGATCGTTCTTACCGCAGAAGTGGTGAACACCAATCCTGCTTTAGAAGTCAATGACCTCCCCGTATCGATCCGGCAGATGTTCTGCACCGAATCTCCCGGTATCATCGCCCGCCCGGTTGTAATAAAAGAAGGCGTGTTAAAATCCTATCTCCCGGCTCTTGCCGCCCGCCGGATAATTCAGGATGAGAAGAACTCGTATCTCTTATGCAACGATCTTGGCCAGTTTTCTGTCACCGCCTTCACTCCTGCTCTGAAATGGTATTACCGTCATGTCGGTCCTGCCAAACTGATGCAGAACCCTGCCCTCACCCTCGCTCTGGAGACTGCAGGAGAAGCCGATATCAACTATAAAAAGGCCCGTGCCAATATCCCGCTCTTTGAAGATACCGCCGCATACCTAACCGGCAAACTTGCCGCGATCACCGAAAAATCCGAGTCGTTCAAGGAGGCTGCAGACCTTGTGGTCCCGTATGCCCCGGAAGAGATCGAGTTCTCTCTCTCAGACCTTGTCTGCACCCCAGATCAGCTTGCTATCGTGAGAAAAGTACAGATATCTCTGGAGAATCAGGATTTCCTCAGAAACCACCGTATCTATGAACTCGGAAGGATCCTTCTGGTCGGCCCGCCGGGAACCGGTAAAACCTCATTTGCCCTTGCGCTTTCGCGCTCTGTCCACATGCCGGTCCTTGAAGTCCGTCTTTCGATGCTCACCTCCCAGTATCTTGGTGAGACCTCCAAGAACATCGACCGGATCTTCGATCTCGCAAAGAAGATCGCTCCGTGCATTCTCTTCATCGATGAGTTCGACTACATCGCCAAGACCCGTATCTCCGATGACAACGGCACGATGAAACGCGGGGTCAATACCCTGCTCAAATGTATCGACCACATCAATCTCATCAAAGATCAGGTGCTGCTGATCGGCGCAACGAACCATGCGGGAATGCTCGATGAGGCCGCCTGGCGCCGGTTCGACGAGGTCGTCACCTTTACTCTTCCTGATGCAGGGATGCGGGAAGCGATCCTGAATCATGTGGCTTCAGATATCCCCTGCACGATCGATTTCACTACTCTTGCGGCACGGACCGAGGGATTCTCAGGGGCCGATCTGCGTATGATGCTTACAGAAGCGATCGTTTCAGCTCTTCTGGCAGGCAGAAAGGAGATCAACGAAGCGGATGTCAACGCGGGAATGGAACTCGTCAACCGCAGAAATCTCGTCCGCAGCGGGTGCGCCTGAGATGAAGGTCACGGCCCTTGGAACCGGTGACGTTGTCGGCACGCCCAAGATTGGATGTGACTGCCCGGTCTGCAGCGAAGCACAGACAGCCGGAAAACAGCGGCTCCGGACTTCGCTCCTCATCGAGCATAAGGGCCACCATCTTCTGATCGACACCGGCCCGGATATGCGTGCCCAGTTGTTATCTGCCGGTTCGCCGCACATAGATGCGGTCATATGGACCCACGGTCATTACGATCACTTCATGGGATTCGGAGATTTTTACCGTGTCCAGCGGGAACCGATCATGGTGTATGGCGCCCCGGAGGTCCTCACGTATTGCGGGGGGATCTTCTCCTTCATCCCTCATGAGGAACATCCGGTTCATCCATTTGAGCCGACGGAGATCTGCGGCATGGAAGTAACGCTCTTTCCGGTCGTTCACGACACGCCGACATACGGACTTCGCATCACCGCCGACGGCAAAACGTTCGTCTACTCCTGTGATACACGTGCCGAACTCTCCGAAGCATCGCTGGAACAGATGAAGGGCGCAGATCTATTACTGCTTGACGGGATCTTCCCGCCGGGAGTGAACATCACCAAGCACATGAACATCGAGGATGCCGAACATCTCGCAGAAAAGCTGGAGCCAAAAGAGTTCTGGTGTGTTCATATGAGCCATAAAATACCCTGGGACTATAAACATGCCGCCCGCGACATGCAGTCCTGGACTCTGTAATTTTTTTGTACCCAGTCGGCAAGTTTATCATACTTTGCGTACATTTAAGTATTAGCGCTTTTAGCTGTTTCAATGAAAACAGCGTTTTATGAATTTGCAGCGTACCTTAATTTGAGGTTTCTCATGTCACAAGAACACCAGGACGTTAAAACGGGAACCACCACAGTGGGTATTGTATTTGATGGCGGCGTCATCCTTGCTACCGAGAGGCGGGCAACGATGGGTACCCTGATTGCAAGCAAGAAGGCAAAGAAAGTACATGCCATCACTGATAAGATCGGTATGACGATCGCCGGTGGAGTTGGGGATGCCCAGCAGCTTGTCAGAATAATCAATGTTGAATGCAACCTCTACGAGATCCGCAGGGGTCAGGAGATCAGTGTCGGAGCAGCAGCCACGATCCTCTCCAATTATCTGAACCAGAATCGCTTTGCACCGTATTATGTTCAGCTCCTTGTCGGCGGCGTCGACACCAGCGGACCTTCGGTCTACTCTGTTGATGCTGCAGGAGGAGCAACGCTTGAAGAGAACTTTGTGTCAACCGGCTCCGGATCCCTGACAGCGTATGGTGTATTAGAGGATCGATACAAATCCGGTATGACGGAAAATGAAGCTATCGAACTCGCAGTCCGCGCTCTTCGGGCAGCAATGCTTCGTGACTCTGCCTCAGGAGAGGGATACAATGTGGTGATAATAACTCCGGAGAAGTTCGAGTATCTGCCGGAGGATAAAATAGCCGGGTATCTGCCCCCGACAAAATAATCTTACTTTTTTTGGAAACGAATTTTATGCAGGTTGAAGACAGACTCAAAGAACTCAAAGTAACTATCAATAAAAAAGTTCCACGCGGAGTTACTGTAACGGATGTTGAATTTGAAGGCCCGGAGATGGTCATTTATACAGATGACCCGAAACGATTTGCCGAGGATCATGATCTTATAAAAACGCTTGCCCGCGACTTACGCAAACGTATCGTCGTCCGACCCAATATTTTGGGAGATACGGAAGAAGCATATGATATGATCAAGGCAGTTGTGCCGGAGACCGCCGGGATCACAGATATCTTTTTTGATACTGATACAGGAGAGGTCCTGATCGAAGCGGAAAAACCCGGTGTTGTGATCGGCAAAAACGGTTCGACTCTTCGGGACATCACTATGAAGACAGGCTGGACGCCGAAGGCCGCCCGAACTCCGCCGATCCCGTCGGTGACGATCAAACAGGTTCGTCAGTATCTGCGTGAATCCCGTGACGAGAGAAAGGAGTTCCTTCGCAAATGCGGTAAGCGGATCCACAGGGATTCGATCTACACCGGCCGCGATCACGATCAGTGGCTTCGTCTGACGACCCTCGGCTGCTGCCGGCAGGTCGGCCGTGCGGCGTTTCTTCTGAGCACGCCGGAAAGCAAAGTTCTGATCGACTGCGGTGAATCACCCGGAGCTACCGGCGCCGCCTCTTCTCCGTATCTGAACGTCCCCGAGATCTACCCATTCACGAATCTCGATGCCGTTGTTTTGACCCACGCACATCTTGATCACTCGGCATTTATCCCGCTCCTCTTTAGATACGGATATGACGGACCGGTCTATACAACGCCGGCGACCCGTGATCTTGCGACGATGCTTCAGCTGGATTATCTGGATGTCAACAACAAAGAGGATCGTGCTCCTCCCTACTCATCAAACGAGATCCGCGAGTTTGTCAAGCATACCATCGCCTTGGGCTATGGAGATGTCACGGACATCGCTCCTGACATGAAACTGACCCTGCACAATGCCGGACACATCCTTGGATCGGCGATCGCTCACTTCAATGTCGGCAACGGCGTGTACAATGTTGCCTTCACCGGTGATCTGTTCTACGGTAAGAGCCGGCTGTTCAATCCTGCCGTTTCCCAGTTCCCGCGTCTGGAATCACTCATCATCGAAAGTACCTATGGAGGTTCGGACGACTTCTCCCCGTCGAGGGTCGAAGCGGAAGAGCGTCTGTATGAGGTCATCAATGAGACGCTCGGCCGCGGCGGGAAAGTTCTGATCCCGGCGTTCGCCGTCGGACGGTCCCAGGAACTGATGCTCGCCATCGAAGAAGGTATGAGAAACAACCGCATCCCGAAGTGTAAGGTGTATCTTGACGGCATGATCAAGGAAGCAACGGCGATGCACACGGCATATCCCGAGTACCTCAACACCGATCTCCGCAACCTTATCTTCCGGGACAATTACAATCCGTTCCTTGCGGAATGTTTCGAGCAGGTGGACTCCTATGATAAACGTCAGCAGGTCATCTTCTCAGAAGATCCCTGTGTCATCATCTCCACGAGCGGTATGATGAACGGCGGTCCGGTCATCGAGTATCTCAGCAACCTTGCCGAATCTCCGAAGAATATGATCATCTTTGTCGGCTATCAGGCAGAAGGAACCTACGGCCGGCGTATCCAGAAAGGCTGGCGTGAAGTCCCGATCGGCAAACGCGGCACGATCGTTATCAATATGGAGATCCAGACGGTGGAAGGTTTCTCCGGTCATGCCGACCGCAAGCAGCTGATGAACTACATTCAGTATGTTCAGCCGAAACCCGAACGTGTGTTTACGATCCACGGTGAAGAGTCCAAAACGATCGACTTCGCGAGTTCGATCTACAAAAAATTCCATATCCAGACCGTGTCTCCGCAGAATCTTGAGACATACCGGCTGGTATGAGTGGTCTCCCGGATCACTCCTATTTTTCGGCTATCTTCTGATTCTGTTCTTCATCCGTGTTTTTTCTGCCCGGCCGATACACAAGTGTATTATACAATGGGCACTGAAAAACCTATTAATTATTTTACAGGATAGATGTAGTCATGGATACCAGAATGAAATTCTTAGAGCATGAACTTGCCGAGCAGGAACGCGGGCTCGCCGGCAAACAGGAG
>JAYFOG010000088.1:0-2983 GCA_034932965.1 Methanocorpusculum sp.
TTCTCATTTCAAAATGAGAGGTGTATCAAATATGGTAGTTAAGGTAGGAGTTGCAAAACTCGGTAACATCGCATCAGGTGTTATGGCAGAGTTGCTTTTAGATGAGCGTGCAGACCGTGAAGACATGATGACATTCATGGCAACTTCCGGAACCAAACTGCAGAAGGAAGATGTTGACCGTGTCGTTTCAAACCTGAAAGCATGGCAGCCTGACTTCGCAATCGTTGTTTCCCCGAACGGAGTTCTCGAAGGACCAGTCGGTGCACGCGAGGACCTGAAAGCAGCAGGTATCCCAACCATCGTCATCACTGACGATGTCACGACCAAGAAAGAAGGCTGGGAAGCACTGAAGGCATCCGGCTTCGGCTACATCATCGTCAAAGCAGACGCAATGATCGGCGCCCGCCGCGAATTCCTCGACCCAATCGAGATGGCAGACTACAACGGAAACCTTGTAAAGGTCCTTGCCCTTACCGGTGCATTCCGCAAACTCCAGATGGAGCTTGACAAAGTCATCGACCAGGTGAAAGCAGGCAAGAAGGGTGCAGAGATCGAACTCCCGAAACTTGTTCTGAACTCTGACAACTCGACCAAAGGCGAGTTCACAAACCCCTATGCACTGGCAAAAGCACGTGCAGCATACGAGATCGCATCAGCAGTTGCAGGTGTCAACGTCAAAGGCTGTTTCATGACCAAAGAGTGGACAGACTACGTACCAATCGTCACCTCCGCACACGAAATGATGCGTGCAGCAGCAAACCTTTGCGATCAGGCACGTGAGCTCGAGAAGGGATGCGACGGCGTTATCCGCAAGCCGCACAAGAAGACCGGTGAGATCGTCTCCAAGGTCACCCTTATCAGCAAGCCCGAGTAAATCGGACATCCCAATTTTACCATTTTTCTTTTTGGATCCGGGAGCGGGAAAAAACCCCTCCCAAATGTAAATAATGTAATCCCTTATTCGACAGCAGGGTCTATTTAAAAAAAAGATCAGGTATTGCCTGAGATCATGTTGATGAAATACCGGTGGACAGCAGGATCTTCGCCGAGTTCCGGATGGAATGACAGGACAAGCTGATTTGCCTCGCGGGCAGCGACGATGTTTCCATCGACTTCTGCAAGCACTATTACATTTTTGCCGGGGCGTGTTATCACGGGGGCGCGTATGAAGGTCATATGAACATCTCCGGCGTCGGCAAACGGTGCGCAAGTTTCAAAACTTCCAAGCTGTCTGCCGTAGGCATTCCGTACAGCCGTAATGTCCATCGTTGCAAGAGAGGGATGACCGCCCTCAACTGATTTTGCAAGCAGGATCAGACCGGCGCAGGTGCCCATTACCGGAGTTCCGGATACTATGAGAGAACGAAGCTTCCCATAGAGTCCAAGATCATGGAGAAGCTTCGACATGACCGTACTCTCCCCGCCGGGAAGAACCAGACCATCCGGTTTTTCCTTAAGATCGGAGATATTCCGGATCTCAAAGGTCTCGGCACCCAGACTTTCCAGCATCCTGATGTGTTCGATGAATGCACCCTGAAGTGCCAGAACACCGATCTTCATAACGTTATTTTCCCCGTTCCGCCATCAGGATGGAGATCTCATCAGCATTGATGCCGACCATTGCCTCACCAAGATCTTCGGAGAGCTCGGCAAGTATGGCAGGATTATTATAATTTGTGACAGCCTTTACAACAGCTGCTGCACGCTTTGCCGGATTGCCGGATTTGAAAATACCCGATCCGACAAATACGCCCTCGGCGCCAAGCTGCATCATCAGTGCAGCGTCTGCAGGAGTGGCAACACCGCCGGCAGCAAAGTTTACTACCGGGAGTTTGCCGTTCTCGTGAACATACTGCAGAAGATGGACAGGGACCTGCATATCTTTTGCCGCAACATAGAGTTCATCCTCACGCAGGCTGACGACACGGCGGATCTCACTGTTCATTGTACGCATGTGACGAACGGCCTGGACGATGTCGCCGGTACCTGCCTCGCCTTTGGTCCGAATCATCGTTGCACCTTCGGCAACACGGCGGAGAGCCTCGCCAAGATCACGGGCGCCGCAGACAAACGGAACACTGAACTGAGTTTTGTCAATGTGATGGAGGTCATCTGCGGGTGAGAGAACTTCGCTTTCATCGATGTAGTCGATCTCGATAGCTTCCAGGATCTGCGCTTCGACAAAATGTCCTATCCGGACCTTTGCCATAACCGGGATCGATACCGCCTTCTGGATACCCTTGATCATCTTCGGGTCGCTCATACGGGAAACTCCCCCGGCGGCACGAATATCAGCAGGGATACGCTCCAGAGCCATAACAGCACAGGCTCCTGCATCCTCTGCAATTTTTGCCTGCTCTGGCGAGGTGACATCCATGATCACTCCTCCTTTCAGCATCTGTGCAAGTTCCTTGTTAAGTTTTGAACGATTTTCTGTCATGAACACTCACGGATTGTATGGTTATTATCCTTTGAAAGGCAGATGACCCATCAGTAGAATACCTTATTCAATATACCACTGAGGTTATATCAGGGTTTTGGATGAGTGAAAGATGATGCCAACCGTGCTGACGACCCCTCATTCGGGTATTTTTAAAAGATAACTGAGGAATACTTCAAAAATATCGCATATATGAAGAGTCTTTTGGGAAAACATCTGTCAGTGGAAGTGAATACTGACGGCGATGATATGTGCGGATCTGGAAAAAAACATCCCGGAATAAAAATCGTAAAAGAAAAAGGGTAAATTCGGCAGTGCCGAGTTTACATAATCTTGCCAAGGAGGCGGATCGAGGTCGTCATGTCGGGTCCGAGCGGGGAACCGAAGATGATCTGAGTAACGCCTGCGGCGGTAAGGTCATCGCACTTCTGACGGATAGTGTCTGGGGTACCGCAGATGGTGAATGCTTCAATTTCTTTGTCAGTTACAAGTCCGCCGACTGCACCGAAGTCAAAGCGGGACAGTGCGTCCTTAATCTTTGCT
>JAYFOG010000089.1:0-7371 GCA_034932965.1 Methanocorpusculum sp.
AATGGTAGCATTTCCTCGTCTCAGAAGCTTTTTCGGAAAGCTGTTTGGCAAAAAACGTTCGCGGGTGGGTATCTACGGCCCCCCGAATGCGGGTAAAACCACACTTGCCAACCGTATAGTTCGCGATGTGACCGGTGAAGCAGTTGGTCCTGTCAGCGAGATCCCTCACGAGACCCGCCGTGCGAGAAGAAAGGAAGGTGTTGAGATCAATTCGGGAAACAGCAAACTGCTGATCGATATCGTCGACACGCCCGGTGTCACAACGAAGATCGATTATCATGAGTTTCTGGAATATGGTATGGATCAGGACGAAGCAGTGGCCCGTGCACGCGAAGCGACCGAAGGGGTGGCCGAGGCGATGCACTGGCTCCGTGAAGATATCGACGGCGTGATCTATGTTCTCGACAGTACTCAGGATCCGTTCATGCATGTGAACATCATGATGGTGGGTATCATCGAATCGCGGAAACTCCCGGTGATCATTGTTGCAAATAAGATCGATCTGCCGGATGCAGCCCCCCAGAGGATCAAGAGCGCGTTTCCCCAGCACCCGGTGGTTCAGATCTCCGGTCTTGAGGGCAATAATATGGACGAACTTTACGCAAAGATCTCCGAGGTTTTCAGGTGAGGTAAATGATTCAGGGAGTTCAGATCGATATGCTGTCTGCCGAGCGTCTTTCCAAGATGACGTCGTATGAAAAGATACGGCTGATTCTGGACGATGTCCGGCAGGGCAGTGTCGTCGTCCTCGAGCAGGGTCTCACTCCGGAGGAGCAGGGAAAACTACTCGAGACGACCATGATGGAGATCACCCCCGGCGGCTTTTCCGGGATCGAGATCGAGACGTATCCGTCAATGGGCGGCGAAAAAGGAATATTTACGAAGATATTCGGTAAGAAGAGCAATGCTCCGCGTCTGATGGTCATTGGTCCGGTCGATCAGCTGAAAATGCTTTCCCGGGAAAAAGACAGACTTATTGCATGGGCCTCGGCAGCACAGTAATCTATGCCGCATAAATGTACAAAATGTGGACGCGAGTTTCGTGACGGATCGATCGAGATCCTTCGCGGATGTCCGAGTTGCGGCGGTAAAAAATTCCTCTACGTAAGTGACCGTGTAAAAAATGCGGATGTGTTAGAGGAGAAGTCTATCGAAAAGATCGCTGAGGAAACAAAGCAGGAAGTGCTCGAAGTAAAACACCAGGGTCCGGCTACACGCCCGACCGATATTTTAGAGCGTGTCGAGAGTGTCAGGATCGTCAGCAAAGGGACGTATGAACTGAATCTCGAACGGCTGGCTGAATCCCAGGATATCATCATAGGCATGGGGGATGACGGCAAATATATGCTGGATCTTCCCTCCATGTCAAAGAGAAAGACCGATCCTAAAAAGAAGTAGGGTCGTGTCGGCTTTTTTTTCTTAATCACCCTGCAGGCAGTGATCAAATACGATAAGATCATGTGTATGCATATAATCTAAAACGTGTAAATTGTAAAAAAAACAAAGCGGGCCTAAAGGGATTTGAACCCCTGACCTACGGATTAAGAGTCCGTCGCTATTCCTGACTAAGCTATAGGCCCATGTCTTGTGTCGTTTGACCTAATTAGATACGTCATGGGAATATTTATAGATTTTCTTATGATATTTCTGCCGCTGTTCGATCTCCATATCCTTAATAACCAGTCGATACTAATAAGATACGTATGGTTGAGACTGACGGGACTCAGACCGTATCCCAGAAAAATAAAAATAAACAAATAAAATATCTCATTCTGGGATGCGGCAGCATTGGGTATAATGTACTTGAAGAACTCAGCGAGTCGAATGACAACATTCTGATCGTTGATTCAGACGAAAAACGCATTGATGATCTGCGGGATCACCGGCATCAGGCAACCGTCGGCGATATCAGCGATCCCCTGATCCTCACGAAACTTCCTGAACCTGAAGTCGTATTTATTCTATCATCGGACAAGGATGCAAATCTGGCCGCAGTTCAGAACATCAGAAAGGCATATCCGAATGCAAATGTCATCGCCCGCGCTGTGGATCTCTTTTCTACCGATCAGCTTGCCGACAACGGCGCCGATGTTGTCTTGTATCCGCAAAAGGTCGTGGCCAAATCTGCCGTAAACCACATGGCCAATCTCATCGCATCGAGAAATGCTCAGAAACTTTACTCTCTTCTCTCTTCATGGTCCGGTACGCTTGGCATCATCACGCATAAAAATCCGGATCCGGATGCGATATCCAGCGCGATGGCTCTATCCGTGATCGCGCATGATGCCTCGAAAGGCAAGCTTACGACCCGGATCCTTTACGAGGGAAATATCGGTCATCAGGAAAACCGTGCCTTCGTCAATCTCCTTGAGATCAAAATGGAGCATCTCACCAAAGAGATCCTCGCCGAGTGTGATTATCTGGCGCTCGTGGACTGCGTGGCCCCTGGAATGAACAATGATCTGCCGACAAACACCAAGATCAATATCATCGTGGATCATCACAGTGCCGAAGGGGTCGTCAGGGAGTATAAACCAGAATTTCTTGAGTCGAGGCCGGATGCAGGAGCAACGGCATCCATTCTGACACAGTATCTCCAGGAGCTGTATCTTCCGATCGACACGAAAGTGGCGACCGCTCTTTTCTACGGCATCCGTGCAGACACCCACGAGTTCCAGAGAAACATCTCGTCTCAGGATCTGTATAATGCGGCTTTCCTCCTTCCTCACGCAGACCGTGCTCTGCTTGAGATCATCATGGCCCCCTCCCTATCTCAGGAGACACTCGATGTTTTAGGAAATGCGATACAGAACCGCGAGGTAAAACACGGGTATCTCTTTTCAAATGTCGGGTATGTCAGAAACAGGGATGCCATCCCGCAGGCTGCAGATATGCTCCTGACGCTGGAAGGGGTGACGACGTCCATGGTGTACGGTATCACCGATACCCATATCACCCTGTCTGCCCGAAACAAAGATATTCGTCTGCATGTCGGCGACGTGATGAAGGATGCTTTTGCCAGGATCCCTGGCGCTTCAGCCGGCGGGCATGCAACAATGGCGGCTCTTTCCATCCCGCTGAACGCTTTTTCCCTAGTCAAAGATAAAGAGGAGCTTCTTTCTATGGTCATTGACCCGATCCTCTCCAATTTCATGAAGATCGTTGGTATATCCGAGGCTGAGGGAGATGAAACCTGAAGACTGGGAACCCTGTTATCTTCGGATCCTTGCATACTTCGGATTTTCCCGCGAGGATGACGAACGGTCTGCTCAGGTCCTTTCAGAGCTTTTGCCAAGGGACGATATCGATCTTCTGCACAGCTCGATCGAAGGAAAAAACTGTGTCGTCTGCGGAAACGCCCCGTCGCTTTCATCCGAGCTGAAAACCGCGGATCTCTCTGGAAAAGTCTTGATCGCGGCAGATGCAGCGGCGCGTGTACTTTTTCTCCGGGGCATCAGGCCGGACATCATCCTCTCGGATATTGACGGGATGGATGAGGATTTTCTGACCATGAACGATGCAGGCACCATTCTGGTACTGCACGCACATGGGGACAACATTCCGCTTGTTCGTTCCTGGGTTCCAAAAGTCCGCGGGCCGGTGGTCGGGACCACACAGAGCACGCCCCTTGCCAATGTCTATAACTTCGGCGGGTTCTCCGACGGCGACCGGTGTGTGTTTGCGGCGCATGAGTTCGGGGCCGCTTCCGTTGAACTTATCGGCTTTGATCTTGATGATGCAAATGTCGATCCGGTGAAACATGGAAAGCTGATGATCGCCCGCAAACTTCTCAAAATGGCTGGTCATGATGTCTGATGCTGTGATCATAGACGGGTATGTGGACGAACCAGCATGTCTTGGCGTCCCTCCCTACATCTCCCCCTACATCAGAACGACAGCAGGTGTTTTGAAGGAACACGGCTACTCTGTCAGGTATGTGACGATCGACGAACTGCGCAATGATCCGCTTTCCGTTCCCAAACTGCGTGAGTCATCCCTTGTCGTGATGATCGCAGGTGTCACGGTCCCGGGTAAGTATCTCTCCGGAACGCCGGCCACGCTTTCCGAACTCCAGCAGATCGGTTTCATGCTGCGCGGCCGGTCGGTCTCTCTTTTGGGCGGCCCGATCGGATTTGGCTACTCGCCGCAGGGCGGGGCAAAGGCAGTAAAAGAGGCTGTGTCGGGATGGACGGCGATGCTGAAGGGTGAACCTTCCGCTGCCCTCGATGCGTATCTTTCAGGCGGAGAGCCGGATGGTATCCTTTCGTATCCTGAGTATGACCGATGGGCAGTCCTCGGCGCGGATATTATCTGTCAGCATCCGTTTTATCCTCATGTCATGTGCGAACTCGAGACGGCCAAAGGGTGTTTCCGGTGTATTACGGGCGGCTGTTCCTTTTGTACTGAACCTCTGTACGGGATGCCGCGTATGCGTGAGGCGGCAGGGATATGGCGGGAAGTATCTGCACTTGCACAGGCGGGAGCCAGACATTTCAGGCTTGGCAGGCAGCCGGATCTGCTTGCATACGGGACGTCGGGTTCCGAGTATCCGAGACCCGAACCCGATAAACTCAGATCGCTTTTTACGGGTATCCGTGAGGCAGCTCCAGAGCTTTTGACGCTGCATATAGACAATATCAACCCCGGAACGATCGCACGACACGAAGAGGCTTCCAGAGAAGCGCTTTTGGCGATCGTCGAGGGACATACCGAAGGAGACATCGCGGCGTTCGGTGTCGAGTCGGCTGACCCTGCCGTGATCGAGGCAAACAATCTGAAAGGTTCGCCGGAGATGATCTTTCGTGCCGTTGAGATCGTCAATGAGGTGGGAGCCGTTCGAAAAAACGGGATCCCTGAACTATTGCCAGGTCTGAATTTTATCGGGGGGCTTGCCGGGGAGACTGCGGAAACATTTGCCATGAACAAAGCTTTTCTGGACCGGATCCTGGCATCAGGTCTGCTTGTCAGGAGAGTCAATATTCGTCAGCTCATGCCATTTGAAGGAACTCGCGCCTATGAGAACAACTGTCTTGGCATGCATGACAAACTCTTCCATCAGTTCAAGGATGATGTCAGAAGTACGTTCGATAATATTATGCTCGAACGGGTTTTTCCGGTGGGCACCGTCCTATCCAATGTTCTTGTCGAAGTCACGGGTCCTGTTTCATTCGGCCGTCAGATGGGGACCTATCCGGTCCTTGTCGGGATCCCGGTGCAGCTTCCCCGCGGGGCGCTCTTGAATACTGCGGTCGTTTCCTACGGTGCACGCAGTCTTACTGCCCTGCCGGTCCCGATTCAGATCAATATGCTGCCTCCTTCGGCACTTAAGTGGATCCCCGGGATCTCCAAGAAACTTGCGCAGAAAGTTTCTGCAGGCAGGCCATATGCCGATGTCAGTGATCTTAGATCGCTGGTCACGTCTGAAGAGATCGGGCCGCTTCTGCCGCTGATGGAGTTTTAAAGATCTTTTTCCAGAATGAGTCGGGATATGTCGGGATAAAAGTATTTATCCACTCTACTCTTGATCAAAAACCCGTTTTTCAGATAGAAGGATACCGCAGCGCTGTTTGTATCTGCTACTGTGAGGTGGACTTTTTTCACGCCGTGTTTTCTCATCTCGCAAAACAGCGCAGATGTAAGCTGAGTGCCTGCTTCTATTCTTCGGAAGTCGCTTTTGACGCCGATCCGGATGAGTTTGCCGATTTTTGGATCATCAAAATGCACCCCTCCAAGGATATAGCCGACGATCTCCTGCGTCCCTATTGTCTCTGCAACAAAAAACAAGTCACGGAACAGTTCTTCGATGTGGCGGAAGAGCACATGTCCCCCCATTCCCTCGAAAAGGACCGCATCGAGCCGGCAGAGCGCGGGATAATCTGCTGAAGTGTAAGGTCTGATCCGGAACAGTTCCATGATTTTGTAATGTTTGGCTTTCAGATGTGTTGAATTTATCTTTGTGAGTATGGTTTTGCGTGGATGCGGGAGGATTTTTTGGTCCGCCTCCCAATGGACCCCCCCCTTGGATCCGGCAGATGTTTTTTTTCAAAATCCGCCGGTCCATATCCTATGGATCGGCCGCAGATTTGGCTTTTCGCTGGAGAGACAGACTCATACTTTTCGGAAAATAGGAAATTACTTATGTTCGAACGCAGATATCATTCAATACTATGAAGTGGCAGATATCAGAACTATTTGGGATGAGTGTTTATTCCGATAAAGCAGTGTTCCTTGGCAAGGTGGAGGATGTCGTACTGGATGTTACGAATAAGAAGATCAGCGGTCTCGCTCTTTCCAATGTAAATAAAGATGTAATCGACACGAAGAATTATCAGGGTGTCATCATTCCATACAGAATCGTGAAGGAAGTTGGTGACATAATCATAGTCCGCCACATCCCGGGAGCTTTCAAGGTTGCCGGGGAGCCTTTATTTGGAGCGTAAGATTTCTTGTATGAAAGATCGTGAGATTTTTGCCGGTCTTTCTACCACTGTCCCTTTTGTATTACGACTTGACGGCAGGTCATTCCATCGATTTTCCAAAGACCGGTACAAAAAGCCCTACGACAAGGTCTTCTCCGATGCAATGGTTAAGACTGCCCGTGCTCTCATTACCGACAGCGGTCTTTCACCATCGTTTGCCTACACATTTTCCGATGAGATCAGTGTCTATGTTCCTGCGTCTGTATTCGACTGCAGAGTGGAGAAGCTGCTCTCTGTCTCGGCAGCGTTCGCTTCATCTGCGTTCACGCTGTATGCGGGAGCTGAGCAGCCTCTGGCATTCGACTCGCGGGTGATCCCGATGGAGGAAGGACTGTTTCCGGCTTATCTTTCCTGGCGGCAGGCTGAGGCATGGCGAAACCATATGAACGGATATGCGCAGAAACTCCTTTTGGATGAGGGTGTCTCCCCGACGCATGCGCAGAAACAACTGGACGGTATGAACGCCGCCGCTCTGCACGAGTTTGCCTTTTCACGCGGGGTGAATCTTGCATCGACTCCTGCATGGGAGAGGCGCGGGATCTGCATCTACCGTGATACAGTGATGCGTGAAGGGTATAATCCGATCACAGATGAGCACGTTTCGGTCCAGCGGATCGTGCCGGTTGTTGATGAGGAAGTGCCGCTTTTCAAAACACCGGAAGGAACGGCCTGGGTCCTTTCAAAGATCCGCTGATCCGATTCTCTCTTTTTGTGATTATCCAATCCTTGCGGCGGCGGATACACAAACCCGAAAAAAAATCAAAGATAAAAACATAGCGAGGGATGGATTTGAACCATCGGTCTACGGGTTATGAGCCCGTCGGGATTTCCTGACTACCCCACCTCGCTTTACAAAAGCTTCACACATCATCTCTGTGTGCCTTAAAATATA
>JAYFOG010000090.1:0-5269 GCA_034932965.1 Methanocorpusculum sp.
TATTCCATACATTACTCTGTCAAAACAGGGTATAGGTGATTATACTATGTCAGCACAACTTGGCGGACAGCCAATTTTTATCCTCAAAGAAGGAGGAAACCGTACTCGCGGACGGGATGCACAGAGCATGAACATCGCAGCAGCAAAGGCCGTTGCCGGCGCAGTTAGATCGACTCTTGGTCCGAAAGGCATGGACAAGATGCTCGTCGACACCATCGGAGATGTCGTCATCACCAATGACGGTGTGACCATCCTCAAAGAGATGGACATCGAACACCCGGCAGCAAAGATGATGGTCGAGATCGCAAAGACCCAGGATGACGAAGTCGGAGACGGAACCACCACGGCAGTCATCATTGCAGGCGAACTCTTAAAGAAAGCTGAAGAGCTTCTCGAGATGGACATCCACCCGACCGTTATCACTCTTGGATACAGACAGGCAGCAGAGAAAGCACAGGAGCTTCTCAAGACCATCGCGATCGATGTCAAAGCAAAAGACACTGCGATCCTTGCAAAGATCGCAGGAACCGCGATGACCGGCAAGAATGCAGAAGCATCCAAGGACAAACTCTGTGACCTTATCGTTCGCGCGATCACGCTCGTCGCAGACGCAGACGGAACAGTCGACACTGAAAACGTCAAGGTCGAGAAACGTGTAGGCGGCTCGATCGACGAGTCCGAGATCATCGAAGGCATGATCATCGACAAGGAACGTGTCCACTCGGGCATGCCCAAATCCGTTAAGAACGCAAAGATCCTTCTGCTCAACGCCGCAGTCGAATACAAGAAGACCGAAGTCGACGCAGAGATCTCCATCACATCCCCAGACCAGCTCCAGATGTTCCTCGATGAGGAAGAGCGCATGATCAAAGGCATCGTCGAGAAGATCAAAGCATCCGGCGCAAACGTCCTGTTCTGCCAGAAAGGTATCGACGACATTGCTCAGCACTACCTCTCCAAGGCAGGCATCTTCGCAACCCGCCGTGTAAAGAAATCCGATATGGAAAAGCTTGCACGCGCAACCGGCGGAGCACTTATCTCCTCGATCGACGCGATCTCTGCTGACGAACTCGGTATTGCCGGTATCGTCGAAGAGCGTAAAGTCAGCGGCGAAGAGATGATCTTCGTTGAGAAATGCAAGAACCCGAAGGCAGTCTCCATCATCATCAAAGGCGGAACCGACCACGTTGTTGACGAGCTCGGCCGTGCACTCGAAGATGCACTCCGTGTCGTTGCCTGTGTCGTTGAAGACAAGAAAGTTGTCGCCGGCGGAGGCGCACCGGAAGTTGAGCTCTCCCTTAGACTCCGTGAATACGCAGCGACCCAGGGCGGACGTATCCAGCTCGCAATCGAGGCATTCGCAGGAGCACTGGAGATCATCCCGAGAACCCTTGCAGAGAATGCAGGTCTCGACCCGATCGACAAACTCGTAGAGCTCCGTGCAGCACACGAGAAGGGACAGAAGACCTTCGGTCTTGATGTCTTCGACGGAAAAGCAGTCGATATGTGGGAAGCAGGCGTTGTTGAGCCGCTCCGCGTGAAGACCCAGGCAATTTCCTCAGCAGCAGAAGCCGCAGTCATGATTCTTAGAATCGATGATGTCATCGCATCCGCAAAGTCAGCCGGACCATCACCCGAAGAGATGGCCGCGATGGGCGGAGGCATGGGCGGAATGGGCGGTATGCCCCCAGGTATGATGTAAAGGCAGATATGCCCCGGGAGTATTCTCCCTCATCTTTTTTTTTGATCATTCACGACCTTTAACTATTTTCAAGCGCTAATGATATAGTAGTATTCGAGGAACTTTTCCGTGCGTCACGAAGTATTATATCAGTATGATCTCCCCATCGAGATCCTGGACGACATTCCCCGGACCGAGGAGGTTTTGAATGTTGTTTACGCACGGAGCAAGGATAAATTTCTGATTCCGATCCTTTTGACGCGTCTTCGCATGCTCTGGGGTTACCCGGAGCGGCAGACGGTATACCGGATCTATGAGATGAATTATATCGACCTTCTGGAGGCTTCGATCCGGGTGCCTGCAGCGATCGCGCCAACGCTGACGCTGAAAACGGTGAATAATGATAAGTATGTTTTCCATAATCTGAAGAATTCGATCGAGGAGCTGAGGGCAGCACTTTTGACGCTGAGGGAGATGATGAACATGAAGACAGGGAACAATTGGGAGATCGCGGTGAAGCACAATCTGCTGACAGAGGAGTATCTGATACGGCAGAGCGGGCCAAAACCGACCGGGGGTGCGGGTGAGGATGATGTTTTTGAGGAGGGCCCGGCCCCTGACCGCGTGAAGGCGGGTTCGACAGAGAGTCTGTTTTCTCATTTTCCGGAAGGAAACAATGCCGGGGATGAATTCTTTGAGGAGAAAACTGGAATGACGGAGCAGGAGATCGATGAGGCAAAGGCCGCCCGGGTATCCCGAATGATCGAGTCGGTTTCTCCGGAGCCGGAACCTGTGGAGAAGGCGGATGAGCCGGTGAATGATGTGATCGTGTTCGAGAAGGATTCGGGGAAGATGGACGATCAGTGGCATGATGAGGGGAAAGGAGATGCGATGATTTTACCGGGAGGACGGACACGGGTCGGCGGGGGCCGATACAAACACCTGAGCGATGAAGCGAAATTTCGTCCGGAGGAGGATGATTCCGAGGTGTATGTTTCGAAGAAGCGGGAGGTTCCAAGACCTCCGCAGCCAGTGAGAGTGTCTTCGGTGACGCTGGAGCCTCGGGAGGGGCTGGATGATGAGGCGATCGATAAATCGCTTGAAGCGCTGAAGTATCTGCGGGAGAACGGGATCATCACGGAGGATGAATATAAGAAACGGTGTCTGGGACTTTTTAAGAGAACTGGGCTGTAATTATTCACAGTTCAATGATCTCACATATCCAGATAAATATAGCACACAACATCGAAGTAGATCCAAAAAATACGCCAGCATCTTAGTTGGGAGCACACAGTGGACGTTCTAACGAACATACCCATACATCACACCATTTCCGTGAATATTACGCAAACCGTGTAAATTTTGAAAATACGCTCAGTCGTCTCTTTTGTTCACGCACGTTCCAAAACCTTGCCTTCTCCTCACAGCAGCATCTCATGCTGAAAACTGATAAAGATCGACCTGCAAAACTTCCAATCTAAATGATCTTTTTCAAAGGAGAAAATAGCATTATATTTGCAAAACTTAGAAAAAAAACGTATGGACCCGCTGGAATTCGAATCCAGGATCTCCGCCATGTCAAGGCGACGTCATAGCCAGCTAGACCACGAGTCCAATCGCACCTTGTGTGCCTTACTAGATTGTTCTCCGATACATATAAATTTTTTTAACTTGTGTCGCAAAAAGAAGGGGATATACCCCGCATTCACAGACGAACAAACTTCGCCGCAGTGATCCCGTCGCTTGACGCGACCTCCTTCATCACTTCAGGAGAGACCACATCATCAACGGCAAGGATCATCAAAGACTCAGACCCGACATTCCTGCCGCCGACCTGCATACTCGAAATATTCACATTATGCTTCCCAAGGATCATACCCACCGGCCCGACAACACCCGGACGGTTCACATGATCGGCAAGGATAACATATCCGCTTGGAACAATATCCGTCGCATACTTCCCGATCGCAATGATTCTCGGACCCGCGCGCGTAACGATACCGGAAATCGACTCACGGCCCTTCTCCGTAGTATAGCTCAGCGTCACCAGAGACTTGTAATCGCCGGCCTCGCTTGACGTCTTCTCAAAAATCGTAATACCGCGCCCCTGGGCGATCACCTCTGCGTTCACTATATTGGCCGGCTCATGAAGCACCTGCTCAAGCATGCCCTTGATCCCAAGACGGGTCACATACTTCAGATTCTGCTTCAGATCAGCAATCTCCCCGAGATAGGCAAACTCGACTTCCGTGATCGCTCCGTCGGCGATCTGGGCTGCAAGACTTCCCATCTTCTCGGAAAGAAGCGCATACGGATCGATCTTCGCCTTGACATCTGCAGAAACCTGAGGCGTGTTCACTGCGCTCTTCGCAGACCCGCCCTTCAGCACATCGATACACTGATAGGCAACCGAAATTGCCACATTCTTCTGGGCTTCGACCGTGCTTGCTCCAAGATGCGGGGTAACGATCACTGAATCCAGCCTCAGAAGCGGAGACTCGGTCGGCGGCTCCACCTCATACACATCCAGAGCAGCACCGGCAACTTTCCCGGAAACGATCGCATCATACAATGCAGCCTCATCGATAATTCCACCGCGGGCACAGTTGATCAGCCTAACGCCGGTCTTCATCGTCGCAATCGACTCCTTATTCACGAGATGGGTCGTTGAAGGGATAAGGGGCGTGTGGACCGTGATAACATCCGCCTTCGTGAAAAGCTCGGCAACGCTCATCATCTCCACACCCATCGCTGCCCCGACCTCAGCCGGAATGAACGGATCATAAGCAATGACCGTCATCTGCAGAGCCTGAGCGCGCTTGGCAACCTCGCGGCCGATACGGCCGAAGCCGACAACGCCCAGAACCTTTCCGTTCATCTCATTGCCCATGAACTTCGAACGCTTCCACTCGCCCTTCCTCAGCGATGCATTTGCCTGGGGAATATTTCTTGCCATCGCCATCATCATCGCAATCGTGTGTTCGGTCGCTGCAAGCGTATTTCCTTCCGGGGCATTGGAAACAATAATGCCTTTCCGGGTCGCCGCTTCACAGTCGATATTATCCACACCGACACCGGCACGGCCGATATATTTCATCCGGTCGGCCGCCTGAATGATCCGGGCGGTCACCTGGGTCCCCGAGCGGACGATCAGCGCATCGTATTCGCCGATGATTTTTACGAGTTCGTCTTCCGAGAGATCAGCTTTCTCATCGACGTCGCAAAATTCCTTTAATATAGCAATACCCTCTGCTGCAAGAGGATCAGATACCAGTACTTTGAAGCTCACGGATAATCGTGTACTTATTTGGCAGTCACCCGTATAGTATGTTTCTGTGCATACCAAAACCCCTTCCCAGACTAAAAAGCCCCCTCCAAAATTCCCCGGCCGGCAGACATCCTCACACCCGGTTTTCAAAGATCGGGACCATAGGAAAACTGCTTCCTGCCAATAATCTATTATTGTTAAGGGAGTAATGATATAATGAGTATCTATGGACAAATCACCCAATATTCTCTGGCTGACTGAAATCCGCAACACTGACATCCCCTCAGTAGGCGGGAAAGGCGCTTCCCTTGGGGAGATGA
>JAYFOG010000091.1:0-12006 GCA_034932965.1 Methanocorpusculum sp.
GGCCTGGGATGCACCGGTGATCATGTTCTTAACGAAGTCACGGTGACCTGGACAGTCAACAACGGTAAAATTGTATTTCGGGGTTTCGAATTTCTTGTGAGCGATATCGATGGTAATACCACGTTCGCGTTCTTCCTTGAGAGAGTCCATTACCCAGGCGAACTCGAAAGTACCCTTTCCTTTGGATTCTGCTTCTTTCTTGTATCCATCAAGAACGTGCTGTGCTACAACGCCGGTCTCAAAGAGAATCCGGCCAACTGTTGTTGACTTACCATGGTCGATGTGACCAATAACGGCAAGATTCATGTGGGGCTTTGCTGCTGCCATGATAATGTTTCTCCACTTTGACTCATTGACAGGGACACACAAAGGTGCAATCCAAATCAACACGAGTGTAAACAGATTGGTCGTACAACCATATAAAATAATTCCTTGCGCCGGAAGTCTGAACCGACAGACTAATAGGAAAATAATCCCGTATTCTCTGTGATGAAATCATTGCCTCTTGAGAGAAAACCGAGCGGTAAATCGACCGTGATGTGCGGGGACAAGGAAGTTTCCGTGCACAGCACCTGCGTTTTCTGCGCGAACTGCGCCGGGATACGGGTAAACCGGAGAGTCACCCCGAATCCGTATGCCCAGGCGATGCGCGGATCGAAGGGAGGTCTGTCCCTGGATGAACAGCTGATGGATGGGATGATCCTTTTCAATACCGTGATCGAAGATAAAAACGCGACCGACATCGAGTGTTCGGATGATGCGGGAACGGGATATCAGCCGATCTCACGCAGACGTTAGAAGGATCGCGACTGCCAGAAGAACGGCCATCCGGGTGAGTTCGTTGCCTGACCCGGTGACATCGCCGTTCACCCCGCCGAAGAGTTTGTATGCCAGGAGCAGAAGGATGCCTGCCGCCGCAAGAGCCGCGAGGAAGCCGGCCCCCACGCAGATCTTTGCCGGGAGAAGATACAGCGGCATGGTCAGAAGCACCGCATAGAGACAAAACCGCTTTTTTGAACGATCGTAGATGTACTTTTGGATCCCGTCATGGAACGGTTTGCCCAGAGCCGATAAAAAGGCCATTGCCAGTTTGCCGAAGATCTCGGCGATGAATACGGCAAAGGCGATCTGGAGAACGGTCATGGATGAGAGAGCAGAGTAAGAGATCAAAACGACCATGATCCCGAGAGCGAGAGCCCCGGCCCCGGTCGTCCGGTCGGTCATTGCCCGGATCCGTTTTTCCCGGCTGCCGTGGGCCATGAGCCCGTCGCCGAAGTCCAGCAGACCGTCGAAGTGGTTGGCGCCGGAGATGAAGACCGCGAGAGCGAGGGTGAGGGCCGCGATCACGGCGGAGTTTTCAAAGCCGAGATACCAGGCGGCAAGCCCCGGTATCGCGGCGATCCCGCCGGTCACATATCCGGCTGCCGGGTAAAGCCAGCTTCGCTTCGCAAAACATTCATAATCCGCCGGTTTTCCAAGAGGAAGGATCGTGGTGAACTGGAGAAGTGCGCGAAGTGACTGCATTTATATTATATCTTGTCAGTTCTAAATGATATAATATCATGTCATTTGTCTCAACGAGAGCTGACTTCTCTGCCGAGTCGCCGATGTTCGCCCTGATCCTGTCAAACTCCCTGATCTCCACGGTCCCGGGAGTATCCGGAGCAGGAGAAAGCCCCAAAAAAAGTCTGATGGTCCCGCCCCTCGATGCCGAACTTATCATCAACGGGGAGATCACTTCCGTTGACATGACACCAAATACGCCGACCGGCTGCCCGACCCCGGCGGTGATGACCCGCGCCGTAATGGAGCTGACCGGGATAAAACCGCTCATGATCGCCGCAGGCCTGGAACACGAGGTCACCGTTCCCCATATGCAGCTTGGAGAAAAAGCCGGAGGAGATCCGCGGGAAGGAGCCGCTGTTCCGCATGCGAAGGAGCTGTTTGAAAAAGGCAGATGGATCGGCAGGTATCTTTCACAGACCCATGATCTTCTTGTTCTCGGCGAGTGTCTGCCCGGGGGGACAACGACCGCGCTGTGTGTTCTTCGCGCTCTGGGCTATCAGGCAAAGGTCAGCAGCTGCCTGGTGGAAAACCCGGTCTGTATCAAGGAAAAAATCGCGGAAAAAGCCGTGGAAAAGGTACAAAAAGCAGGCGTTACCGATCCGCTCGCGATCGTCTCCATGGTCGGAGATCCGATGATCCCGGTCGCCGCAGGCATAGCCGCAGGGTTCAGCGGAAAACTGTTCCTTGCGGGAGGCACCCAGATGCTGGCAGCAGCGGCAGTGATCCGGGCTCTTGGAAACACCGTTCCCGACATCGTTACAACGGTCTATGTCTACGAAGACAAAACGGCCTCGTTCAAAGAAACGGCCGCCGCAATCGGAGCAGATGCCTATTATGTCGACCCTGAATTCGGATCGATCGGCCACCCGGGTCTTGCCCGATATGCAGAAGGCGAGATCAAAGAGGGATCAGGCATCGGCGGGGCGATGTTTCTTGCAAGCATTCTCGGGTTTGCCCCCGAAGATATCAGAAACACGATCCGCGAACATGTAAGCAGATACGCATAAATGGAGCTGGAAAACCAGATCCGCAAAGCAGAGTTTGTCTGCAGACTCTGCGGAGAATGCTGCAGCGGAAACGACAACGAGGTGATGGTCTCCCCTGACGAGATCGACCGGCTCTGTGAAGCGACCGGTCTTGCCGCGGAGCAGATCGCCGAGCCGTATCCGGAATGGATCCATGACGGCGGGGCGGCCTTCACCTTCGGCCGGGTTTTGCGGCGGGGAGAGGACGGGAACTGTATGTTTCTCGAAAACAGCAGATGCACCGTCTACCAAGACCGGCCGCATATATGCCGGACCTATCCGTTCATGCTCGACGGTGAGACACTCCTCGTTTTTGAGTGCTGCGGATGTAAATGCGGCAGTGAAACGCCGGATGCAGAACAGATAGCAGAAGACCTTCTCGCCCGCCGTAAGGCCGAGGACAAAGAGTTTCTTTTAACAAAAGAGCAGTACCAAAAGCATAGTATGGTTTTGGGATCAACAATCATCTTCGACAGCAGGGGAGCTCATCTGCACAAACAACAATGACCAAAATACACATCGTTGGAACCGCCCATGTTTCACAGAAAAGCATCGACGAAGTTCGTGAGAAAGTGGACACCGTAAATCCCGATGTGATCGCGATCGAACTGGATCCGGGGCGTTTTGCCGCACTGAAACAGCAGATGAAGGAGGCACAGGACCGGGAGACCGGCACCCTCCCGAGTGAGGAGAGAAAACCTGAAGCACCGGAAGTGAAGAGCCTGCTGAAAGGGAACTTCACGCTGATGATCGTTCAGTGGATCCTTGCATATGTTCAGCGAAAGATCGGCATGAACGTCGGGATCGAGCCGGGAGCCGAGATGAAAGAGGCGATAAAAATCGCCGAAGAGAAAAATATCCGGATCCTTCTGATCGACCGGAACATCAATATCACCCTCGCCCGGTTCTGGGGGAACATGAAACTTCTCGAGAAGATCAGACTTGTCTGGATCCTGATCCGTTCTATCGCCGGAACGGACGAGGAGTCGGAAGGGATCGATGCCGAGATGGTCGATTCGCTGACGAATCCGGATATGATCGAACTGGCTTTGGCGGAGTTCCAGAAGTTTTCTCCGACCGGGGCAAACGCGCTGATCACGGAGAGGGATGCTTATCTCGCACACGGGATCATCAATCTGGAGCACAGCTCCTTTGAGAGGGCAGTTGTCGTGGTGGGCGCTGGACATCTGCCGGGGATCAGCAGATTCCGGGAAAAACCCGAAACGCTGCCGTCTATGAAAAGCCTGAACGAGATGCCGAAGAAGTATCCGTGGGGAAAGATCATCGGGAGTGTGTTCATCGCCATGTTCGCGGTGATAATTCTCGCGATCGCATTCTCCGGAGCGACGGATCTTCTTATCTGGGCGATCATTTACTGGGTGGTGCTGAACGGCGTGTTCGCCGGAGTAGCGACATTGCTCGTGAGAGGGCACCCGCTTTCCGCAGCGACCGCAGCGGGTCTTGCATGGATGACGTCTCTGAACCCGTTCCTTGCCTGCGGATGGTTTGCAGCGATCGTGGAGGCACGGATGCGGCCGCCGGGAGCAGGAGATTTTAAGGCGATCGCAAAGGCGGATAGTATCAGCGAGATGTTTTCGGTCCCGCTGTTTAAGATCCTGCTCGTTGCAGCGGCGGCGAATATCGGGAGTACGATCGCGACATTTGCGTTCTTTATCTTCCTGACGCCTCTTCTGGGTGTGGATCTTGAGATGATGACCGGGATCCTGACGACCGGATTTGCAAACCTCTGGGCATTTCTGACCGGATGGATCTGAGAATCAGACCTTTTTTTTATTTTTCCCACCAGATGTGGGCGGTCTTTGAGATCCCGGGAAGGACAAAGCCGTTTTCTGTTTGGAGAGTGCGTTCATCCAGATACCGGTCGATGATCCCTTTTTGTCCGTCGGTCTTTGCGAGAAGACGAATGTAATAATCCTGACGCATTTCCTGAACAGAAGCATATGCCTGACCGGTCGTTCTCGACTCGACGGTAAGATTTGCATAGATGCCCAGCTGGATCAGAAGGTTCCAGAGAATATCGGCCGTAGGTTCATACGCGTAGGGTTCGCCGTGCAGAAGCGGCCAGAGATCGCTGTTTCCCCGGGAAAGCGACGGGGGGAGAAGGAACCAGAATAGATGAACCGCAAAGACGGCGCAGTCGTCCATTTTTTCGATACATTCGCGGATGTTTCCCATCATCAGTGAAAGGGACGCGATCACCACATCATGTCTGCCGACCTCGCCGCGCGATGCGGCTTCCCAGGTCTTTTGGATGATCCGGACGGGAGGGGCGTTTGAGAGGTCCCGGTATGTCTCCATTCCGCTGATCATCGGGCCCGACGGCTCCACGACGGTCACGGGACAGCCGGATAACGCAAGCGGGACCGAAAGAGTGCCGGGTCCGGCGCCGATGTCCAGAACCGACGATCCCGGCGGGATGCAAAGCGAGTCAAGCTGTTTTTGCACTCTTCCCCGGTCGTCCCTCTGCAGTCTCCTGACATATCTGTCCACATTGACCGGATTATCCCAGAAACTTGTATTGTCTTCACCTGCCTTTCCCTTCTGTTCGAATGCACGGGCGATCTGTTCATCCCACATCCGGAGATAGTCCGGCTTTTCAGCACACATATACAATAATACCGGGTGGAAAGTAATAAACTGCGCGGACCTGAGAGAAAGACTATTTTACCTGTCACACATAAGGTTAACTATGAACACGAGAAATCCGGGTATTGCAAACTTCGGTGTGACCATCATCCAGTCCAGACACAGTGTCAGAAAGTTCAAAGATGCGGAGATCCCTCCGGAGTTTATCAGAAAAGCCCTCGAATGCGCTTCAAAAGCGCCGACTGCACGAAATATCCAGCCGTGGATCTTTGTTGTAGTGAAGAACAAAGAGACCCTTGCAAAGATCGCAGAGCTCGCCCCGAACGGAAGATTCATTCAGGGAGCCGCTGTCGGGTTCCTTGTTTTTGGTAAAGCCGACTGGCAGTATGTGATAGAAGACTGCTCGGCAGCGACCGAAAACCTGCTTCTCGCCCTCCATGCCTATGGATACGGCGGCTGCTGGATCGCCGGCGACAAAAAGGATTACGCAGATGATGTCCGTAAACTCGTCAATGTCCCCGACGAATACAAACTCGTCTCGATCGTTGCGGCCGGCCTTCCGGATGTCGGCGGGATCACTCTTGCTGAGAAGATGCCGCTTGAAAAACTGGTCTTTGAAGAAAAATACAAGTGATCCGCGGGAATACCCGCCAAACCAATTTTTTGAGAGGGAGAACATGCCGGATCTTGTCCAGAAGATATGCTGATCCTTCATCACTTATTTATCGGACTGATCGCGGGAATCGTTCTCGCCGTGCTTTTTTCGAATAAACGGGCCGTTTTCTACGCAGCGTTCGGGGCGATCCTGCCCGATCTTTTCGACAAACCGCTTGGACAGATACTTCTTTCAGAGACGGTCAACTGGGGAAGAATCTACGCCCACACGCTGATCATTGCAGCGATCCTGATCGTCAGCGGCCTGATACTCCTGCATACAAACAGAAAACGGATCCTGCTTCTCTGCATGGGAGCCGGCGTGCTCGCACATCAGCTCGGTGACGCGATGTGGGAAGCGCCGGTGAACTGGTTCTGGCCGTTTCTCGGACCTTTTCCGCCTTCATCAGAGATATATCCCCCGATACCCGATGGATATCTGCCGTATCTTTATGTCGCATCATGGATGCTGGCAGTGATCGCGGGAACGGCGGGTATGGCCGTTTTGTACCGTCATCTGGGTACGTATCTCTCCGGGGAGAACAGGGGTATGCGGATCCTCACCGGAACGGGGATCGTTCTGGCAGGAACGGGAACGATACTTCTCGTAAAATATCTCATCTGGGATATGTTTCTTACCGGTCCCTGGGCGAATTATTTCGGGACGATGTATCTCCATGAGCTTTTGTCAATTTCGGAATGGACATACGGTCTTGCCTCCCTCATCCTGATACTCCTGTTCCTGGATTATCCTGTACGCTTTGCTGAAACGACAAAAAAACGCATTATCCGAGTCTGCGGCGCAGGCGTAGTGATCATGTCACTTCTTCTTCTGATACT
This sequence comes from Methanocorpusculum sp., assembly GCA_034932965.1. Classification (GTDB taxonomy): domain Archaea; phylum Halobacteriota; class Methanomicrobia; order Methanomicrobiales; family Methanocorpusculaceae; genus Methanocorpusculum. The sequence goes on from JAYFOG010000091.1 coordinate 6,693, forward strand.
TACCGGTCTTGGATTTTCAATAGATGCAGTCTACAGCGAGTTGATCTGGAGGTTCCTGGCAGCCGCAGGGCTGTTTGCCGGCGGGATCGTGCTTCTCTATTTTGGAAACAGGATCTCTGCCCTTCCCAATGAGGCGGACTGTCCAAAAAGATGAACAATACATGTCTGAGCTAAAGTGAGACGGATAGCTAAGCCTTAGACCGATATTCCCCGGCATTTATTTTACAGGAAAGATAAGGTAAACTATTATGTATTAACCATGCCTATTGTTTATTCTGATAGTGTATGAATGATTTTCTCCTGAACTGGGTAAGCTCCATGGGCATGATACTCCTCGTCTGGGTATTTTGCGCCGCAATGGCTGATCTGACCCTGACACGAAGGTATTCCCGTCTGCAGACCGCCTTACTCTGGACAGGAGGATTTCTGGCACTTGTTGTTCTCACATCAATAATTGATGTTATCTACGAAGCGTCTGCCGCCTTCATACCAGACGGATATGATGTCATCTCTTTTATTGCAGACAGTCTGTTTGTGATAGTGGTCGGGATCTGTTTTATTTTAGCTGCATGGCTGATATATCGCAACACCACCTCATCCAAACTTTTTCTCTCATCGTTTTTTCTCCTGCTCGGTCTAAGCAGCTGCGACCTTGCATTTACTATCAGTAAGATGATCTTTCCCTGGGAGCTCTATGAGCTGAAGCTTGCAGCCTGCGTTTTGATCCTGATAATACTGACGATCTGTCTGATCATGACGAATTTTTTCCTGGCCGGAATAATGAAGGAGACAAACAGAGAACTGCGGGGAGATTTCCGCAAGGTCCTGTTCGTCCCGATCACGGTATATCTGATATATGCAGTGATAAGCTGCATGTGGAACAGTCAGGAGGGAACAGTATTTTTCATTCCGGAAATAACGACCAAGATCATTTTTGTTATTATGTTTACCCTGCTTTATATGCAGGTGTTTTACGGATTCAAAAAGGCCATCAGACAGATACGGATCGATGAAGAGATGCGCCTAGCACATGATCTGCAGACAAGCATCCTCCCGTCACCCAAACGATTTGAAAATATTCCCGGCGTCACGATCTGCGCATCGATCCTGGAGTCGGATCTTGTCGGCGGAGACTTCTATGACATTATACAGATCGGAGAGTATCATCTCGCTTTTGTCATTGCCGATGTTTCCGGAAAAGGGATAGCGGCCGCACTTATGATGATGCGTGTGAAAACCATGCTCAAGATGTCAGTACGTGCATTATTCACACAGCCCGGCAGGATGCTCACGTTAGTAAACCGGGAAATCATGGAAAACAATGATACCTGCAGGTTCGTCACGGTTTTTCTCGGACTGCTCAACCTCAAAACCGGCCGGTTCACGTACTCATGTGCCGGACACAATCCCCCGATACTCTGCACACGTGAAACCTGTGACCTGCTTGTCTGTGAAAAAGCACCCGGACTTGGGATCAGGGATCATGAATATCTTGATCGGAGAACCGTTCTGAAGACCAATGACACGCTGTTTATGTACACCGACGGAGTAACAGAGGCAGAAAACAAAAACGGAGAATTCTACGGGACCGACCGGCTCCTTTCGATCGTGAAGAGATCAGACGGTCCAAAAGATATGATAAAGGCAGTAACCAATGATATCAGAGTGTTTAGCGAGGGGAGCGAACAGGCGGATGACATAACGATGCTCGCAGTCAGATACACTCCCGAATGAAAAAAAGGGGATGCTGCCAAAAACACGGCTTTTCTTTCTTACTCTTTTACCAGAAGATCATCGAAGCCTGAGATCTCAAAGACTTCGCGGACCAGACCGTGAGCATTGATGATGTGTAATGTCCCGGCAGGACCCAGCTTTTTTTTCATGGTCAGGATGATCGAAAGACCGACACTGGACATGTAGGTAAGTTTTGCAAAATTGAGCGTGATGGCGGATATGCCGTCAAGGGAAGACTCGGCACATCTCCGAAACTCAGGAGCGCTTCGGGTGTCCAGTTTTCCATCAAGCTCTAGGATAAGTTTGGAATCTGTAACAGTTTTACTAATTTTCATAAGTTTGTTCTCCCTTTTTTTGACACTAGGAATACAATTTTTTATACACGGTCAGAATGTTCATTCCGTTCGCCCGTTCATACGTGATCCTGTCTGTCAGTTTTTTGGACAGGAAAATACCCCAGCCGCCGACTTTGCGGTCATCGATAGGCAGAGTAACATCCGGCTCTGAAAACTCCAGCGGGTTAAACGGCACGCCGGAATCTGAAATGATCAGTTTCAGACAAGAATCCAAATACATCGCAAAGTTCACCGTGCCGGGTCCATCCGGGTAGGCATAGTTCACGATGTTGACAAACAGCTCTTCGATCACCAGCGTCATCTTGGAGATGAAGGGCTCGGCGACCCCGTTTGGACGAAGTGACGCATCCGTCCAACGAACGATCTCATCCAGACTTTCGACCGCTGCTGGGACACTGAGCCGGGCAGCATGCTTCGGATACACATGGAGATATTTCTGGTCGAGATAGGGGCCGGGTTCGGCACTGTTCGCGGATTTTCCGCAGACGGCAATGATATCTTTTTCACCGGCAGATGCATGGTCTTCCAGACAGAGTGCGGCTTTTTTGCCGTAGGCAGTAAATGCCCCGCCCGTGACGGAAAGCCGTTTGATTTTGGCCCCGCACACACTTCCTTCGACATCAAGACCATGGTCCATTACCGAAACAGTACTTTGTTCGCCTTTCACCCCGTACGTTGCGCCGGAGATAGTGAGATGAGTCCCGGAAACGATGAGATCGCCGCTCTCAAGACAGATCCCGCAGGAGTTTGCATCGCTGTCATCCGTTTTGATCTGGAGGGTGCCGCCTTTTGCATGGACCGAGCCGGAGCTGACCAGAATGCCGCAGGTCCCGCCATGTATGTCATGCATGCCGCCGTGGATCCGGACATCGCCTCGGCGGGAAATGATCCCCGCATACTGACCGGATATCTGGACCGCACCGCCGGAAATGGTTACGTCATTCTCGGCATACAATCCGACATGGCCGGCGATCTCAACGACCGCGTCCCCAAAACCGGCAGTACCTCCGGAGACATGCAGACCGACCTCATCACCGAATACCGTAAGATATCCCCCCGATGCTTCGAAGGAGCCGGCTGCCTCCAGACCGGTCTTTCCGGATGCGGTCAGCAGACCTGAAGAGAGAGTCAGATCCCCAAGGGCAGTGAGGCCGGTCAGATGTCCGGCCGCCTCGATCTTGCCTCCAAGGATCGTTATCTTTTTTGCAGCGCGTATCCCGTCCCCGGCCATTCCGGTACCGCAGATCATACCGGATCTCTGCGTATAGGTCCCCCCTACATCGATCCCGGTACCTTCATTGATCGAGGTGAGGTTTCCGTTCGATACCTCAAGATCTCCGCTGACAAAAAGACCAGCCCGGCCCCGGATCTCCAGACTCCTGCCGGAAAAGATCATGTCTGTTCCGACACGGACACCGGCCTCTTTTCCGCTGATGACGGAAACACAGCTGTCTTCCAGACAAAAACCCGCTCCGGTTAAGATCCCGGTCTCTTCCGCTTCGACGGTGACGTTCATCTGCGTGAAAGCGGCGTTCTTCGAAAAGGAAAGCGCCGCATTTCCCAAAACCGCACAACTGCCGTCTGAGAGGCGGCAAAGATCTCCTTTGACAAGAATGCCGGTCTCCTCCCCGCTGATGAAGAGATGCAGATCTGTGCCGATGAGGGACCCGCCGGCTGAGATCCCGGTCCCCGCACTGATCTCGGCAGTGACCGACGATATCGCCAGATCATCCTTTTCAACGATGATCCCGATCTTCCGGGATGCGATCCTCAGGAAACAGTTTTTCAGGGTGCACGGACCTTCACGTACACGTATCCCGATCCCGTCCGGCGTCTCGATCAGATGGGTCCCGCCGTTCAACTCCAGACTGCCGAAACACTCCAGGCCGACACCGGCCGAAATGATCTGAAGAGAGGAGGCATCTGCGGTTACGCCGGCGCCCGGACCTGCCGTGATACCGGCATTCTGAGAATAGATACTGACGGTCGATCCGGAGATCGCGATGCCTTTGTCCGCACGGATACCGAATGCTACGCCGGAGATACCCACATATACCGATGTTATGCGCAATGTTCCCGAATCAACGCAGATGCCGGTCTCACTTTCAGTAAGGATGACCGATCCTTCACCAGAAATACTCAGATCGCCGTTTCGCACGCGTATCCCCGGGCGGTGTTTCCCAACTATGGTATTTTCTGCACCCGAGGCAATGATAGAGATATCCCCGAAACAGTCGATCCCGGATCCGTGATATGAATAAAGTGAAAGAACCCTTGACCCGGCATTCCAACTCCAGCCGGTTCCGTAACAATTCTCTTCGGCATTGTAGATTCTGCCGTTTATGACAAACTGGGAATCGGAATAGATTTGCGGCGTCATATCCTCAAGTACGATTTAGTGTTTGGTTTTTGATACTCATAACAGTATGTCCGGGGCACTTTTGCGAGATCGGTCTGAGTTGTCAGAGGATTTTTTGAGAGGAAGGAGGAGAGAGAAGATACATCCGCAGGACGAGCAAAACGCGCCGTACTGCCGGAGTGCATCATCGGATATTTCAACCCCGCATATCGGTTATTTTCTGCATAATCAGTCAAAAGTAAAAAAGTATAAATACAATATAGTTTTTTGAAAAAGAATAATTTAAATATAATGACGTGTATATTAACTATTGTCTCTGAACTCAGGAATCAGGGATCTAATGACACTGGGATGTATGAGAAAATGACAACCGTAATCGCCGAATTAAAGCGGAGCAGTTTTACAAGGGATAATCATATCCCGTATCACTATCCGGAACGCCCGTCATATAATGCCGACATGGCTGAATTGTATGACGAGATCTGTGAGAGACCTATTGGATCACTCCTTTCAAATCTGTTAGCAGCACATCAATCATGTTCTTCCGAAACATGCAGTGAACGGTGTTTCCTTCTCGAGAAGAGGCACCATTAATTGAGAATATCGAGAAGATCTGCTGTAACAACCTGTGATCCGATCACAAAACCCCCTCCTTTTTCAAACAGAGATTAAAAAACCGGACATACATAAATAGGAGTTACGCGGTGTGATCTTAACCGAACATAACTCACATACTAATGAGGTGTACTTCGATTTCGTGTACGGGATTATTGTGGGCGCATGAAAAAACCAACCGCGAATCAGCGCGAATCCCGCAAGCCTTTGGCTTGCTCCCAGAATCGGATTTGCTTATCCTCACTCTCGC
>JAYFOG010000092.1:0-37129 GCA_034932965.1 Methanocorpusculum sp.
TTGGTCTCCTCCAGGATGTGAAACATCACGAGGATCGCGAGAAAATGAAAGTAGAGCATCCCGAAAAGGGCAAGACCGCGGATGGCGTCGATCTCCCAGTATCGTTCACTTTTCACCCGCGGGGGAGAACCCGGAGTGCCGGACGGCTCGTCATTGCTCATTGTTTCAGGCATGTATGCGCTTTTTGGATAAGTAGTTTATCAGCAGGGATTCAAAGATGACCGATCGGAAAACCGAGCAGACCGGAGACGACGACGATCACCAGAAGCACGGCGCCGATCACTGGTATGTGAGCGAGGTATATTTCCAGGGGATACCGGCCGATAAGTGCCAGGAACTGCCCGATATTTCCTGCTTTCGGAAAAGAATATCTGCGGATCCCTTTCGGATACAGAAGAGCGCCGATGCATACCCCGAGCAGCATAACGCCGGCCCAGGGGAAGATGGGAAAATAATCACGCGGAACAAAATCCGGCGGCAGGATCCCGAAGACCATCAGCCAGGCAGGTCCTTTGATCTTTTCAAGAACGAATCCCAGCAAAATGAAAAATATCCCGGGGATCAGATTCCATTTGCCGAACCGCAGAAATGGGATACATATGATCATCGAAAGACCCATCATCTGCAGGAAGTTGAAGTACACGTACCTTGCGTCATCGATGAACAAAATGATCAGGAGAGAAGCGACCACGGAGACACCGATGCCGATCAGAAATATCTCGACCCCGCGTTTCAGGATGGCGAAATGATAGGCACGGCGGGGCTGACCAGCCATCCTTCCGTGACGCAGAACAAGGGCAGTTCCGGATATGAGAACAAAAACGCTTGTCCCAATAGGCAGATAGAGATAGAGACCCAGCCACACCTCCACGTCAAGGATGTGAAAGACGCCCAGAAGAAAGATGGTGTGGAGAAGGATCATCGCCAGAAGCGCTAACCCGCGTACTGCATCGATCTCCCAGTACCGTTCCTTCACCGGGGAGGGACAGAAATCATCCATGTGCATCTCTATTGGACGGGGAAGATAAAGAAGGTCGGCATCGAAAATCCCGGAACAGGGATCAGTAGACCTTCTTCGCAAGGTCGCTGACCAGTCCGAAAAGCTCGGGAGCCACCCAGGCGGGATCGCAGTATTTTTCATAAATGCACAGCCGTTCTCTGAGTTCATACCCCCGGGCGATCTCTTTGAGAGCATCCAGAGCAGGCCAGGGATGCTCGGGATTGATGTAATCGATCGTCACCGGCGAGACCCCGCCAAGATCGGTCACCCCGAGATCGAGGAGGAGGGAGGCGTCGGCAAGATTCGGCGGGATCTGGATGGAAACATCCGGCGGAAGGATCTCTTTTGCAAGACGAAGCGTGTCGGCAATGACTTCCGTCGAAGCTCCGGGACAGGACGCCATCTCAGTTCCCGGTTTTGGACAGAAGTTCTGGACGATAACCTCCTGGATATGCCCGTATCTTTTATGCAGACCGCGGATGACTTCGAGCGATTCGATCCGGTCCTCCCGGATCTCGCCGATACCGAGAAGAAGTCCGGTCGTGAACGGGATCTTCAGCCTGCCGGCGTTCTCCATCATTTCGATCCTGACCGCCGGATCTTTTCCCGGACTATGGGCATGGGCAGTGACGCCGGCGGTCGTTTCAAGCATCAGACCCATGCTCGCGTTCACCGGCCGGAGCTCCTCCAGCTCCTCATAGGTAAGGATCCCGGCATTCGTGTGAGGAAGGATCCCAAGAGAGATCGCATAGCGGCTCATGTCCTTACAGTAGGAAAGAATATCGGGATATCCCATCCGGTTTATGTATGCGGTGAAACCGGCTTCCCGTTCCGGGCGTTCGCCGAACGTGAAGAGCGCTTCTGTACAGGAAAACGCTGCCCCCCGTTCGAGGGTGGAGATGACCTCCTCTTTTGGCATAACACAGCCCTCGGCAACGGGGGATTTGAACGAACAGTACCCGCAGGCATTTGCGCAGACATTGGTCAGCGGGAGAAACACATTGCGGGAAAAGGTAATTACCGGCATATCACACGACCTCTTTTTGTAAACGGCGTCCGATACAGATGCACCCGAGTGAAAGGATCAGACATACGCCGGCGATGAGATAGAAAACACCGGCACTGCCGATCAACAGTCCGGCAACCGCCGAGACGACCGAGGCGACTAAGAGCCCCCTTCCCCAGTACTCGAACAACATTCTGTAAGACACCACAATATAGTATCATTCGAGGTGTAGATACATCAACTTTTATCATCCAGGGAGCGCATATTCATGTATCTTATGCTTGATCTGATTTCCGTAATCATCGAGGAATTTTTCTGGTTTCTGCAGCTGATCGTGGTGTTACTGGACATCGGAGCATGCATCACGGTAATATTTCTGGAAAGACGGAGCCCTCAGACAGCACTGACCTGGGTCCTGGTCATGATCTTTCTGCCGTTTCTGGGACTGTTTTTGTATCTGTTCTTCGGCAGACACCTCTACGGTTCCCGTATCTTCAGCAAAAAGACCAAAGCCGATCTGATGCTGGCAGCTCAGGCTGAGGAACAGTTTAAAAAGATCAAGGAGAACGCACTGGAACTTGCCCCAAGCATCTCGCGGTTCGACAGCACGATCGCACTCCTTCTCAGTCTGGACAAGGCGGTCCTGACAAGAAATAATGAACTCACGCTCTACACCGACGGGGAAATGAAGTTCGCCGCCTTCAAAGAAGCAGTGGCGGGAGCAAAACACCACATCCATCTGGAGTATTTCATCATCAGGAACGATGAGCTTGGAAATGAGATCATAGAGCTTCTCGCAGAGAAGGCCGCCGAAGGGGTCGAGGTCAGAGTGATCTTCGATGCCGCCGGGACGTTTTCCGTGAAAGATGAGTTCTTTGCTCCGCTGAAAAAGGCAGGCGGCGATGTGCGGATCTTTTTCCCGCTCAAGGTCTCGTTTCTGAATACCCGGCTGCATTTCAGGAACCACCGGAAGATCCTGGTGGTCGACGGGGTTGTCGGGTTTATCGGCGGGTTCAATATCGGAGACGAGTATCTGGGGAAAGGGCCGATGGGATACTGGCGGGACACGCATCTGCGTTTGCATGGAAAAGCCGTGGCGGCACTGCAGACCAGATTCATCATGGACTGGAACTATGCGGCAAAGAATGCCCAGATCTCGGTGGAAGACAGGAAGAGTCCGTATTATCCGGAGGAGGGATTCCTGGATGTCACGGGGCATTCCTATGTCCAGATCGCTTCTTCCGGGCCGGATTCTGCGGAAAAAGCCATCTATTCCGGATACATGAGCCTGATCGGCCATGCAAAGGAGTCGATCTATATCCATACGCCGTATTTCATCCCGGATGAGCCGATGCTTACCGGACTTGTGCTTGCGGCACGTTCGGGTATCGATGTGCGGGTCGTTATCCCCTGCAAACCGGATCATCCGTTTGTGTACTGGGCAAACCATTCCTATCTGGGCGATCTGCTCGCCGCCGGGGTTCGCGGATATACCTACAATGACGGGTTCATCCACAGTAAAGCCGGGATCTTCGACGGGATAGCGACAACTATCGGCACTGCCAACTGGGATATCCGAAGCTTCAAGCTGAATTTTGAAACGAACGCGTTCGTCTATGATATCGAGTTTGGAAAAAGAATGAACCGGATCTATCTTTCAGAGCTGGAAACGAATTGTACGGAGATCACGCTTGAAGAGTACAATCTGCGATCAGCATCCGTGAGGATAAAAGAGGGAATTTCGCGGCTGTTCTCTGCTCTGCTCTGACAATTTGCAATAATCTATTTATAGCGAAGAGAACCAGTAGAAAAGATATGAAAAAAATCTGGTATGTTTTTGGTCTGCTCATCATACTGACGGCAGTGACGCTGTCTGCCGGGTGTATCTCGGGACCGTCCGATACACCGGCGCCCGTGACCCAGGTGCCGACCGCGACTCCCACGCCTGTTCCTACACCGGCCGAAGTTATGCAGGGTCAGGAACTGACGGTCACCGACACGGGAAAAACGATCTCGATACGTATCCTGCAGAAAAAATTCGGCAGTGAAGCAGAAGAGATTCTGGCAAAAGGCTCTGCGAAGAATCCGAAACCGGCTCCCGGCCAGTATGCGGTGATGCTGAAGATCTCCGAGACCTATGAAAGCGGAGACGAGGCTGCGAAGGTGGTTGCTCCGTATCATTACGAGATCTATGTGAACGGGATAGGCTATCCTGCCGTATCGGCCGTGCTGCCAAACGGGTATACGCCTCTTTCAACGACGAACATCCTCAAATATGCAAAAATCGAGGGATGGCTCACGTATATCATCCCGCAGGGTGATGCAAAACTCGCGTATGAAGTGAAGGATGAACCGCTCGGATTCATCAGAATAAATTACTGATCTTCCAAATTTCTTTTTTTTAATAGGACTTAGGCTCTCATCCGCATCCAGCTCTGCCGTGCATGGATCCTCATCGCCGGCGCCACATAGGGAATATATCCCGGCGTCATGCATGCCCCCATCAGAAGATTCTGCCCGGATGAACGGTTCATCCCGCACACACCCGTTTTTCCGGATCTCACATCCTCCAAAAACTCAAGCGGCGTCTGATTGGCATAGCCAACCGTTACTGCCCGTCCCACTTCCCAGAGAACGTGGGCATCCGATCCCCCCGTCATACACATCGCTTTTTTTTGTGCATACATCTCGGCCCGCTGATTCAACCGCAGAGACATCCCGCTGCAGATCACTTCAAGTCCGTCAAGCTCCCTCGCGACCGAGGAATCGATCACGCCTGTGTCGATCCCTTTCATCACGCCCCTCACGCTCACGCCGTATCCGTACGGATGAGCGGCCACCACAAAACCTCCCGCGTTTTTTGCCCCGGAGATCACATCTTCGGTTGAGAGATCCACTGCCATGTGCGGACATTTGCCCCGGCGATCCCGGATCGAGGAGGTATAATATGAGTCAAGATCGCGATATGAATCGAAATAGACCAGAACATGCGGGCCTTCGAGAGCGGAGACCTCGATTCCCGGAATGATATTTGGAGAATACTGAAGTGCCTCTTTTACCCCGGAGATCACATTGTGATCCGTTATCGCGGCGGAAAAATCGTTTTTATTGAGATATTTTGCCAGTGTTTTCGGGATCGTACGCCCATCCGAAGCGGTCGAATGAACATGCATATCGAACCCTTTGTTTTCATCGTCCTTTACGAAAGGAGTATACTGAACACTGTTTTGCATCTGTCTTTAATATATTGGAGCGCGGAGGTCAAAAAGTAATTGGCCGAGGCAATGGTTTTACATAATGTAATACAAACAAACCAATATGTTAATTATGTTTTACATTGAACCTAGTATAAACGAGGTGACAGGAAGAAGTGAAACCACGAACGTTCAGGCACGAATTGAAATACTACCTGAATACAGCAGATTATCTGATCATCAAAAACCGCCTTTCGACCATTGCGGGATCGGATGAACATACTGACGGAAACGGATCATACAGGATCCGGAGTCTGTATTTTGAAACACCTGACGACAAAGCGCTCCTTGAAAAACTCTACGGAGTAAATGAGCGGGAAAAGTTTCGAATCCGGTATTACAACAACGATACCTCATTCATCCGCTTGGAAAAGAAAACGAAAATAAACAACCTCACGAACAAAATTTCCGCACCCATCACCCAGGAAGAGTGCGAAAAACTCATAGCAGGCGATACGGAATGGATGAAAGAGTCAAAGAACGGACTCCTCCTGGAACTGTATGCAAAGATGAAGTATCAGCTTCTCCGTCCGAAAACGCTTGTCGACTACATGAGAGAGCCGTTTGTCTACCGCCCCGGAAATGTGCGGGTGACCTTCGACACCAAGATCTCAACCGGCGTGAACTCGACCGATATGTTCAGCGCCAAGACACCCATGATCAAAGCCCATGGGGAACCGGTCATCATAATGGAAGTAAAATATGACAATTATCTCCCTGAAATTATCAGAAGTATGGTACAGGTACAAAACAGAAGGGTCACTGCCTTCTCGAAATATGCAGCTGCACGCGTGTTCGGGTGAGTAAATGGCACTGACCTTTGACGATATATTATCCTCGGACTTTCTGTCGACAGTGACCGAGTTCTCCTTAACGGACATGCTCATCGCGATGGTGCTCGCGTTCGCGCTGGGTCTGTTTATCCTCTATATCTACAAGAAAACGTTCACCGGCGTGATGTATTCATCCGGATTCGGGATCTCGCTTGTTGCCATGTCGCTTGTAACGACGATGATCATTCTTGCGATCGGATCAAACGTCATCCTGTCTCTTGGTATGGTCGGTGCCTTGTCGATAGTGAGGTTCAGATCGGCAGTGAAAGATCCGATGGATATTGCCTATTTGTTCTGGGCGATCTCGGCAGGTATCGTTCTTGGTGCCGGACTCATCCCTCTTGCGATCTTCGGTTCGGTGTTCATCGGTATCGTTCTCTACATCTTCTCGACGAAGAAACCGACGGACAAACCCTACATCCTGATCGTGGACTGTGCTGATGAAAATGCAGAGGCAGGCGTCACCGCTCTTCTGAAGAGAACCGTGAAAAAGTCCCTCCTGAAATCAAAAACCGTTACAAAGACCGGGCTGGAACTCACGATCGAGGTCCGCCTGCCCGATCAGGAAAGCGGTTTTGTGAACAGGATCTCGGAGCTTTCCGGCGTCTCGAATGCCGTTTTAGTCAGCTACAACGGGGAATACATGACGTAAGATGAAGCATATCAACACCATCACTATTTTTCTGATCGCTGGCGCGGTCTTATTCACCTGCATGCTTATGTTTAATCCGGCGGTTCTCGGGATAGCGGCAAAGGATACCCTTTATGAGAGCACCCTTTTCGATAAAGACGAGATCACAACGGTCAACATCACGATCAGCGATGAGAACTGGGCGGATATGCTGGAAAATCCTCTTGAGGAGGAGTTCCATATCTGCGATATCACGGTAAACGGCGAGACGTATGATTCGGTCGGGATCCGGACAAAAGGGATGACGAGCCTGTCGTCCGTTGCAAGAAGCGATTCGGATCGATATAGTTTTAAAATTAAAGCCGATGAGTATGTGAGCGGTCAGAGTTTCGACGGGCTGGATGAGTTCGTGCTGAACAATCTCTATCAGGATGCGACCTACATGAAGGAGTATCTCTCGTATGAAATGATGGATCACATCGGCGTCGATACGCCGCTGTATTCGTATGCGGCAGTCTATATCAACGGCGAGTATTTCGGTCTGTATCTGATGGTCGAGGCACTGGAAGAAGATTTCCTTGACAGAGTGTACGGAGCGGATTACGGGGAACTGTATAAGCCGGAGTCGACGTCGGGAGAGATGGGCGACCGGACGACCGGCGAAGAGGGAGACCGGATGCAGGAGATGCCGGGAGGGAATATGACCCAAATGGACTTCGGGAACCGTACTATGCCCGACGTCAATATAACAGAGATGACAGGGCAGATGGAACAGATGGGCGGGGGTGGAGGCGGATTTGGCGGGATGTCTGCAAGCGGAGGCGGAGCGGATCTGGTCTATACGGATGATGATTTAGACAGTTATACTCAGATCTTTGATAATGCGGTGACGGATGTGAAAAAATCGGATGAAAAACGCGTGGTAACTGCGCTGAAGAGTCTGAATGAAGGCACCGATCTGGAGACGTATGCGGATGTCGATGAGGTGCTGAGGTACTTTGCAGCGAATACGGCTCTGGTGAATCTGGATAGTTATGTGAGTTCGATGAAGCACAATTATTATCTGTATGAGAAGGATGGTCGGATCTCGATCCTGCCGTGGGATTTCAATCTGGCATTCGGCGCTTACGGAACCAGCGGCGCAAGTGATGCGGTGAATTTCCCGATCGATACGCCGGTGGCGAGCGGGGTTTCTCTTGAGGATCGGCCGCTGATCGGCGTTCTTCTGGAGAATGAGGAGTACACGGAGCTTTATCACGCGTATCTGAAAAAAATCGCAACCGAGTTCTACGGGGATTCGTTCGATGAGCGGATCGCGGCGATCGATGCACTGATCGGCAACTATGTTGCGTCGGATCCAACGGCGTTCTATACGTATGATGAGTATAAGACGGCGATTGTGACGTTGGCGGAGTACGGGGATCTGAGGGCAGAGAGTATTCTTGGTCAGCTGAACGATACGATCCCGTCAACTGAGGAGGGGCAGAGTGAGAATGCGGATCTCCTGGTCGATGTGTCGGGTCTGAACTTTTCCGCGATGGGCTCGATGGGCGGAGGCATGGGCGGAGGGGCGGGCCCCATGGGCACGCCCTCAGCGGAGCAAGTTTTCGAAGGAAACTTGCGACAGGGCGATGATCAGGATTTCGAAAACATGACGATTCCTGAAGGGATGACTCTGCCGGAGGGTTTTGCAACCTTCATGTGATTTTTGGATGGGATAAACTCCTTTTTTCAGGCAGGACCTCGCGATCAAGAAGCTGACGTACGTCAGTAATGGTCTATCTTACCCTGATATGCATGGACCGCATCCATCAGCGGCCCTTTTGCTCCCATAGTAAAAGCGATATTACTGCTCCGGATAACCATGAGTTCACTGCCGATCTCAAGTCCAAGATAACCGGCAGCCTGATCGGTCAGCTGCAGTATGCCGTTTTCGTTTATCTTTGCCCTGCAGTATCCCCTGCCTTTGTAGCGGACAAACTCAAGAGGAGGTGCTGTATCTTGCCCAATCACCGGACATTCATTAAGTATGTGTTTTAATTTTGATGTTTCAAGAAGTCTGCGGGAGGTTACGCAAAATCCTCCGGTAGATTTACTGCCGGTGAACAAAATAATATCATCGTCTGCAGTGATGTTGTATTCTTCAATCGTCTGCGGAGGAATTTTTACCGTAAAGTCAGAACGCAATATTGAAATCCCAAAGACAAACTTTCCTCCTTTGGATAGTTGGGGCATGTTTAGATGTATGTTGTTTTGCGTAATTATGCTGCGTGTTCCGTTTTGTGCATCAGGATATTGACGTATTCACACAAATTCATGATAGGATATGTGTACAATTTATTCTTATAGGACTTACGCGGTGTTGGTGTGGATTCAATTCGGGAAGGAGTTGGTTGGGTGTTGAAACCTGAGAGAAAAAACAACCGCGAATCGGCGCGAATCCCGCAAGCCTTTGGCTTGCTCCCAGAATCGGATTTGCTTTTCCTCACTTGAACTCGGCGGGCCTTATCGTCCCGCCGGTTCATCCCTCATCGGGACCGTTCAGGCAAATCCTGTCGCCGCCCCGGCGGCTCCTGTGAGGGAAATGTTCATTGGGCATTGCTAAATGTGAATATTGTTCTCTTCTGACAATCTCAAGATAACAAAGGGAGGAGGTTCACCATTGGGAGGCGCTGGGGCGCCGACAGGATTTGCCCGAACGGTCCCGATGAAGGGGCGAGCAAGACAGCGTAGCTGGATTGCGAGAGTGAGGAGAAGCAAATCCGATTCGCTCGCCCGAAGGGCAGGGCGGATTCGCGCCGATTCAAGCGAGCGAAGCGAGTCGGAGAGCAAATCTCTGATTTGCGGTTCGCGGTTGGTTTTTCTCTTGTGTTTGCATAAATGCCTTACACGAAATCGAAGTAGATCTCATACGTGCGTCAGCATTTTTATTGAGAGCACACCGCGTAAGTCCTATTAAAAAAAATGTGGCGGTAAGTTCTTTGTATTCTACCACAAATAATTTATATAGTATACAAAAGGTGGTGTTCTCTTATCGTTAATCTGATAAAAAACAATAATCTGAATAGTATCAACAGAGATATTTTTCGCGCAATTCATGAAGGGAGATGGCTCAGTATCAAATACAAAAACCAATCTGGGGAGACGAAGGATTTCTGGATTGGGATTATAGAATTAAATCCTCTGAAAAAAACTCTAGTGGTAGAAGGTATGAACCTATCGACTTACCAAATTGGAGAACTCCACCTACAAATTGACAACATCCAATCTTCATCAATAATCAATGGCTCATATTACCCCGTAAATACTGAACTAATCGACGATATGGAAATTACTCCCTCTAAATATGAGTCTCTCTTTCACAATACAGCTAATCTCAAAATATTAAACTACCTTTCAGACTGTAACAAACTAGATTCTGTACCCTATACAACGGATTACATCTTGCTGAAATATCTTGATGATGATAAACTGACACCCGAGGGTTATAATCTAACTAAGGAACAGTTTAGTAACGTTGTAAAAACATTTAGCTATGCAATAGATGAAGAAAAGGCTAAAGAAGGACGAATAAACAACATAAAAATACGTCAGATAGGTATGAATATACTCAGTATCCACACCAACAGAGGAATATATGTTCTTGCCTATCGTCCACTATATTTTGATGTTGCAAACCACCGTTTCATTCCTGATCCGGATATCACTCTTTGCAAGGAATATGTAATTGGAGCTGATGAATCTGGAAAATATAAGGAAAGTATCAGACGTTATATTGACATGGCCGATATGCCACTTCTTGATGATTTTTCCGCGAATATTGAGCAAATAAAGAATCTAATTGCCTCATATAATCCTCATGTGTCTTTGGTTGATGACAGACCCCATCTCGTTGCTATTGGAAATGAGTCAAAGATTGATTTAGAGAAAGAATATTCAGGCATTCTTAATATGTACGCAAACGAAGAAACAATTACCTATCCTATTAAAGCATTTTTTGGTGATTTGCAGACACGTACCAAACACAGAAAAGAATACCAGATTCAACTTATCGACAAAAAGGTCAATCTTGATCAGCTTCTTGCAATACATACCGCAATGCGTTATCCCTTGGCCTATATTCAAGGCCCGCCTGGGTCGGGAAAAACGACCACCATCAAAAACACTATTATTACTGCGTTCTTTGATGAAAGAAAAGTATTATTCACATCATACAATAACAAGCCAATTGATAATGTCTTTCATTCACTAAAGAATCTGAAATACAATGACAAAATAATTCCTTTTCCAATAATCAGGCTAGGAAACAATGAACTTGTGGAAAAATCCTTAGATTACATTCGAGATCTCTATAATAAAACAAAAAATATCCAAATTTATGATCGAACACTGCAGAAAAACAGGTATGAAGAGGGTGAGCGTACAAAAAGATTATCCGATCTGCTAAAACGATATGATGAGATACTTGACTTGGAAGATCGAAAACAAACCATAGAAACTCTTTTAGATTCTAGCAAGGTTCCATCATTTACCAATAACCTCCGAAACAGACAACTCCACGACATAAGTAATGATCTACAGAAACTTGGAAACGTAACTACGGATGACGTATTATCTCTTGTTCCTGATGAGGATGAACAATTTAGGAAATATCTGTACTACACTTCGGTAAAATATATTCAGCGTCTTTCCGAACCAAAATATGACGACTTGCGGGCAATCGTCGAGTCTACTTCTGGAAATCGTGTAAGCAAGTTCAATAAATATCTTGCTGATGAATTAAAATTTACAAAATTCCTTCGCATTTTTCCTATTGTTCTCACAACATGTATCTCTGCACAAAAATTAGGTTTGCCAAAACCATATTTCGACATGACAATAATGGATGAAGCAAGTCAGTGCAATACTGCTGTAGCACTAGTTCCGATTTTGCGAGGCAGAAGTCTGATGCTTGTTGGAGATCCGCAACAATTAAGACCCGTAATCCTCGTTGATGAAACAACCAATGACATACTGAAAATAAAATATCGTGTATCTGACAACTACGACTATATCGAGAATTCTATCTACAAAACCTACATGGCCTGTGATCCTGTTAGCGATGAAATATTGTTAAGAAAACACTATCGTTGTCATAAAAAGATCATAGGCTTCAACAATCGAAAATATTACAACAATCAATTAAAGATTGAGTCAAGTGTAGAGTCAGATCATCCTCTCGTATTTATCGATATTCCTGGTGAAACAACAGATTACAAAAACACAGCACCGGATGAGGTTGATGCAATTATTACATACATCAAAACCCATCCTCAAGAGGATATTGGTGTGGTTACCCCCTTTGTTAATCAGAAAGAACAAATTAAACAAAAATTGGAAGCGAACGGTATTTATGGGGTGACATGTGGTACTGTTCATGCATTTCAAGGGGATGAAAAAAGTACTATTCTCTTCTCTCCTGCACTCACAGATCAGACACGTTCTGGAACGTATGATTGGCTCAAAAATAATGATGAACTTATCAACGTTGCAACATCCCGTGCAAAAACATCACTTGTAATAATTGGTGATAAAGAGCGGATAGATTTTCTTCATGGAAACAGTCATGAGGATGATTTTCATGATTTAGTTGAATATACAACGAGAAATGGGGATTATGTAGTTGGACAAAAAGCAGCCACATCCCGTGCATTTGGTGTCAAGCCATTTAGCAGTAAAACGGAAACTGCATTTTTGGAAACGTTAAATCATGCTCTAGATAACATCAGAACCGCGGGTCACAAATACAGTGTAAAGACAGAAATCAGCCTTGCGCATGTTTTCTCTCAAAATTACTCAGAAATTTGCAATTTGGAAGATCGCAGATTTGATTTTGTTGTATATAAAAAACGAGTTGCTGATGAAATACCTGTGCTTGCAATTGAACTAAACGGCAGAGAACATTATGAGAATCCAGTATCAATGCGACGTGATGCACAGAAGAAAAAAATATGTGAAGATCATGGGTTAGAACTGATTTCCGTCGATAACTCATATGCACGACGTTATAACTACATCAAAGATATCTTAAAATCATACTTTGAAGAGGAAGAAATACTGAACACAACACTGAATAAATTTTCTTGAAAAATCTTCTCCTCATTTTAATAGTGCCTCAATTACAAGTAAAAAATACCCCCTCAGAAAAGAGATTTTAACCTGACAAAGGTCCTTACCCTCTCTCTTCGTTAGAATCTCATGAAAAACTGTTTAATTGTTTCCACTCACAGTTCCAAAATTGATGTGTGGTTCAATGATTCAAATCAAAAATGGAAAAAAAGTATTCTGTTCGTCTGATTGTTGTGATGGAATCAATCTGCAGTCTTTCGCCTCAGGCAACTAATATTTCCCCTGACGAGACCGGTTTTCCGTCTGGATCATAGATTGTATACATCAGATGTTTTCCCTTTGCTACGATGAAAGTATCAAATTTGATAACCGTCCCGTTATTTTCACCAAGTATTTTGAACCTGTCTCCAAGAGAAATAATTCTGCTGTTGGTATATGCCTCGAAAGAATCACCTTTAAGGATAATGGATTTGTCCGATTCCTCACGAATACCAAGTCTGATATGTATCATGTCAAGAGAAAATGAGTCTCCTGAAATAAGTTCCAAAATAACATTCCCGTCATCGATATCGGTTGCCGCAACATTTGCCGTAATGGGCTTTTCCGTAGTTTCAAACGAATTATTCATGATGATAGCAACGCTGCTGACCAACAGAATCGTAACGGTGAGCATTAACAGCACACCCACAACTTCTGAGACTCCATTCTCTTTTTTGAAATTCATGTTTCCTCCAAAAGGATAGTTGACTGATAAATGATTGTCGAGGAAGGCAGGTGATAGATTTTGATTTCAACCGGGGTGGATACACTTGCAGCAGCTTTTAATTCATCAACAGTTATCCCAAGCATTTCTGATGTTTTCATGATATTTTTCGTCGTGAGTATTTCTCCGGCAGTCCATGCCGTGTCGTCTGTAAGTTCAGTAAGAATAAATGAACCTACATAATCATTTTTATCCGGATTTTTCACCAGAAATGATACTTTGATATCAGACGGGGTCAATCCATTCCCGCTTTTTTGTTCAAACAGCAGTCTGAGATTATCTCCCGAGCCGTACGACGATACTGAAAGATCTACCGACGGTGTTGGTTCTGAAACCGATCCGATCCCTCCTGCAAATGCTGCAAGAACACCGGCCGCAATTATCGTCATGGCAAGTAAAAGCATTATACCGATAACAGGGGAAACTGCACTGTCTTTCTCTTTCATTCTGCACTCACCGTAATGTTCAGCCATCTGACGCTCAGATTCATATTGATCGAACTCGGTACTTCGGGATATCTGAAAACCGAAGTGCTGTTTGTGTCGAAAATTTCGATGTATTCTCCGGCAGTGAGCAGTATATCTGCAATCGGCGTAATTGAAGCATTCATCAGGATGTTTGCATTCCCGCTGCCGGTCATACTGTTTTTCTCAGTAATGCTCATCTTTGGTATCGTTACCGTGGCATTGTTCTTTCCGTCGGTTGCAACAGTAATATATTTCCCGGAAAGTCTGTCTTTGACAATACTCTCTTCTCTGCTGATCCCGTCTTCGATTGTAAATACTGTCTGGGAGGCTGGTGTCCTTTTAGTATCTTTCGTGATCCAAACAACACCATTTTCATAAGCATATCCCTGTTTTTCCCATGAAGTAAATGACGGAGCGTATGTGATATTCACCTGCGTTATTTCCTTATCAGGGTTCCCCGGGATTTTGAGTGTGCCGATCACAACGTTTTCTGCTTCAACAGTTCCGCTTGATTTGGCCGGCGAGAGAAGCACGTTGCCTCCCCCGAGTGCGAATGTCTCGGAAAACTGCGCTGGTTTTCCTAGGCTGTACATATTTTCCACATCCGATGCAAACCGGTCAAAGACGAGTCTCACATCCTCACTATGGATAACTTCAGACTGCTGCTTCAGTCCCGGAACATAGGTTGTCGTATAAACCGCGATGCAGGTTGAAAGAATTGCCAGAATCAGCATCATGGCAATTACCGTTGAAACCGCTTCTTCCTGTGTTTTTTTCATGGAATCACCAAACCGTCTTTTGCATAAATGATACTATCGGCTGTTGTCAGCCTCAGACTGTAACTGTTAGAAGGAGCACTCGAGATATCTACGGCATAACATCCGCCAAGATCAAAGACGGCGGACACATTGTTTCTGCAGTCTTTGAGCATAGTTTTATTAAGAACAATTTTATCTCCGCCGGCGGCAGGCGTCAACGCTGCAGTAAGTTCTTTTTCATCGACCCAATCCCCCCCTTTATGCCAGAAATATATCGTATCAACTGATTTGTACATCGAAACATCGACAATAGTGTCGCGTTCCCCCGGCAGCAGATTAAATGCAGACATAGCAAACAGGGATATCAGTATCAGTATGAGTGCAAGGATCAGCATCTCTCCGGCAACCGAGGTTATTCCATCATCTTTTTTAGTGGATTTCATTGATTTCACCTAGATAATATACACAAATGTTATAATGGTTGCAATAAGCAGGATAATTGAATGTTTCAGACCGCAAAGAACACTGTTTGACGACATCTGTCCTGCCATTATTCCTGAAAAAAATGCAAGAATTATGCCGATATGAAACATGTCTGTTTTGTTTGATGTCAGATCAAAGGTGATATCAAATGATGAGAAACTCGAGATGAATGCAACGTTCATCTGATATGCAGAATAAAGATAAATTCCAAACGAGAGATAAATCACTGCAAGATAGACAAACGATACATTCAGACGCTTGCTTTTCATCTTTACATAATGTTCAAGATCTGAGATTGCGATCGTCAGAATCTCTCTGATGTAATCTGTGACTTCGCTTGCTTTCACTAATAGCGATATTGCCCTCTTTACCGAAACAAGACCGATACGTTCCTCCATCCGGACCAAAGCGTTTGAAAGATGAGCTCCGTAGGACAGTTCCTTTGTCACGATTTTGATTTCCGAGGAAAGAACGCCGGTTTTGTTTCCTGAGATCATTGCTATTGCTCCCTGAAGCGTCATACCGATATCACGCATATCGGCAATTTCCCGCAAAAATTCCGGGAGCTGTCTTTCCACTTTGTTCACATAGTTTTTTCTGATCTCATATGCAGTCATTAACGGAAGAGCGGCCGCAATAATTATGATGCAAATGAGAACTTCCGTTGTCATTACAGGGAAAACGTCGGCAAATGTTCCGGTGATCCATGATGCAACAATCAGTGCTGCAAGAATTGCTCCGATGATTCCCGGAATGGCATAATCCGAAATGAAAAATTTAATCGGATGCCTTAGGATATCGAGATATCTGATGATCTTTTTTCGTGCATTTATCTGCTTGATGAACTGAGCATCAGGCTCGGTTTTTGTTTTTGTATCAAGAAGATCAGGGCCATATTCGCTGTCTCTGATCTCCCTGCTGGCAATTCCAAGATTATCCGGCGGCAGGAGAATATACAGTATCACAATTAAAATTACTGCGCCAAGCGGCAGGAAAATCAGCATGATCGGCATAATATTTCCCATCGAGTTCTGACCGGAAAGATTCTGGGCAACGAGCATGATCATAATAGCGATCGGTCCGGCGACAAATGCCGTCACATAGACCTCAGCAATCATTTCCAAAAACTGCAAGAGTGCATCCAGCTGCTGTCTGGCAATTTCACGGTATGACTCTGATTTTGAGTTGAAAAAATTGGTCATATTGCCGCCGCTTCTGTAAACAAGGGCAAGATCATTTAATAATTCCCGGAAATTTTCAGAAGGAGTTATTTTTATGGTGTTCTCTATTGCCGTCAGCAGATCTTCGCCAAACAATTCCACATCACGGACAATCAGTCCGCATTCCCGTGAAACTTCTCCATAGAGGTCAGCTGCTTCATAGACGCTTCGAAAAACTGCATACAGATTTATCGTCGAAGACAAGGCCTGCATGTAGGTTATCGCATAGGGCAGATCCTGTTCAATTTTGTTTTTTCTGCCCTGGGCCTGAAGCATCGGATAGTAATAAAAGCAGATGAAGACGCCGATTGGAATGAGTATACAGCTGATGGTGATAACTGCCCATGCCGGTAAAAATGAGATAACGGGAATGGTGATTCCTATAACCGTTATGAGAATTCCTAAAAGGGCGATCATAATGCCGGAAAACACGGTGATCAGTATCGCAAGCATCATGTACTGATCTACAGGGACAATTATGTGTGCCGAGCGCAGTGCGTTTTCCAGTTTATTATTGAAAAGGATCTTATCAAGGATATCGGGGTTCTGTCTCATTCTCCGGCCTCACTATACTTTTCGTTCACGCAGATTTGTCTCAATAATTGCCTTTTCCACAGCTTTCAGGCTGATATTTTCCGATGCAGCCATCTGATCAAGTGCCTGTTTCTTGCTGCTGAGTCTTTCCTGCAGCTGTTCATCCGTCCAGCCGTTTTGATAGGCAATGCTGTCAAAAACGATGGAATGGGTATACACTTTATCAAAGTGATCTGTCGTGTGGTTCCACTGAAACAGGGGTTTCCATTCAATTTTATCATCATCGACAATGATTTCGTTTAAGGATAAACAGCGCCTGAATCCTTTTCCCTCTCCGTAAAGAAGACTCTGAATCACAACAAGATTTAGAGCCCCGAACATCGCCACGGGGACATTGATCGGATCATTGATAAGTCGGTTGATCGCTTCTTTGACATTGCCGGCATGCAGGGTCGAATAGGTGGTATGTCCGGTGTTCATCGCCTGGAATAGTGTCTGGGCTTCCTCTCCTCTGACTTCTCCGACAATGATGTATTCCGGTCTTTGTCTGAGAGCAGCTTTTAAAAGTGAGAACATGCTGACGTTTCCAACGCCGGAAACATTTGACGTACTCTCACGCGTTTTCATCGGGAGCCAGTTGACATGCGGCAACTGGATCTCGCGGGTATCTTCAATAGAGACGATTTTGGCAACCGCCGGAATAAAAAACGATGCCGCATTCATCGTTGAGGTTTTTCCGCTGGCTGTTCCGCCGGCAATAATCAGGCTTTTTCTATTCTCTACTGCAAGCCAGATATGTGCCATAAGTTCGCTGCTGTACGTATTCGAGATGACAAGATCTGCCGGAGTCATTGGTTCGGCTTTGAATTTTCGGATGGTAAAGGAACTTCCCTTGGATGAGATGATATCTGAGTAAGTTAACTGGATACGCGAACCTTCCGGCAAAGCTGCATCAATAATCGGTGATGTTAAGGACAGCTGCTTGTCTCCTTTCTGTGCCAGTTTTAAGACGTATTTGTTCAGTTCTGCCGAGTCAAAAATGACATCGGTCTCAACATTGGTAAATCTTCTGTGATAAAGAAAGACAGGAATGTTTGCCCCGTTGCAGGTGATATCCTCAATCTTTTCATCATGCATAAGGGGATCAAGTTTGCCGTATCCCAGAAAATTTCTGTTGAGGAAATAAATGAGTGTGTCACGTCTTTCCGGGGTTATATCCGGATCGAAATTGGTGATGACTTCTCTGAGAAGATACGGATCAAGTTCAAGCTCGCCGCGTTTTCGAACCGTGTCGTAGACCAGCATGCTTCTCAGATGTTCAAATGTTTCCTCTAAGACAACGAGCTCTTTTTCGTTGAGTTTCGGCTCTACCATCTGATAATGGACGTTCCCGTATCCGTCACGGTAAATGTTGGCATATGCATACGGCGGGGTAAGCCAGTATCTGTCCAGGATTTCATATTCTGTATCCCACGGCGGCAGGTGGAGAACCTGCGGCGGCTCTTCAAAGACTTTCTTTTCTTCATTTTTCCCGGAGAGAAGGGATTTGAAATTGAATGAAATCTCCTCTTTTTCAGCAGATCTTTTCTGATCTGCTGCTCTCCCCATTTTGCTTTTTTTCGTTTTTAGAGGAGCAGATTTTATATCTGCTGAATTCCCGGTATTTTCTGAGAAGATTTCTTTGATTATTGCGGAATCTTCTTCATCTATCACTGGCGGAACTGCTGGTGTTTCCGCTGATTTTTTAAACTGGGGCAGACGCATCAGATACCCCCTGCATATACGGTGTCTTCGTTTTTACCCCAGTATTCTATTTCAACCGAGGCAAGTACATTTCTGGAAAAGATACCTATCGCATAGTGTCCGGGTGAATAGACTCTGCTTGCGTCATACGTGTCTGCATTTGCATGGCCCTGCCATCCGGTTATTTCAACTAATGTTATACTGCCGTCATCACCGATTTTATAGACCGCGATGTTCAAATCAGCATATGGCGTCAGATAATCCAGATTTGGATCAAGAACGTTCTGATCATAGATCCCGTTGATGGTGTAGGTCAGTCTCCACGGTGTTTCGATTACCTGCTCTGCTGTTCCGGCCGGCGTATACAGCGTTCCGGGAGTCCCTTTTACGGTGAGGAACTGCTCGTAGAGTTTCCATTTATCATACATGTAATCCCAAGAAACACCGGACGGATACCAAATGCTTTCCAGATATTCCTGCGCATTTTTCTGCTGTTCAAGACTGAGGTAATAGTCGGCATTCATTTCAGAAACATAGATCGGCGAGTAAATCGGGCGACCTGCGATCCAGAATTTGCCGCCTGTAAGTGAGGAGTCGGTTTTTGGATAGTTTGCCGACATATCCAGATCAAATACTAATCCAAGGTCAAGGGATTCTTTTTGCACCGACTCGCCGGATGTTCCGCTCCAGAGTATGTCGGTTTGAATAACAATAGGTGTCTGTGAATCATATGCAGAGACCGGGGTCCCTTTTGATGCTGTATCTGCAAGCCAAACTGTTTTCACCGGCACGGTCCACGAAGCATTTTCTATCGTGCAGGTAATTTTTTCGTTGGCGCTGGTATTTTTCGGAAAATCAGGCGTGAGTTCTGCTGTGAAGGAGTTGGATGACGAAACATAGCGTGCATATCCAAGGGATCCGGAAAGATTTCCTATATTCCAGGTCCCATTTCCTGCATACCATCCTTCAGCAGTATCGCTGCCGGATGGATTGACCGCGGCAGTAACTCCGAATATTGGATATACTGTCGTTTTTTCTGCGCTGATACTGATCGTGGTCGGGGGGCAGGTCGTATTCACTCCGTATACCATCCCGTTTTCCGGGTCTGTTCCAATCAGTCCGAGAGCAGTTGCTTCCGGAATTATTGTGAGGCGGTCATATTTCAGCGGATAATACAGAAGAGCCGAGCCATATCCCATCTCTTCTAAAAGAGCTGATGCCAGAATCGTCAGATCTTCAGAATCACCAGTTTCATCAGCAAGGGTAACTGCCGGTGCCCGGGGATATTTGGATGAATGACCGGTTTCTCTGTCTGTCTGGTAAGAGACAGACTTAACAAATGAAAGTGCGAGATTTATCGTTTCTTCGCTGTTGTACGCATTTGCGTTAGCAATACCCGATAACTGTCGTGCTAAATCGGCAATACATCCGTCATCTCCGGAGATTATGATGTAATTACGTAAATCCTGCGGGATATCCGTTCCGCCGAAGTTAGTGTTGTATTTTTTATATGCATCTTTGGTTATCAGCACTGTTACGATGTTTTCAACACCGTTGTACTCCCATTCAAATTTTTTAGCTCCCCAAGGTCCTGTTAACTCCGCTATGTCTTCGGGGTTTTCCACGGTTTTTCCAGGGTTAAAAAGGGAAAAGCCGCCGTTTCCGAAAAATATGATGGCGGCAACCGTTATTACTATGACAATTCCCATTCCAATGATCAGATTCCGGAATGTTTTTTTGTTGAGACTAATTGCCGTCATTTACTGCCTCCGCATATAGAAAACAAGTCCTGCAAGAAATGCCGGGACTGCATAGATGAATCCCGGTGATTTTGTCTGGGCAGGGACCGGTGTTGATACGGGCAGATTTGTTTGTACTGGTTCCGGTGTCTGCTGGGTGGTTAGGGCCGGATCGTATGTTTCACCGATAACCGTTGAATCAACTTCCGATTCTCCTCCAACGGTGAATGTCATGGCGGTTGTAACACCGGTGTCGATGTTGGTGACCTTTGCCTCATAGGTTCCCGGGAACCAGGTTGACGTATCAATTTCACCAAACGAGAAGGGGCGTGACATATACTTTGCATAGGGAGATACCGATGACGGCTGTATCCGTTCAGTTGGAATCAGCATTGCAATGTTGTTATCAGGATTTTCAAAATCAAGTCTCTGTATTTTCAGACTGAAGGTGTCATCGGTGTAGTAATTCGTAGTTCCTTGAATTGTTATAGTGGTCCCAATGGGGGTATTTCCCAATTGGGTTATTTCGATCCGCGGTTTTTCAATTGTAAATTCTGTGATAACATACAAATCGTCAGACTTGGCATCAGAGATCGCATTTGTTAAGGTGTAGGCAGCATTGTCAGACAGCTGTGTTCCAAGATTGGCACTGCTGCCCCAGGCTGTACTGATAATGCTGAAACTTCCGCCGGTAATATCCGGCGTTACGTCAAATACAGCGTCTGGACCGGGATGCTGGAGGATAAGATAGTATGTTCCCGGATCGAGATTGTAGGAAAAAGACCGGTTGTATTCAAAACTCGTTGTTCCCTGCGGAGCAACGATCCCGAACAGTGTCGGATCTTCTACCAGCAGATACTTTGCTTTCATATCAGCATATCTGAAGTTTGATCCGATGATGTACCAGCGGATATCGCCATACATTCCCCCCTTTGTTCCCGGACTCCCTCTCGCAGAGATATTATAGCGAAGGTAATCGCCCTGGGCAAAGTAGCCGCTGTTGGTCTCATCGGATTTTGCGTGAATGCTCTGGTCACTAATCACAT
This sequence comes from Methanocorpusculum sp., assembly GCA_034932965.1. Taxonomy (GTDB): domain Archaea; phylum Halobacteriota; class Methanomicrobia; order Methanomicrobiales; family Methanocorpusculaceae; genus Methanocorpusculum. The sequence goes on from JAYFOG010000092.1 coordinate 21,586, forward strand.
AATCATGCGAAATATCACTGCTGTATCCTTTTCCATTCGGCGTGCTGCTTTCTAGGTAACCGCAGGGTTTGAGATTGGCATGTATCGTGTAGGTTCCCGGTTCAAATCCGCTGGTGATCCACCCTCCCTCCCATAAATTAAGCACAATGCTGTAGGTAAATATGGTAAATGTTGACGGATCTCCGTCAACGACGGGTGTTCCGGTCAGACTGACACCGTTTTGTGGAAGGTTTGGTCCGGTAATATAGAAATAAATGTCAACATTCGACTGTGCGCCTTTTACCGTCCCGGCAAGTTTGATAAAATCCCCTTCTGCAAAGAGACCGGAAACGGCATCACTTGAAGGGGCATCAAAAACCAGGGATATTACAGCTGCATTAACAGTGATCGATGCACTTTTTACTGTGCCTGATCCTGAAGCCGTTATCGGATAATTACCAGCCGGCGTGTTGGCGGGTACTGTTATCGGGAGGGGGACCGTCCCGTTCCATCCGGGTGTCGCGATTACTGTGTGAGTGTCAATGAGAACTACGCCTTCGGCAGGATTGAAATAGGGCGTGTCGCTTCCGGTGGTGGAAAGAGCCACAGTATAGGCTGTAAAAGGAACGCCGGTCAATACAGCTGTTCCGGTGTTGCCTGCAGCGATACGTGCTCCGGTAAGATCGAAGGTACTTTGTACTGCAGTAAAGGAGTACTGGATTCGTGTTTTATCTTTTGGAATACTGTTCAGATCTATGTTAAACGAGATCGTGACCGGTGTTGAATCAGCGGCAGGGATTGGGGATTGGTCAACCAGTTTAAATGCATAAGTCCCATTGGTTTTATCAGTTGGGTCAGTAACGCCGATTAATGACTGAGTGTTACCTCCGATATTTTTAATACTCTGTATCTGAATCCCTGTCTGTCTATTCGTAATGGTGAATCCGTTCCAGTTTCCGTTTAACTGATCAGGGTGGAGATTGCTGCCGGAGATGTAAAAGACAACTTCAGCAGCTTTTGAAATAGAGGCGGGATTTGTATCAGTAACTGTAGTTGCATAAGGCGTTACCGAGATCTTTCCTAGATTAAGTTCGGCTATAGTACATACCGTAAATCCCAGTCTGCCAACGGAATTATTCCATGCCCCATATGTTCCCGGAGTCTGAGTCTCTCCTATCGAAGCAATCTGGTTAATAAGAGAGATCTGGGATCCGTCTGTTACGTGCTGCAGATAGTCAACAGTAGATCCGCCGCTTGAATACGCCGAAAAATTGAGATTTTTCTCACCCCGGTATACAGTATCACTAAGATTTATTCCTGCATTATCACCTGCTGCTGTCGCATATCTTGCCGAGACCGTTCCGGTAACCATGCAGAGTATGATTCCTGCAAGCAGTAGAATCGTAATTATATTTTTCGTCTTCATTGCACTTGTCCTTCTGCTTTCAATAGAAAGGATGCATCTGGTCTGCATCCAAATACCAAAAACAATTTAATTTTAGTTTGCACCATAAATTGAGATTATATTTTATTAATTATTTGCACGTTACTTATGCTTTGCATATCTGAAATCATATATGATAGGCATATTTGATCATCAAATATGGTTTCAATCCCGATTTGCACTTTATTTATATCGCATTCATTCCAATATATGTCTGCAAAATTTCATTTGAGTTATACTCAACTAAATTTACAAAGCTGCGAGAAGTGAGGTAATTGTATGAAAAAAACAAAGATGTTGAAAAAACACTGTTCCAACCGGGATCCCGGGGTATCTCCGGTTGTCGGCGTTATGCTGATGCTTGTTGTAACAATTATTGTTGCAGCGCTGGTCGCAGCGTTTGCCGGCGGTATCGGAACAACAACTGAAGCTGCACCCACAGCTTCACTTGATGTTTCCCTATTCATAGGGCAGGGTTCTGCCATGATAGAAAATATTGCCGGAGATACTCTGCTGACCAAAGATTTGCTGATCACCGTATCGTATGATGTTCCGGTTAAGTTTGCCAATACTGCTTTGGCTCACGGCGGAGAGAAGATCATCCACACGATTAACGGCAGGCTTGAACCTGTGACCGAAAACGACCTTGATACAACAGTGGCGGGCTATCCGTTTGTGTATCAGATCACGAACAATAATGCGGTCGTCAGTAAACGAACGGTAAACAATCAGCTTTTTGGCCAGGCTGTTTTGGTTTCCGGAAGTTCCATTGCTTTTGATTTGAATTATTTCGCGGGTTTCGATACTACAAAGGCAAAAACATACGGCATTGACACCGGAACCAGGTTCCATGTAACGATCGTTCACCTCCCGACGAGCAAGGTCATTTATGACAAGGATGTGAGGATCCAATGAGATCCAAAAACAAAGAGTCCGGGGTCTCCCCGGTTATCGGTGTTATGCTGATGCTGGTTATAACGATCATTGTTGCAGCAGGTGTCGGCATGGCTGCATCCGACTATGTCGGAAGTACCGACTCATCACCGATGACAAATATCAACTATCTTGGTTCTGTCCAGGGAAATGATTTTGAAAACGGATTTTTAGGTGAAGTCGGCCTTCTTTTTGAAAACGCCGGCGGTGACAACATCGTTTTGACAAATCTGGAACTTACCCTGAAAGAAAACATGCGTGGAGTTGTCAATGAAACTGTCATTACGTTTAATGACGCTCCGTCAACTGCAATTTCCGGCATCCTGACGCCCGGAGAAGCCCGTCTGTCTATTACGCCGTCGGCCAAGAAGGTTGACTACCGGATGAAAAAGATCGGCGTCACGATGTCATACGGGAAGTATCTTGCGTATCAGACCATTGAACCGGGAGACCGCTTCATCATTTATGCCGACCGGATCATTCGGAGTGATACATCAAAGTACAGTCAGCTCTACATGGCTGCAACGAGAGACGGCACCTATTCTGAAGGATTCTTTGAGATAGGTCCGGGAACGGTTTACACCATTAAGGATACGTCAACCGGAAATGTCCTCGCGTCTGGTGTATTGTCCGGAAAGGTGTATGATTATATCTGAAAACAGGAGTGTTGAACAATGAACATTATGAAAAAAACACATAATTCACAAAAAGACAGCGCAGTATCCCCCGTTATCGGTGTTATGCTGATGCTGGTCGTAACCATCGTTATTGCCGCATTTGTGGCAACATTTGCCGGAGGTCTGTTTTCAACATCAGAAGCAGCGCCAGTTGCATCGATCAACGTAAAAATACTCTACAACTCCGGATATACCGGAAACGATTGTGTCATGTATATCGAAAATCTAGGCGGAGATTCCATTCCTACATCAGATCTGCGGATCTTGACCTATTACACATCCAAGAAGGGTTCAGCGGCTGGAACGATCAAAGGCGACCGTACGGCAATGAACACAAAAACCGTTACGGTTACTAATTCGACCGGAGCAACAAGTCAGAAAATCGTTGCGCCGATTCTCTTGAATGCGGCATATGGTGACGCTGCAACTGATAACACTGCCATAAACTTCGGCAGCTACAACTTTGCTCCCGGGACGATCATGAGTACCTACAGCAATGAAGGAACTGCCTACATTCTTATGGGTCAGACAAGTTCCGCAAATCAGCTGAAATACCTCAATAAATATAACGGCGACACGGTCAACGACGGCGTGACCGACTTTGGTATCGGATCGAGCGTCCATGTTGAAATTATCCACATGCCGTCGAACAGCGTATTGTACAGTAAGGATGTGATCGTAGCATGAGATTCATGAAACAAGACTCTGCAGTTTCACCTGTCGTCGGTGTTATGCTGATGCTGGTCGTAACCATCACTGTTGCAGCAGTAGTTGCAGCATTTGTCGGCGGCATTACGAGCGATGAACAGATCGCTCCAAGCGTCAATTTTGATGTCTCATATGTTGCAGGTATTTCAGATACCGATAAAACAAACAGCGTGCCGGATTATTCTTCATCGGCATCAAAAAACAATGGGTTTGTCTTCAAACTTCTTGGAGGAGATCCGGTTCAGCTTGATAAGATAAAAATCATGCTGACAAGCGACGGGTCGTCGATCACGTTTGACCCGAGCATCTATCGTGATCGAACAAGTCCTGCCGTAAACGAGGCAGTAATTGATATTATGTTTGGCATCGATAATACGACAAGCCAGACCTACTATGCGGTTCCCAATAATCTGGACACAACAATTGCGGTTGGCGAATCATTCATCCTTCTTGCTGACGGATATTATGACAACACTGCTGATGCATCCGCAAGTAAAATAGGCAGATTCCTTCTCTGGACCCCGGAAACAGGCGGCAGATTTGTCGTTCAGGAACATGTTCCGGTAACCTATACGATCTTTGATATAACGACCGGCAAGCAGATCCAGAAAGGGACAATCACCATCAACTGAATGGATGTGAAGAGAATGCGAACAGATAATGAAAAAAATGACGGGGTATCCCCGGTCGTCGGTGTTATGCTGATGCTGGTTGTAACCATCATTGTTGCAGCATTGGTCGCAGCATTTGCGGGGGGTCTTGGCTCTGCAGCTACCCCTGCACCATCTGCATGCTTTGACTTCACTATTCATGCCGGCGGCAAGACTTCATCCTATCCTGGAGTTGTATGTGACATCCCGGCTGCTGCTGGAGAATTCACCTCAAATCAGCTGAAGATTATTACGACCTATGTTGTTCCCGACACCTGCAACGGCATGCATCTCACGAATGCAGGAAAGACAATCACCCATACCATCACCGGGCAGGTCGAAGATTACGGCATCGATCTGAGCAGCGGAGGAGCTTCCGTAGGCTGGGCTTCAGCTCCGGTTTATTCTGCCTCTGATGATCCCTTTGTTCCAAAAACACAGGTTTATAATGCTCCAATTGTCGCAACCACCGGAAATGGTCTGACTGTTGGCTATGACATGAACGATTATCTCTACTTTGGCGGTAATGCTCCAATCGCAAGCGGCACCGAATGGTGGTTTAAGGAGATCGACCGATTCTTTGGTTTCCCAACCGCTGAGAGAACAACCTACGGATTCACTGAAGGTTCAGTTGTTCACATAACGGTGATTCATGTTCCCTCGGGAACCGTACTCAGCGATCAGGATGTGACAGCGATATGGTGATTTCAATGAGACACTCTAAGAAAAAAGACGCTGGTGTATCACCGGTTGTCGGTGTTATGCTGATGCTGGTTGTGACGATTATTGTTGCAGGAATTGTCAGCCTGACGGCAGCCGGTTTTATGGATTCAACCGGCACGCAGACAGACGAGCCGCAAATCGAGTTTGTCGGTCTTTATACTGCAGGATACACTTCTGCAACAGTTGGCAGCATAGCCAAAAAAACATATCAAACAGAAGCAGCAGGTCTTTTGTTCAAAGTAGTCGGCAGCAAGCCGGTTGATTTAACAAAGATGAAACTCTATCTTGCAAGCGGGCTAAGTTCCGGCGGCGGCGGATCTGTTGACCTTGGTTATGATGATCCGGTTTCAACCGTCTATCTCCCGCAAGGCAGTACGTGGAATTCAAGGAGCGCAATAATTCTTCCTCCGGAATACATGAGAGGTTATCGTATCGTCTTGTTTGGTCTGAGCGAAAATGACCCGAACATTCATAACACGATCGCAGATCCGGGAGATATGTTCATTGTTTCATGCGAGTACGTCAACCCCTCCAGTCCAAGCCTTGCGATCGGTCTGAGAAAAGATGATGCAGACGGCAACACCGTCATCAGCGCAGGAATTGGAGCAAACGGTGATGCAATACTGACGCTGGTAAATGCCGAGACCGGATACGTGTATGTGAGACATACGCTGATCGAATCGGATATGATCGCAACGGTTTAATCCAGATCAGCTCTGAAAACAGATTAACAGGGAGACGAATACCCATTCGCCACCCAATGTTATTTTATCCACGAAAAAAACTCCACATCCCCTTGCGCGCACATTTTCAGAATTCATCACCCGCCACAAACAAAATATACTTAACATATTTAAAATAGTAATTTAAAATCATGAGTACATTCATAAATATAGCTGATGCTTCAGTTTTTATGTTTGGCATGTTCATGTTTCTGGTGATGGATCACGAGCAATAATTTATATGAATAAACAGATAAATTTTATTTAACTAAATATTATTGTATGAGTGCTGCGCGATTATGGATACAAATACGGTGAATGTTCCCTCTCTAAAAAACTCGGAAGAATCCAGACTTAATCTGATAATGTTTCATTTAAGAAACAGCAAGTTCGGACTCTCGATATCCGACCTTGCAAAAAAAACCGGATTAAACAGGAATACTATATCCCGATATCTGACGATACTTGCAACACTGGGGCAGGTTGAGGTACGCACTGTTGGTCCTTCACGTGTGTATCAGTTATCCGAACGTCTTCCCATCTCGCCTCAGTTTCTTGCAGTACAGCCCGAACCCACGATCGTTGTCAATAACGAAGGCATGATTCTTGCATTAAATCCGTACATGCTGGAGAGTCTCGGAAATAACCTTGGAATCGATAAGGAAAACCTTGTCGGGAAAAATTATAAGGAACTTAATATCGAGTTATTTAACATAATAACTGCTCTGCCTGAGTATGTGAATGCGCTGAACGGAAAAATGCCCACGGTTGGAGCATGGACATATCTGGAAACAGCAGATGCCCGCTACCGGCTCTGGATACTGCCGATCATCTTTTTTGATGGGATTCCCGGAATCATGGTTCAGGCGGAGACGTGGATATGTCATAACGGAAGGAGAGCAGATGAAATGTTGGCAGTTTGTCCTTCATCAGACGGTAAATCAGCGTATTTCCCCAAAAAACAGGGATAAATTATTTTCACCGTTTTTCTGACTGTTTTTTCAGCTTCTCCCAGATCTCCGTATGCTTCAGCGAGATCGATCCGGGATAGGCTCTTGCCATACGCTGGATCTGGTAATGGAATTTGGAAATGACCAGATTCTCATCCACGCGCTCCTCGATTTTTTCATGGAGTGACTCGCGTATCTTCGCTGCCTCAGCAAGGGTTGTGCCCACTCTGGCGTTGATGATCTCTTCCGCTGCACGAAGCCGTTCGTTGAGTTTCAGAAGAGAGGAGACCGTGATAATGATATCTACAGCTAAAATGATCCCAATGACCACGGCTGCGATATTTATCACCATTTCCGGTATCTGGGTTGTTGTGCGGGTGGTGAGCGGCTCGATGACCATTATGAAGAGAACTGAAAGGAGACCGAAGAACAGCGAACATTTCAGACAGATCCTTCCCTGAAAGTTGAACTTATTTTTGGAATAGTCCCATAATTTAATGTGGAAAAATGATTCTAATATCACTGCAGCAATATATTCAAGAACCGTTGCGAGCAGCATTCCCCCGAGAAATACTACGAGAATATTGATGATATTGATGGGAACCGCCGGAGTTGGAACAGCGAGACTTCCAAATGCATTCACGGCAAGCATGACCAGTAATGCCCCAAATCCATAGATCGGGATGATCGGGCCGTTTAAAAATCCGCGGTTGATGAAGTGTTTGGCATTCACTGAGCAGTATGTCGTTTCCCAGATCCATCCAAGAAAACTGTAAAAGATGAACCCGAGAAAGTAGGCGGCCGGTATCATGATTTACTTTAGGTCGAGTCAGGTAAAAAAAGATACGGGAGTCAAGTCTGCCCGGGAAAAATATTTTTCTCGTGGTACAGATGGCTGATTTAAGGAATAATATCCGCGTTTTTATCTTTGAGGCCCGGGCGTCTCGTGAATTGGACAAAGGTTTTCTCCTAAGATCGAATAATAGTACAGACACGAGAATAGCAGAGCAGTCGTACAAAGTCGAACCGATTTTGTGAGCATACATGACCATGATGAATACCGCCATTCAGGAAAACGAAGCTGTCCTGCAGCAGATCCTCTCCACTTGCGAGGCTTCCCGCCTGCTTGAAACAAAGCAGTTTATGCAGCACGGGGACACGAACGTTTACGACCACTGTATAGCTGTGGCGCGAGTGAGCTGTCTGCTTGCAGATAAGATGGGGTTATCGGTGGATCGCGGATCTCTTATCCGGGGTGCTCTGCTTCACGACTATTTTTTTTATGACTGGCATGTTCCGGATCCAAAACACCGCCTGCATGGGTTCACCCATCCGAAGCGTGCTTTGCAGAATGCGATGGATGATTTTGCATTGACCACGGTGGAGCAGAATATGATCCTCCGCCATATGTTTCCGCTGACACCGATCCCTCCGAGATGCTTGGAGGGCTGGGTGTTGTGTATTGCGGATAAATTCTGTTCGGCATTGGAAACGGGACGGTTTACGGAAAATACGTTTGCACGGTGTTTCTATGCAGGACAAGGGAAGATGGAGTGATCCGGGGGGTCTGTATTCGATCCAGATCTTCAAAACTCTCAGTCACAAATCAAAGATTTGCTCGCAAACATTCTGTTTGCTCAGCTAAGATCGCCGGCTGCGCCGTCGATCCGCCTCCGCTGAGGTCGTCCGCCTTCGGCGTCCAACCCGCCATTTCCAGTAGAAAACCACGGTTTCGATTGGAAATTGAGCTTTTTCAAGGATGATTTGAGCAGTTCTGAGCAGCACAAAACCCCTGTCTTTTAGAAAATACGCCGAATGCCGGCGATTTGGTCTTTTGGATAGATCATCATATATAAATGCAGCAGACGTGCGATAAAAAATCTGTATGGGGGGGTAAAATTCGGTCCGTCCGTAAGTATTTACGGACGGAAAAAAAAGCTCTCATCAATCACTTTTTTTTCACACGTGTGGTCTCTTATTATTATTACTATGTACATTACAGAAGAGAGAGAGAGAGAGAATTGCTTTGCAAAAAAAGTAGTATATAATATTTTCCGTCCGTAAGGAGGATATTTTTTACCGGTTATCGTTTTTTTATCACACGTGTGCATGATTTATATATGATGAGTGTGATTTTTTGTCAAATCGGCAGGATTTAGCGTATTTTTATTTTGAGCTCTGGTTTTGATTGAAAAATGCGGGTGAAAATTGGTTTGAGATGGATCAAAATGGAGTGGAAATGGTGGTTTTCGAGTGGAGAGTATGGGGAAAACCGATGGTTTGTGACCTCGGTCAGCTCATCAAATCCTTGTAAAAATTGGACGTAGGCGGTATTAGTTTCAAGCCGATTCGGGAAGTGTATGGCTGGGTGTGGAAGCATGAGAAAAACCAACCGCGAGCCGCAAATCAGAGATTTGCTCTCCGCTTCGGGTCTTCGACCCTTGCTTGAATCAGCGCGCACCCGTCCTGTTCTCTTGTCATGGAGTGATGTGTCATACGGTCTCGAACGTATTGATACAAAAATCCCTGGATAGTCCAATTATATACGAAAATGTTATTGTCGTAAAATGCTATTTTTAATCATTGGATTCGGTCTAATTCTAATTCTGCCGTGGGTCGATACGGCTTATATGTGGTAATAATTATGAAAAAATCTATTCAACTAACCGGCATGCATATCGAAAGGTATAGTCGTGCCATCGTAAACTTTCGTATCCTAATCGCCGTATTTTTACTGGCTGCACTGCTGTTTGTGGGCGGTGCTTCGGCGACGACGGTCAATGGAACGTGTGGAGAAAACCTAACCTGGACGCTGGATACAGATACCGGTGTGCTGGAGATCGCGGGTACTGGTGAGATGACAGATTATTCTGCAATAACTGACATTGGTTGGTATAACTATCGTGATACAATTACATCAGTGTCAATTGGTTCCGGTGTAACGTCCATTGAACAGATTGCATTTTCTGGTTGTACTTCCCTCACCTCTGTTATCATCCCTGACAGCGTAACGTCCATTGGAGCTTGGGCATTTTATCATTGCACTTCCCTCACCTCTGTCGTCATCCCTGGCAGTGTAACATCCATTGAAGTGATGGCATTTTCTGGTTGTACTTCCCTCACCTCTGTTGTCATTCCTGACAGTGTAACGTCCATTGAAGATAGTGCATTTTCTGGTTGTACTTCTCTCACCTCTATTGTCATTCCTGACAGTGTAACGTCCATTGAAGATGGTGCATTTTCTGGTTGTACTTCCCTCACTTCTGTTGTTATCCCTGACAGTGTAACGTCCATTGGGGAGTATGCATTTGATGATTGCTACAATCTTCAAGTCGTTGATTTGAGTGACACAACTGCCTTATCTTCAGTCGGTCAATTTGCCTTTGGTTCTACTCAATCATCAGGGCTGAAATCCGGCAGTGTAATCTATGTATCTGATGAACGGACGGCTGCTTTGTTTATTGACGGAACGAATTACTACGCTCCAAATACCCGTATCATTGTGGGAAAACCTGCTCCGGAAACACCAGTGCAGGAAATACCCTATAGCCTCGTGATCGGGATCATCGCAGCAGTCTTTTTAATCATTGGCATAGTTTGGATCGTGAAAAACGGAAACAACCGTGATGATCTCTAAACCTTTTTTTGTGTATTTGAAGGAGTGGGGTAAAAATAGAACACACGCAGGGAGAGATGGGGGAGAATCCCCCCACTCGCAAGTCTAACGACTTGATTGCAAATCAAAGATTTAGTCGCAAACCTTCGGTTTGCTCAGCTAAGATCGCCGGCTGAGCCGTCGATCCGCCTCCGCTGAGGTCGTCCGCTTTCAGCGTCCAACCCGCCTCAGCTAAGGGCGAGCCTGTCGGCTCACCCCACCTCCACAAACTAAATATAATCATGATTATAATAATCACGATTATACAACGCCGCGGTTCCTTAGAAGAGAACAAGAACTTCCATAGCTGCAGGATCGAACCGGCCGACTGCCGCCAGCTCGAAGATACCGACACGCTGCATTCGCTTATGCGCAAATACCCTCCCTCGTCCAATGCGCAGGTGTTCTACTGTCTTTTCTCGAGATTGGGTTTCACGAAACGATTACAGGATGAGGCGGGGGGAAAAGGGCGTCCTGCTTTTCGCACTCAAAGATATTGCCGGGTGAGACAGGCATTCGTTCTCTCACCCCCCAACCTCATTTTTTTGCATCCCAAAACCCCCTCTTCACTCACTGACCACCCGTTATCCGCAAAAAGCGGAGGCATTATCGCACCGCGCGGTCAGGGGTTTATATCATCTCACGTTGATGTGTAATTTGGCAGACCCCAACCCACATTATTCTGATTCAACACACCCCTGTTGGGACAATCTGCCATAACAAACCGACCGAATCCCGGAGGATCTGGGTCCCTCCGGCGACCGGTCCGATCGAGTGATCATTACAAGAAAAACCGTCACCTTACAAAAAGAGACAGTTGGATTTGAAAACCCGTATGTTTTCCCCCTTATCCCCGCTCACCCGCGTCTTCGGAACCCCCGTTTTTTAACCAATAGTTACAACTATTTTGTTTGATTTTTCATCAATTGTTGCAAAAAACAAACACTAATATTGGTAAAAATCCAATAATGTAATGTGAAAGACCCCAGGGAGTCAGATCCCCTCCTTCTCTCACAAAAAATCAAGGAAGTGAAACCCATAGGCGAGACATTTACCCTCTTCATCGGCGACGCCGACAGAAAAACGTTCGAACAATTCACCCGCAGATATCCGAACCCTCATACATCCAGGGTCATACTCGGGCTCATCAGAAAACATCTGAACGGAGACATTTCATGAAATGCCTGACTACAAAATCTACATCCCCGAAGCAAAAGCACCGGTCATGTACCAGTTCAAAGAACAGTTCGGCAGGGAAAGCTCAGGCATGATCCTCAGCTTCATGGAAACCAGCCTTAGCCGGGATCCGGTCCCGCAAAAAGCAGATGATCAAAAGCAGGACCCCGGTCTGATATATGACACATTTTTCGGCGACATCGAAACCGAACATCAGTTCCTCTCGCTCTTTTCCGACCGGCAAAGCGCCGAGACCGCGATCATGAACCGCTCGGCCGACCTATTCAGCAAACATCCCGATATCTACCTGGATGTCATCGCACAGTTCAAGAAAAACCATCCAAACTTTGCACAAATCAAAGGAGTCTAAAATGACCAAAGAAAAAGATGCCTGCCCTAATTCCGCGTCTAAACAGTTTCAGGGAACAGGCAATACAAAATTAGCAGTACTAGGTGAAAAAACATCCGCTGAATCCCAGGGGACCCCCGGAGGAGATACCCTTGCCGATCTGTAGCTCCTGCATCCACTGGCACTTCAAACGCCGGCCGGGACTTGGCCGCTGCACAAATCCGCAGAGTCAGTACGCCTACTCCTACACGCCCGACAGTTTCAGCTGTGAAAGCTATCTCGAAGGTGAACCGTGACGGACGCATGCACTCTTCGCGGATCCCGGCTGGTGAAGCAGAATCGTCCCCGGAGAGGCGTTCGTCTTGCCGATTACGTCGCCGTCCTGAAAATCGAGTCAGGCGACTGGCGGATCGATACAAAAAACGGTGAGATCTACAACCGGATCACCGGGACTCCTCTGAGGTTTTCCCGGTCAAGGGACGGATACGAACGGCTCACGATCACCCATAACGGATTCTCCGTCGCCCTCTTTAAGCACCGGATCATCTACCTTGCCGGCCACTGTGACCTCCGGCATCTCCCGTCCGATCTCAATCTGGAAGTCGATCACATCAATCATGATATTTTCGACTGCCGCCTTGCAAATCTCCGCCTGATCCCGGGCGAAGAGAACCGGATCCAGTCGTCCCGGAAGTTCACCGCGGAAGAGGTGATCCTGATTCGAAAACGGTGTGCCGCCGGCGAATACCGGCGAAAACTCGCCCGGGAACTCGGTGTTTCCGAATCCACGATCCGCCGGATCGCTGACCGAACATACTACAAGGAGATCCCATGACTGCAGCATCAGTGATTCACGGCGGCGGAACCGAGTACTTCCGCCGGATCAGATTCGCGTGTCCGGTCTGTCTGTCTTCACAGACGGAAGAGGTCTGGGTCTCTGATCCGGACGATCTGAATAAACTGTTCGTTCCCTGCCGGGTCTGCGGTTCGCCAACCCTCCGGATCGATACGCCCGAAGATGATGTCAACTTCTTTGTGTACCGGGATGTCCGGCAGAAGCTCGATGAGCGGATGGCGGAGCAGATGGAGGATCAGTATGACTACCGTTGATTCTACTTCCATCAGAGCTGCACTGGAGACGGCGTTTCCCATTCCGGCGGACGAATACGCCGATGCGTTCTACTGTCAGCGTATGATCCGGGCTTTGACCGCTCTTTCCGCAGCGTATAAGATCCGTTTTAACGAGACGGTGGATGAGATCATCTCCTCAGGTCAGATCTCCCAGGCGTATTTTCTTCGGTTCGAGGAGAAGAGGAACCGTATTGTGAATGTGCCTCTGCTGAAGGAACGGATGCCGGATCTGTTTCTGGATGTCGTGCATGTTCCGGCCCCTCAGGCGGCGAGGATCCTGTCGGGCAGGTTCATCTATGATGCGGTGAAGGAACGTATCGGCGACCGGATCGCGATGTATGAAGAAGTGAACGTGAAGGATCTGGAAGCACGGCTGCCTCAGCCTGAGCTTTCACAGTTTCTGGAGGTCCAAACAGTACCAAAAGGGTATGTCGTGTATGAGGTGAACACATGAAATACTGGTCTAGCTACCCTGAGCTGAAAAATAAAGAAAAACTCCGAGAATTGCTGGTGAAGGAAGGCAGTATCTCGCTTGTAGCAAACAAACTCGGGTGCCCGGTCTATTCGGTAAAGAATGCCATCCGGCATCACGGGATCGTGTTTCCGACAAGTGTCCAGGCAGAACGGATCCTCTGCAGTTTTAAGCAGTGATTTTGCAGTTTGTTAAAAATTGTTCAAATTTCCTCCTTTTTTTATAGTTATAAAACCAATATATAGGTAGAGGTCGGCACAAAGCCGAAGCATCCTCTCCCGCATATCTTATACACGATACTATACTGATACGATACTTGACGAGAGGATTCTTTGGCGTTTTTGCCGGCTTCGAGAATACAGGATAGCTTTGACTGCCTTGGGCGGTCTCAGCGAAAAAATAGGATAGCTTTGGTCGCCTTTGGCTCCCGCAGCAGGTCGCAAATCGGAGATTTGCTCCTCGCCTCGGCTGCCTTCGGCCTCCTCAGCGCAATACAATATGACAGCAGATTTCATTCAGACAGCAATCTCGAAGTCCGCAAAGCGGATCTTCACCGCAGAGTTTACGAACGCCGCCGCGTATGATGCGATCATCGCAGAAATTACCGGCGTGGAAAACCCCCTCGGCCTCGCCGAAGTTGAGCTCGGGAAGCAGACCTACAAGACCTATGTGGGCTACTTCGACCCGAACACCTCCGCAATGAACGGCAAGGTCCAGGTCACCGCCTACACGCGGGCAGAATATGCCGCAGCAATCACCGCCCTCACCGGCAGTGCGGATCTTAAAGCAGCATTCGGGAACGGCGGGACTGCAGAGACCACGGAGATCGGTACCGAAGCGACCTGGAACGTCCGCATTTCGGCAAAGCTCGGGACCGATACCTTCCAGATCAGTCTCAACCGCGATTCGATGACCGTTTCCGGCTATGCCGACGACGCGACGATCGCCGCAGTGGACGCCTGGGCAGACACGAAGCCGGCCCTGAACTAACGGGAGGCAGGAGATGCAGATCTCCAGCCGGCTCCGGAAGCTCATACTTGTGTTCCTCGGGTTTCTCATTATGCTCTTTGGGAAACTTGTTGAGGGTTGGGTTGGACGCTGAAAGCGGACGACCTCAACTGAGCAAACCGAAGGTTTGCGAGTGGCGGGGACCTTTAGGTCCCTTAGCCGAGGCGGACTGGTCCATAGGACCGGTCTCAGCTGAGCAAGGCTTTGCCTTGCGACCAAATCTCTGATTTGCGAGCGGTATTCTTGAATCCGGAAAGTAAGAGGCGGGCCGCAGGGCAGTATCATACCCTTTCCCGAAACGGGCGGGAGGATTTACTCCTCCCTCCCTTCTGTTTTTTCCTCTTTTTTCCACACGTATTCCATACAGGAAATCGGCTGAGGATCCCGCAAAAAAGAGATCACTTTTTCTCAATACAAAATCCCGGGACATCTCCGCCGCGGGCCGACTCGCAAATCTGACGATTTGCTCCGCTGAGGCCGCTCCTTCGGAGCAGCCCCCCGTCATAATTCTTTATAGATATCCCGCCTGTTTCCCACAGTCGCAAACCTTCGGTTTGCTCCGCTGAGGTCGTCCGCTTTGCGTCCAACCCGCATTCAGAACAAGGATCACGAGCTGGGAATTATTCAACGTAAATAACACCCGGTATTCCCCCACACGATGAGAAAAAATCGGCACGTCGCGTTCCCCTTTCAGCCGCTTCATATGTGGAGAAGGATCCTTCGCCAGCTCGTCAATACTGTCCAGAATACGCATTTGGACATCACGCGGCAGCTTTTTGATACTTCTCGCAGCCCTTTGGGTATATTGAACAGAATACATCAGAGACCAAGCTCAGAACGCAGATCCTTTGCAGACATCAGACGCCCCGCCTTCATATCATCAACTGCCTCTTCAAGCTGAGCGATCTCCGTTTCACTCAAAGGCTCCGCATCCTCTGCAAAGCTGATCAGCCGGACAATAATATCC
>JAYFOG010000093.1:0-35379 GCA_034932965.1 Methanocorpusculum sp.
CATCTTACTTGCGATCATCTTCGGCATCATCGGCCTTCTCGGCATGATCCCCTTCATCGGCTGGCTCATCATGCTGATCATCTACCCGTTCCTTATCGTCTGGGCAGCAAAGTTCTACGCAAACCTGTTCGAGTAAGAACAAAACACACTTTTCTTTTTTTTTCATCCGGTGTTCGAAATGCTCCGCCTCAATTCAGCGAATCGTTTTATATATCTCTGCATCCTTCAACTATCTGTCTCATTCATTGAGAGGAAATCATCATGTCAATAGGAATTGGAGAAAATTTAACTGCATCTTTTGGGTTTGCCAAAGATAAACTCGGCGGCAGCCCGGTTACCTGGCTCATCCTTTCGATCCTGAACCTCATCCCGATCGTCGACTGGATCGTCTTCGGAGTGTATGTCAAAATACTGCGCAGCGAGGAACCGGATCTCGAAAATCTGGGGAAAACCTTCATCGACGGGCTCCTTGCACTCATCATCGGCATAATCTACATGATCGTTCCGATCATCCTGATCATCTTCGTCTCGGTCGGCATGTTCACCGTCGGCTCGGTCACCGTGACCCCGGGAGATCCTTCCGTTCCTGGAATACCCGAAGTAGCGGGTATTGCCCTAATGTTTGGTCTGATCATCCTCAGTTTCGTTGTGGCGTTCCTGTTCTCCCTGCTCGCCACTCCTGCCATCGTCAACTTTGCACGCAATGGATTTGGAGCCGCATTCCGGATCGGCGAACTGATCCGCATGATCGGCAAAGCCGGCTGGCTCAAATACATCGTTTCACTCATCCTCCTCTGGATCATCTTCAGCGTGATCGTCTTCATCTGCATGATGATCCCGTTCATCGGCTGGATCGCCCTGATCTTCGCCATGCCTTTCATCTACTTCTGGGGATCCAAGTACCTCGCAAACCTCTTCGAGTGATCTGCCGGGGTCGGATCATCTTTTTTTTGCCGCGGGCCGGCCGCGCTTTTTCTCAGTCATACAGATACGAAACCGGCCGTTTTTTCGCTGCAAAAACAGCACCGCGGTCAGGATAAAAATGCGCCGGCCGGTCCTGCACCGGCGCATATCTGAAAAAATGCCGGATTTTTCGATACTTTTCTCCTGATGAGATGACATCAAGCCCAAAAAACCAGTCATTCGGCCGCATCGCCATTTTGATGTCCGATATGGGAAACAATATATAGAACTGCAATACAACAAATATGTGCAACAAGCGAAACAGGAAAAGCCATGGACAAACACACCGAGCCTGAGAAGCCCAGAAAAACTGAGTCATCACAGGCAAAAACCACAAACCCGGATGAGAATCCCGTTCCTGAAACCACTGTTGTTGACGAACTCACAAAAAAATACGATGAACTCAATGACAAACATCTTCGTCTCGCAGCCGAATTCGAAAACTACAAAAAGCGTGTGATACGCGATCAGGAAAATGCTGTCAGATATGCAAACGAAAAGTTTGCTCTCGACATCATCGACATCCTCGACAACTTCGAACGTGCGCTCAAAAGCGACGACGAAAATCTTCGTGACGGACTCGAGCAGATCCACAAACTGTATCTCTCGATCCTTTCGAGAAACGGCATTGAACCCATGCTCATCGAAGGAACGACGTTCGACCCCGCGTTCCACGAAGCCGTCGCCTGCATCCCCGCAGACGCTCCTGAAGGTTCGATCATCGACATCGCCATTCCCGGATACATGATCCGGGGAAAGGTGCTCCGTCACGCAAAAGTGGCCGTAGCGAAGAAAAAAGAATAATACAGGTATTAAAAATGGCATCAAACAAAGTAATCGGAATTGACCTTGGAACCACCAACTCCTGCCTTGCCATCATGGAGGGCGGCAGCCCGGTCGTGATCGCAAACGCAGAAGGATTCAGAACCACCCCGTCCGTCGTAGGATTTTCCAAAGAAGGCGAAAGACTTGTTGGAAACGTTGCAAAACGTCAGGCGATCATCAACCCCACCAGAACCGTCAGCTCGATCAAACGGTACATGGGTACCGACCACCCGACCGAGATCGACGGCAAAAAATACTCTCCGCAGGAGATCTCTGCAATGATCCTGCAGAAACTCAAGATGGATGCAGAAGCATATCTTGGTGAGAAAGTCGACAAGGCAGTCATCACCGTCCCTGCATACTTCAACGACGCCCAGCGTCAGGCAACCAAAGATGCAGGACGGATCGCCGGCCTTGAGGTCCTTCGTATCATCAACGAACCGACGGCCTCGGCGCTTGCATACGGCCTCGACAAAGAAAACGAAGTCACCGTCCTCGTCTACGACCTTGGAGGAGGAACCTTCGATGTCTCCATCCTGACCCTTGACGACGGACTCTTCGAAGTCAAATCGACCGCAGGAAACAACCGTCTCGGCGGAGACGACTTCGATGCACGCGTCGTTGACTTCCTTGCCGACGAGTTCAAGAAGAAGGAAGGCGTCGACCTGAGAAAGGACCCGGTGGCCCACCAGAGACTGAAGGATGCCGCAGAGAAGGCAAAGATCGAACTTTCCTCACTCCAGAAGGCAAACATCAACCTCCCGTACATCACCGCGACCTCCGACGGACCCAAACACCTGGACGTCGATCTGACCCGTTCGAAGTTCGAGCAGCTCATCGGTGACCTTGTTCAGAAGACCGTCGAACCCGTCAAGCAGGCATTAAAAGATGCAGGCCTCAGCGCTTCCGACATCAACCATGTCCTCCTTGTCGGCGGATCGACCCGTGTCCCTGTCGTTATCGAGACCGTCAAAAACCTTCTCGGCAAAGAGCCTGACAAGACCCTCAACCCGGACGAGTGTGTTGCACTCGGAGCAGCAGTTCAGGGGG
Source organism: Methanocorpusculum sp. (assembly GCA_034932965.1). Lineage (GTDB taxonomy): Archaea > Halobacteriota > Methanomicrobia > Methanomicrobiales > Methanocorpusculaceae > Methanocorpusculum. Next base: position 2,839 of record JAYFOG010000093.1, read on the forward strand.
CAGTCCTCACCGGAGAGACCAAGGACGTTGTCTTACTTGATGTCACCCCGCTGACGCTTGGTATCGAGACCCTCGGCGGCATCGCCACCAAACTCATCGAGAGAAACACCACCATCCCTACAAGAAAGAGTCAGATCTTCTCGACCGCGGCAGACAACCAGACCTCTGTTGAGATCCATGTCGTGCAGGGAGAACGTCAGTTCGCCCGCGACAACTTCAGCCTCGGCAGATTCCAGCTCACCGGCATCCCGTCAGCACCCCGCGGCATGCCGCAGATCGAGGTCACCTTCGATATCGATGCAAACGGTATCGTCCATGTCTCCGCAAAGGATCTTGGAACCGGTCACGAACAGTCGATGACCATCTCCGGCAGAAAAGACCTCAAGGACGACGAGATCGAAAAGATGGTCCGTGACGCAAAGCAGTTCGAGGAAGAGGACAAGAAACGCCGCGAGGAGATCGAACTTAGAAACAACGCCGACAACGCCGTCTACGCTGCGGAAAAACTCGTGAACGACAAAGAGACCGCAGGCAAGATCGACGCCGACGACAAGGAAAAGATCACCTCCGGCGCTGCAGCTCTCAAGGAAGTCCTTGCAAAAGAGAATGCATCCTCTGAAGAGATCAAAGAGAAGATGGACGCCCTTCAGGAAGTCGTCTTTGCGGCGACCTCCAAGATGTACCAGAAGATCCAGGAAGAACAGCAGGCAGCAGGCAAAGCGGCCGGTTCCGGATGTGAAGGCAACTGTGACTCCTGCAAAACCGACGACAATGTCGTAGACGCAGACTACGAAGTCAAAAAGGACTAAACCTCCTTTTTTTTGGGAATGTAAGAAATGGGCTCGGAATCGTACTATGATGTCTTGGGTTTGCCCCGTAATGCTACGGAGACAGACATTAAAAAGGCTTACCGAAACCTCGCCAAGAAGTATCACCCGGATGTCTGCAAGGATCCCGGGGCTGAGGAGAAGTTCAAGTCGATCAACGAGGCGTATGATATTCTTTCAGACGAGACGAAACGCCGGCAGTATGATCAGCTTGGACATGATAATTTCACGAATGCATCGAAAGGCAACTATTCAGGAGCAGGAGGTGCAGGATTCAATGCGGACTTCTCGGGATTTGGAGATATCTTCGATTTCTTTGGCGGAGGGGGCCGCAAACAGAGCGGGCCAAGAGAGGGCGACGATCTTTTGATGCGGATCCAGATCACGCTGGAAGAAGCGGTGTTCGGGACGCAGAAGGAGATCGAAGTCATGCATACGGAGAGCTGTCCGGACTGTGAAGGGACGGGCAGTTCTACGAAGAAGACCACGACCTGCAGTAAATGCGGGGGAACGGGTCAGATCAAACAGGTGAAGAACTCGATCTTCGGCCAGATGGTCACCCAGTCTCCGTGTCCAAACTGCGGCGGGAGAGGAAAGATCCCGGAGTCTCCGTGTAAGAAATGCAACGGAACTGGCAGAACCAAGATCCGCAGAAAGGTCACGGTCAATGTTCCTGCGGGAATCGATTCCGGCATGCGTCTTCGCATGGAAGGATACGGTGAGGCGGGAGATTACGGCGCGAGAAACGGCGATCTGTATATCGAAGTCTATGTCGTGGCAAATCCGAAGTTCGACCGTGAGGACGACAATCTGATCACGCAGTATGAGATATCGCCGGCACAGGCGGTACTCGGATGCGAGGTGGAGATCGAGACGATCAACAGAAAGAAGGTCGCGCTGAAGATCCCGGCAGGAATCGCCTACGGGACCCGTCTCAGAATCGCGGGAGAAGGCGTCCGCAGACGCGGAAACTACGGGAACCTGCTGGTCAGGATCGTGATCTCTGTCCCGAAGAAGATCTCCTCGGCCGAGAAGGAGCTGTATGAAAAGCTTCTGAAGGCAGAGGGAAACGCCGGACCTTCTTCATCGAAGGATGATGAGAAGGAAGGCCGCAGCAAAAAGCGCGGGATCTTTAAATGAGTGAGGATTTGGTGACGGTAAAACCGTCACCAAATCCGAAACGGGGAGCAAAACCGAAAGGTTTTGCGACCAAGTGAGGATAAAACTTTCACTCCATCCGAAACGGGGAGCAAATCTTTGATTTGCGACCAAGTGAGGATTTATCTCCACGCAACCCAGCGTGAGTTTATCCCACCCACACAATATCCATAACCCCCGGACCGGGGATCTATGCAAGGGCCGCATACTCCGGATCACACCCGGTCCGTCCTGTTTTTTATTACTTTCATCATCCGATCCGGAAAGGAAAGTGCCACCCTTAATTAACCCCCGCGTCTATAGTAATAGATAATGACTCTCGCACTGCTCTCAGTCTGGGATAAGACAGGGATCCTCGATCTCGCCCGCGCCCTGACTGCAAAAAACATTGGAATCCTAAGTTCCGGAGGAACTGCCAAAGCTCTGCGTGAAGCGGGCATTCCTGCAAAAGACGTATCAGACTACACCGGTTTTCCCGAGATGATGGACGGCCGTGTAAAGACCCTCCACCCGAAGGTCCACGGCGGTCTTCTCGGCCGCAGAGGCACCGACGACGCGGTCATGGCAAAACACGGCATCGAAGAGATCGACATCCTCTGTGTCAATCTGTATCCGTTCGAGGAGATGTCCAAAAAGGATCTCCCGCTCGAAGAACTCATCGAGTTCGTCGATATCGGCGGTCCCGCGATGATCCGTGCGGCATCCAAGAACTACAAGGATGTTGCCGTTTTGACCGATCCGGCCGATTATCCGATGGCGATCGAAGCGATCAAAAACGGCGGGTTCACCCCGGAGCAGAAACTCCGGCTTGCAACCAAAGCATTCACCCGGACGGCCGCATACGACTCCGCCATCTCCAACTATCTCAATGGGATCGGCAAGGAGTTCCCGGATGTGTACACCGTCCAGTTTGCAAACGGCAGAAAACTCAGATACGGCGAAAACCCGCACCAGCTGGCTGCCGTGTACGGAACATCCGGCATCGCCGGTCAGAGCGCTCTGCAGGGAAAGGAGATGTCCTACAACAACTATCTCGATGTCCACGCCGCGGTCAGTCTCTGCAGAGAGCTTGAAGGATTTGCGACCGTGATCGTAAAACACAATAATCCGTGCGGTGTTGCTGTCGGAAAGACCCAGCTTGAATCCTATCTGAAAGCGCGGGATGTCGATCCGGTTTCAGCCTACGGTTCGGTCGTTGCGATGAGCACGCCTGTCGATATCGATATCGCTAAAGAGATCTGCTCGACCTTTGTTGAGGTCCTGATCGCCCCGTCGTTCAGCGACGAGGCACGCGAGATGATGAAGAAGAAAGAGAACATGCGTCTCTTAATTCTCCCGCCGGATGTCCCTGCTGATGAGATCCGCACGATCGACGGCGGCGTTCTTGTGCAGAGGACCCCGGCATACACTGAGGACTGGAAGGTCGTCTCGAAGCGTGCCCCGACCCCGGACGAAGTCGAAGCACTCAAACTCGCCTGGAAAGTGGTGAAGTATGCGAAAAGCAATGCCATCATCTACGCGAACAAGACCGAGACGGTCGGAATCGGCGTCGGTCAGATGAACCGTGTCGATTCGGCGAAGATCGGGATCCAGAAGGCCGCGGAGTTCGGCAGAACGATGGCAGGCACTGTGATCGGGTCCGATGCATTCCTTCCGTTTGCCGATACGCTGGAAGTGGCGGCCGCTGCCGGAGCGACGGCTCTTATCCAGCCGGGAGGGTCTATCCGTGACAACGAGGTCCTCGCAAAGGCGGATGAGCTGGGTATCGCGATGGTGTTCACCGGAACACGGCATTTCAGACATTAAACGATTGTGAGGGGGCACCCGCCCCCACGGCTTTTTTTTAGGAGGAGGGCTGGTTTATCCTCCGGGTTGTATGTTATAGGGAGGATAGTACGGGTATTTTGAATCCGGTTTGATGAGGATTTTCTGACGGATCTTGGTCTATTCCGAGATATACCAGTATGACCATTTTCACGACCTCTGCTTCACGGCTCCGGGACCACCCTTACAAGCGTGAAGTTCACGGTTTGTTCTGCGGTGTTTCCAAGAACATCAGTTACCACAAGCGTGATGCTGGTATTACCCGGAGTTGCCGGATACTGATCAAGGACGCACGGATAGGGGTCGAGGGGCGTGACTATTTCCTCACCATAACTGTCTGACCGGACAAAAACGTCGGCGACCTCGTATTTCGAAGAGATGAATGCACGGACAACTCCCCAGGGCGGAACGACATCGCCGTAAGAGGCTTTTCCGCCCTCGGCCGGGAAGAGGATGTTTATGGAAAGATCCTCGTCTCCCGTGTAGGGAGTATATGCCGGGACAAGCCGGTCGAGTGTTGCGGAAAGGCTCTCGTTATTAGCATAGATATATTTGAGCGGGATCATGATCCGGTCAGGAGGAGTATGGGAGATGAGCTCGAGATATTCAGCGGATTCGATTTTGAGAATCACGACGGGATCGTTTGGCCCGAGCGTTTTTGCGATGGAGATGTCGTATCTCCCGGAGGTGCCTTCGAGCGTCATGTAAGGTACCAGGATGGACGAACCCGGAAAGGAAGAGATCGTCTGGTTCACCGTAATTTCTTCGTTCAGGATCGAGGCCGGCAGGATCAGTGTCTCGAGGTTTTCTTCCGAAGGGAAATCGTTTACTGCGGGGAGCAGGCAGCCGGCGGAGAGGATGACGGCGAAAATCAGGAGATACGCACTGATTCGCTTCATGAGTCTCATGTAGGATGAGAAGTGCCTTAAATATATTGAGGAAAAACGGCATAGGGGGAACTCTTCGCTGGTTCTATCTGTGTATCTATGCATCTATCTATATAGATTCAAAAAACGATTTCCCGGACAAAACTGCGTCCGGACATAAAGAGATCTGTATTTATGTATATATACAACAGCGCTCTCTCTTTTCTGTACTAAATAGGTATCTGCATAGAGACTTTTTTCCAGCCGAAATACCGACCCACTGAACGGAAATTTGGGAGAGAGAGCCGCCGCAGACCCATTTTCCCCAGATTCACGCCGTGAAAGTATGTGAAAAACGAGGGAGTCCCGCTCGCAAATAGGCATTTCGATTCAATTTTGCTCTCTTGAGGATCGGGGTTGATGGGATTTTGATGAAGTTTTTTAGCGGGCTGAGGATGTTTTTGGAGTTGAAGTGGTGATTTTTGAGTGGAAGATTAGGTGATTTTTGGCACAGGCTTTCGACTGCAGCAATGTATGGAATTACTGTCAGGCTGATTGGATGACGAGGTAAAAAATGGCTGGAAAATATAAAGAAACAAAGCGAAATAGTTTCAGGACACACAAATATACATAGAGTGAAAATGGAGGAAATATATGTTTACGATCTATGTTTATATTCTTGATACTTTAGCCGACTGGGAGCTGGGGTATGTTACTTCGGAGCTGAATTCCGGGCGGTTTTTCAAAAAAGGCGCGGAACGTGTTTCGCTGAAAACGGTGAGTCTTTCAAAGGAGCCGATCACTACGATGGGCGGGATGAAAATCGTTCCTGATTGCCTGATCGAAGATATCGTTGTGAATGAAAAAAGCGTGCTTCTGCTGCCGGGCGCAAATACCTGGAGCGACCCGAAGCATTATGCTATTCTGGAAAAAGCAGGCGAATTGCTCTCTGCAGGCGCTGCGGTGGGTGCGATCTGCGGAGCTACCGCCGCACTTGCCGGCTTTGGGCTGCTGGATACGCGTCCGCATACCAGTAACGGACCGGGATTTCTTGAGATGTTTGTTCCCGGGTATAAAGGGCAGAGTTATTATAGAGACGAGCCGTCGGTAGCTGATAACAATCTTATTACGGCAGGTTCCACCGGAGCTTTGCTGTGGGCGAAACAGATCATTGAGCATTTAGGTGTTTTTGAATCAAACACGCTTGAAGCCTGGTATGATTATTTTAGTACCGGCAAGCCGGAACATTTCTTTGCTCTGATGCAGACTTTGCCGGCGAGCAAGGATGACTGAATCACTTTTTTTAGAGAGAGAGAGAGCAGGAAGGTGGTCAAATTACGACCTACATTCAGCTCCGTTTTTATAACAAGCGTTTTGCAATATTTTTCATGGTTTTTTATGCACAGATTTGTCTGACCGTTCCGGAGATCCAGGCATATGAGCGCTTTGTATCCTCTAAGAGGGATGCTTTTTCTCCAGGGGTGAGCCTGTCGGATAATTGTCTGATGAATTTTTCATTCATCTTATCTTTTCCGATCGCTTTCAATGCCTGGATGATAAGTGCGGATGTTTCTGAAAGATTCGTGATGTCTTTATTTGATGTATGCTTGAATTGTATCGTGACATTTCCGTATGCGTATTTTTTGTAGGGGCCGTCAGAAGCATATGTCCATGAGGCGGGGACTTGGGTAGAGATCCCGAGCATATTCAAGGCAACATCTTCATAGGGGACAATGGTCCATCCGAAATTGCGTGCAAGAGCTTTTGCTATTTGATGGGGCGAAGGAGCGACGTATTCATGAAGAAATGCATTATAATTCGGATATTCATATATTCCCCGCATGATCCGGCGGATCGTTTTGTCTTGAACTAGCCGTGATAATACTTTTTTTATCGTTGGGATGGGGGCGATGTCGGTAAAATCAGAGATGATGAATATGGCGCCTTTCTTTGATGTGGTTATTCGCTCTTTGATTTTTTCATGGTAGGTTTCTTTCCGCATTATCGTATGTATACTTGTGTCACTAAAAGTATATAGTATTGGTGACAAAAGGGGGGGTGTAATGTGGAGAGGGGGGAGATTGTTTATGGAATACAGGAATCCAGCACGATTGAGAATATCATCAACGAGGAGATCTGGTTTTTGTATGATGATCAAGAAATTTCAGGGGTTTTATTAAATACCATTGCGATCGATTAACAAGTAGGGAAAATATGGGGTTTCTAAGTAATTTATTTGGGAAACAATCTGCTGAAACAAATTTGACTGAAATGAAAAACATTCCAGTAAAAAAAGGACCTGATCTCCTGTCTGTTCATCCAGACATTAGAGATTTAATTTGGTTGAATGACGGCCCAAATAAGAATTATATTCTAGAAAAGAAAGAGAGCATATACGAATATGAAGGAGTAAGATTTGTAATCTCTTTTATGAGCGGGGAAGAACCAAGTTCAATTTCACTCAAGTTACCTGTTTCTTTTGTTGAAGATTCTGTGAAAGTTGAACGACCTCCATATTATCCAAGCTATGCACAACTAACTCCTGAACAAAGAGGGGAGTATTGGAAATTACTTGCCAATCCGTATAAACCGGGAACAGATATCGGATATGTTTTCATCTTATACTATGGACTGGAGAGACATCTTCTCAATGGAAATTATGAAAAGGCATTTGATGTTGTTTTGAAATTACGGGACGTTCATCAGAATGGTTCGTTTCAAAGTTATTCCGCAAATGCACTAATATTGACTGGTCTCTACAGACAACGTCCAGATTTAATAAGGAAATTCGTTCAGTCAATCGATCATGATTTTGAACTTATATTTTCCGATAATCTGTATCTCCTATGTATGTTTGGTTTGGATATTCCTCTTTCAGCTAAAGACATCATGCGGATGGCGAAAACGTTTGAGTTTACCAACCTTAATTACATCAAAAAATATCCCGACATTTTTGAAGAAGTTCTCTTAGCAAATATACAACAAAAATACAATGCAGATGTTTTGAGTATTAAGGATTTCATTAATGCAAAAGAGAACAGAAAACTGCACGTACAAAACACCCGCATTTTTGCAAATATGTCTATCATCGATACGAGTATCCAAGTGCCGCAAATCGCTGATAATTTTAAATTGAAGAAAGCAGTGTACGATTTGTTGGAAGAAACACATGAACAAACTAAAGTTAAACTTGCAACCCTCCGAAAAAATGGCGAATCAATAAAAAAAGTGATGGATGAACCTAAGAAAAAAGTAATTCCTGTATTTAACAGTGACTTGGAAAAAACACTTCTGAAAGAATTTATATCAAAAAAAGATGATGCAGTTGGAAGACATTTTTCATTAATTGCCTTACAGAATTTTTACTATAAATATCGTGATGTCGATGTAAAATATGTTGATAAGTGCATTGCTGCTTGTATTGAAGATATAAAATCTCTAGCTAATCTGCAGATAGATTATCGTAAGCAGGAGATTGAAAGAATAAATATGTCCTCCAATTTTTATAGTAAAGATGAAATTAATGCAAAAATAGTAAACGTGGAATGTTTCCCAGGAAGGATTCCTGCATTTGAGCGATTAGTTATCATTTATGAGAAAAACAAAAGATATAATGATGCATTGAGTGTCTGTGATCAAGCTATTAGATATTACACAAGTTATGGTATGCCGTCTCAATCACAGGAGTTTGAAGAACGCAAAGAAAAACTCCAGAATAAAGTTATGTGAGAAGAGAGGATAGTCAGATATTTTGCTGAAACTCCTATCCTTCTTAGGAACAACTACATCCTCATCAATAATATAAGACAATCCACCGCGGGCCGCTCCGCGCCGAAGTCGCGGCCCCGCACCCCAAAAATAACCAAACAATATCCATATATCCTTACGGGAGGCGCCGGGGCGCCGACAGGATTTGCCCGAACGTTCCCGATGAGGGATGAACCGGCGGGACGATAAGGCACGCCGTGTTCAAGTGAGGATAAGCAAATCCGATTCTGAAAGCCCGAAGGGCGAGATTCGCGCCGATTCGCGGTTGGTTTTATCTCAGGAGTCCACACCTTGCCCTTCTCCGTCCTAAAACATACACCACCCCACTCCATTCCTCCGCCCTATCCCCCTTTTTGTGCATTTCGTTGGTTTTAGAAACTTTTGTGTGGGGGACGGGGGCGATCTTCATCCACCTATTACCCAATCTTGTTGGTTTTCGTGTTTTCGTTTTTCTTTCGTGGATTTAGTGTGATGAATGATACCACCCAAAAAATCCAGCTCAATCTAGATAGTGGGTTCCAGCACGACGGAAAATATCGTGACCGGGGTGAAATGATTTTCGGGCGTTGCCTAGTCTGCGGGTGGAAAAAATTGAAGTAATTTTCAATAATTCTCAAGTGCATACTTGTATTATTTCTCTTTAGAAAACTATAATCAGTTATGGAGGGAAATGACCAATACCCCCTGAATATCAAAAATTATTTGGGCATATTTATAATGAGCAAGAAACAAGTAAATTATTTAAACCAAATAAATAAGAAACTTGAAATCTTGAAGTTCATGGTTAGAATAAAATGAAAAGCATATACGATCTTGCAAAAGAGAACTATGACACAACCGAAGAGATTCGTGCTCTCTAGAGTACATTTTCTCAAAAAAAATCGGTGGGAATTAAGAAAAAAAATTCTCTAGCACTTTTTGACGATATATTTCCAGAAGGTATTCCATTTACTCTATCTTTCGAAGATTATGTAGACCAATACCTCTTTCTCAAATGGAAAGATAATGCGGGAATAGAGGGAGTAGAACGTTATAAAAATAAAATTGGTATCACCAATATTATCCCTGACTCAATATCAGAAGAGCAGGCAATTCGTACACTACAATATATCTATACTATGATGAGGCTTATTGCTGATATTGAACCATCTGAGATAAAACGCGATTATAATCACGATTTATATGGTCATATTATTAATAATATTAAGATTATTTGTTCTAAGTTCAACATGACGATTCGAAATGTTGGAACTCAGAAATGTAGAATATATCCAATAAATAAAAATTTAGAAAATGCTGTGTCTCATGCCCCAAATGAAAAAACTGCAATCGACATGATAGAATATACCCATATAGGCAATAAGGGAAATTTAGAGGCAAAGAAACAGATTCTGAAAAAACTTGCAGATGCATTTGAACCTGAAAGACGGATATTAGAGGAATCTGGATATAAAGCCCTAGCTACAGATTTGGGATTCTTGTTTAATTCTATAGATATTCGACATAATAATAAAAAAGGACCAAATGAATACAATTTTGTAAATGAAATGTCTATACCCACATTGGAAAAATGGTATGACTATACATATGACTTATATCTTCTTGCTGTAATTGCTGCAGACTCATTAAAGATGACAAAGAGCCTTCAATTATTGAAAGAAGCTGCACGTTCAGAAGATGTAATGAAAAAATCAGAGAGGATGAAAGACAAAAAGGAGAGTAAAGAAACTTCGACTTGATTTCGATCACTCTTACCGTTTTATAATTTTGATTTAACTAATCTTCTTTTCCTCTAGAAACAATAAACTACTTTATCCCCCTTCACCCCAAATAGTACCCACACCAATGACCGGCGGAGAAGAAGTATTCAAATATAAACAGTGCCTCATCCTCCGAAGCGACTTAAAACTCAGCTGCGGAAAAATGTGTGCCCAGGCCGCCCATGCCTCCATCGGCGCCTACGAAAAAGCCTCCCTTGCAGACAAAAAAGAATGGCTCCGGGAAGGCCAGAAAAAAGTCGCCCTCAAAGCCTCAGGCGAACGTGCCCTCTACGAACTCAAATTCGCTGCGGAAATGGCAGGCGTTCCTGCCTCCCTCATCATCGACGCCGGCTACACCGAGATCCCCCCCGGAACCATCACCGCTCTTGGAATCGGACCCGCAAAAGCCGAACTCATCAATAAAATAACCGGGCACCTCCCCCTCCTCTAAAATGAAACCATCCACCCACCCACTCGAAATAGACCTCGGCATGCGCTACTACGCCGCCAGCCGGCCGGGAATCGGCGGACGCCTCCGGACCACCCCCGAAGACTTCATCGTCGAAGAACTTCCGATCGCCTTCACCAACACCGGCCCCTACACCATCTGCAAACTCACCAAACGTTCCTGGGAACACCAGCATGCCATGCACGAGATCACCGATCGGTTAAGGATCAGCCAGAAACGCATCGGATGGGCAGGCACCAAAGACAAAAACGCCGTCACCACCCAGTACATCTCCCTCTACAACGTCCCCGCCGAAGCCATCGCCAACCTCAACATCAAAGACATGATCATTGAACCGGTAGCGACCCACCAGTTCTCCCTCGGCCTTGGAAACCTGCTTGGAAACAGATTCAGGATCACCCTTCGTGACTGCGAAGAACAAAACCTCGCAGAAACCACCGCCGCCATCGCCGGCGAGATCGCCGCAGGCATCCCCAACTACTACGGACTCCAGAGATTCGGCGCCCTCAAACCCGTCACCCACAAAATGGGATACCACATCCTCAGAAACGAATTCAAAGAAGCCGTCGACCTCTACGTCGGAGGCTGCTTCCCCCACGAATCTGAACAGGTCCAGAATGCCCGCCGGGCATTTGCCGAAACCGGCGACGCAAAAACCGCCCTCTACGAACTCCCCCCCTGGCTCTCCTACGAACGGATCATGCTCGACTCACTCGCCAAAAACCCAGGCGACTACGGAGCGGCCCTTCAGGCAATGCCCCCAAAACTCCTCTCCATGTTCGTCTCCGCATACCAGTCCTGGCTCTTCAACATCGCCCTCTCGAAACGGTTCGAGGACGGAACTCCCCTCAACGAACCGCAGATCGGCGAGCATCTCGAGTTCACGAATGAACGCATCGACACCGTCACCGAAAAAAACATCGCGACCGCCCGCCAGCACATGAAACGCGGAAGATGTTTCGTCGTCGGCTGGATGCCCGGAAAAACGCTCCCGGTCGCCCCCGGACCTCTGGAAGAGACAATGACTGCCCAGATGGAAAAAGACGGCATCTCCATGCAGAGTTTCGCAGACGCCGCAGAGTTTGTCAATACAAACTTCGACGGAGCCCACCGGAGGATCTCCCTCGCCGCCGAAGTAGAGACCGCGGTGTCTGAAAACACCGTTCAGCTCAACTTCGTTCTGCCGCCCGGCCATTACGCGACCACGGTCGCAAGAGAGTTCATGCAGGCAGCCCCCGAAAAAATGGTCTGAATCAGAAAGTAACGCGTGGCGTATCACCGCAATATTCATTTTCCCTTTTTCATGGATTTCGTGTGAGGAACAGGGACACGTCAAGACCTGGATCCTTCACCACTCTGAGGACCCAAACCAAAACCTATTACCCTCTTTAAAACAAAAACACTTAACTACCCATGGCTCCGTCCAAGACTCTGATCGCCGCTTCCCTCCTCCTGGCATGGATGGGGGCCGTTGCTTCGATCATGATCCTTGCACGCACCATCAATATAGAGATCTTTTTTGTACTCTGGCTGATCGGCTTTTTGATCATCACCGAGTTCTTCGTCGTGACCACTCTCCGGCCGAAAAGCGCCAGATGGCAGCGTCTCATCGGCATTGCAGGCGTCGGCATCTTTGCATTCATCATCATCATAAAAATCCTGGAGATCATAGCCAAATGAAAGCAAACATGGCCGCTGCCGCCGCACTTCTCGCCGTCATTGCGGCCGTGATGCTGATCGCGCTTGTTGCCGGCGGCGGCACGCTTCTCTACGCGGCCGAGGGAAACACCAACACCTCCTCCCACGCAGACCCTTCCACGATCGCCGTCATGACCACCGAAGAGGCCGAGACCATCCTTCCTTTAATGGGCAACATCATAGGCCTCTCCTATGATACGATCTACCAGCTGTATCTCAACGATCCCGAGTATGCCGCCCGATATCTCGCCGCCTATGAAAATACCGTCAGCCGGCTCGGCGCCAACGCAGGCAAAATCAAACTGACCCAGACCGATATCAACCAGTACCGAAAAGAATCAGCCTCCCTTGGCACCTCGATTCGGATCATCCAGGAAGATGTGGTGCGCCTTGACGAGATCGGCCGCCTCAGACAGCAGTATGCATCCGAAGGAAACGCCGAAGCCCTCTATCAGCTTGCAGCAGAATCCAAACTCATCTACAATGAACTGATCTTAACATCTCAGAACTATGCCGGATCCGCTGAGATCATGCAGAAGATCGCAGGTACATACGGGATCGACCCGGCAAAACTCCAGTCTTCGGTGCCGCTCCTGAACCAGGTCATCATCGCTGCCACTTCCGGAAAACTCACCGTCACCACCGACGCAGAAGGAAATATCATCATCACCGACACCTCAGGATCCACGACTGACACCTCAGGATCCATCACCATCTCCGTCGACCCCTCGATCGCCCGCTACGGCGATACCCTGACGATCTCAGGCATTGCACGCGGGACCCAGGCAGCCCTTGACATATACTGGGACACGACCCTCTGGGGCACCGTATCTGTAGACAGCGCAGGATACTACGCGAAAAAGCTGAAGGTCGGTCAAATCGCCGAAGGCATCCACGCAGTCACCGTTCAATCGGGCGGCATCACCTCCAAGCCGGTCTACATCACGATCCTCTCACAGCCCTCGGCCGTCGCCATCCTCAAAGATGAACAGGAAAACGGCGAACTCCACCGAAAACTCACACTCTACGGCTCGCTTCGGACCGGGGACGAACTCCCGGTCACCGGAGCCCCGGTAACCGTTTATTCTGAAGATCACATCAACATCGGTACCGGCATCACCAATGCAAACGGGATATGGAACGTCTCGGCCGAGCTCATCGACGGAGGGTATGGGTTCTACGCGGTATTTGACGACGCCTCCTTCCCGCTCGAAGAAAGCATGAGTGAACTCTATCCGGTCATGATCGTTGACCCGACCATATATTATATCATACTCACCGCCGCCATTGGCGTTCTTCTGGTTTTGGGCATCCGTTTTGCGGTAAAACGCAGACCAAAATACCGGTCTGGAAAAGCTCCGCCGCTGACCCTCGAATCAGCTCCAAAGTCTTCCGGGCCGTTCAAAAAACTCCGTGACGCCGTCACGAAAAAAGAGGATCCGGATACGGATCCGCTTCGCCGCATCTACAAGAAGATCTCGGTCTTCCTTGCAGAAAGATCAGGGATATCAAACGTTGCCGTTCTCACGCCCCGCGAGCTTTTAGCCGCGCTTTCCGCACCGAACGCAGATATCAAAGAGTTTATATCAACGTATGAGTATCTCCATTATGCGAACGTTTCGGCAGGTCACGACCAGGTAAAACATCTGGAGCGCCTTTCTAAACAGATCATCGAGGGCTACACATGACACATGCTCAACATAAGTTTCTGACCACGAAACGATCCGGCTTATCCGGGATCGTTCAAAGATCGGCAGTTCTTCTGCTTATCCTCACACTTTTCTTAGCCGGAGGTTTCTCCTGCTCTGCTGCAGCCGAAGAGGCAGAGCCCGTTCAGACAAACGGAGCCGCGGCAGAACTTTCCGCTCTTGCGGCCGCTTTGAACAGCACCGCGGCTTCTTTGAAAACAGGAGATCCCAGGACCGCAGCCGCTGAGATCGGCCTGATCTCGGCTGATCTTGACAACGTCCGGACCGTTCTTGCCGGCACGCCGCTTGCTTCTTCCGAGGTCCAGGACCTTATCCGGATCAAAAACCGGCTCGACACCTCTGCAGCCGATCTTCTCATTGAGGATCCGGACACCTCCGCGGCGGTTTCCGCTCTGACGGAGGCAAAGGCTGATGTTTCGGCTGTCAGCAATACCCTGACCACCACATATGCATGGGCACGCCAGAATCAGGAAGACTACGGTTCAGACCTCCCGATTCTGGAGACATCTCTGCTTGGTCTTGCAGCGGTCTCCCTCTCCCTGGAGAACACGACCGCCTCCCTCGCCGCAGGTTCCCCGGACATCGCAGCCGCCGGCGGGCAGCTTTCCCGGCATATCGATGATCTTTCGCTCATAAGGGACAGGCTTGCCGCCGATTCTGCGCCGGCCGTTCTCACAGATGAACTCAACATGACCGTCGCCAGTCTTGGGACCGCGGCAGATTCCCTGCAGAACGGCGGGGATCTGATGACGGCCGCGGATATGATCAGCAGCGCGGCTGTTGTGCTCGTCCGGCTCTCGGCAGATACTGCAGCTCTTCCGACAACGACGCCGACGGAACCGCCTGCAGAGACCCCGACGCCGACCGTCACTATGCCTGAGACGACGATGACAGTCGTACCGACACAGACGAACCTGGTCGAAACGCCCACTCCCGAGGTGATCATCCCGGACGAAACTGAAGGCGACGGCGGAGCAGGGTTCCTTGCTCCGGTCATCATCGGCGTTCTCGGTCTCATACTCATTGTGGCCGGACTCTTTATCTACTTGAAAAAACCATTCGGCAGAAAAAAAATTGCAGAACTGCCGACACAAAAATCCGCAGATCATGCTCCGGAGCAAAAAGAAGAGCGGTTCGTGCCCGTTCCTTCGTTCAGTGAAAAACCTGATGTCGCCGAAGTACAAAAACAGCCGGCAGAACCAGAACAGACCCAAACGCTTCCCCCGGCTGCAGAACAGGTCAGTTCTCCCGAGCCAAAGACCAGACCCGTCTCCCCGGATCCGAATGCGGCGCCGGCAGAGCAGTTCAGACTTGTCGCAGCGCAGATCGCCAAAATACGCGGGATCCAAACTCCAAGCGAAGCCCTCACGCCCAGGGAGCTTATCGACCTGAAAAAACCGAGCTCTCTTATTGAAGAGTACGTCACCCTCTACGAAAAGGTCCGCTACTCTCCGGGTTCCGCACCTGAAGACAACGCCCGCCTCGCTGAACTTGCAGCCAGGATCCTCAAAGAGAACACATGAAAAAACGAACCGCTGCAGCACTGATCCTGATACTCCTTGCCGGACTGATCCTGGCCGGCCAGCTTGCCACAACAAGCGACGAATACAGCCGCTATAACATCAACTGGAACGGGACCTCGGACTTCTTCGGAGTTGCAGCGGACAAAAAATGTGTTTTCAGCTATGACGATCTGCCGGCGGCCGGCGGCGGGACCCTTCTGCTCATCGCACCGGGCACCGACTTTGACGGGCTCGCCGGGTATCTTTACGCGGGAAACACCGTCATCATCGCCGACCAGAGTGAAAACGCCAACATCTTTCTTGAACAGATCGGCAGCTCCATCCGGGTCCATGATCAGCCGGTCAGATCGACCAGCATGGAGTACAAAGATATGGGCATCTTCCGGGGCACGGTTTCCGGAGACCTTTTTGGATCCAATGTCACCACTCTGACCTTCAACTACCCGGGGTATGTAACCGGCGGCGAGACCATTGCCGCAACATCCCATCTTTCCTGGATAGATGCCAACAGGAACAACATTCCTGACGCATCCGAACCACTGAAAGTTTATTCTCTTATCGCATCAGAAACTATTAGTACTGGTCGTGTCATCGTCATTGCTGATCCTTCGGTCTTTATCAACAGTATGCTCGTTCGTACCCACACCGAAAATATCCGATTCATCAATGCCCTTCTGGAAGAGGACCCCATAATCGATCAGACCAATTCGGCATCGGCATCAGGCGGGGGGATCTGCCCCCTTATTGGTGCGATGCACAGATATCCTGCCCTTGGGACCATCCTTATAACCATTCTTTTCATTCTAGCAGCCGTTATCGGCATACGGAGATTCCGCTTATGACAGAAAATCAAAACATTGATAACATACACCAATTCCATGAAGATCTCAAAAAACGACTGCACCAATGCATCATCGGGTATGACGACCTGATGGATCTTTTGACCATTGCATTCCTCAGTGACGGCGCTCTTCTCATGGAAGGGGTCCCGGGGACCGCAAAGACCACCCTGTGTAAATTCTTTGCGCAAAACATCGGCGGAAAATTCGGCCGCCTGCAGGGTGCGGTCGATATTCTCCCGATGGACGTCATCGGTGTCCAGAAATACCATCAGGATAAAAACACCTTCACCTTCACGGAAGGTCCGATCTTTGCAAACCTGTTCCTTGTCGACGAGATCAACCGCATGACACCCAAAGCGCAAGGGGCGCTCCTAGAAGCTCTCGCCGAACGTCAGGTCACGCTCGACAATCAAACCAAACATCTCCCGAGTCCGTTTCTGGTCATCGCCACGCAGAACCCGTATGAGATGGAAGGCACCTTCAATCTTATCGAGTCGCAAAAAGACCGGTTCACCCTCAGTTACAGGATCGAACACCTGAATGTCGAGGATGAAGTCTCGGTTCTGAAGAAGGGGAGAACAAGCGGCCTTGATCTCGGGACCTACCAGCAGCAAAAGCCGCTCGTCGAGGATCCTGCTGCGATCCTCGCCATGCAGGAGACGGTCAGATCCATCTACGCAAGCGACGACATCTTATCATACATCGGCGATCTTGTCGAAGCCACCAGACGTCACCCCGACATAAAACTCGGCGTCAGTACCCGCGGCTCTCTTGCTCTGCTTCGCAGCGCCATGGCCAATGCTGCGATCCACGGCCGGGATTACGTCATCCCTGACGATGTCAAATATCTCGTGCCGTTTGTATTCGCTCACCGTATCATTCTGAAACGCGAATCGAGCCTGAACAAAATTTCTGTTGATTCGATCATTAAGCAGATCCTGGAAACCGTTCCGGTGAAATGATCCATGCGTCCAACACTGCTGACCGGACTCCTTCTGCTTTTCTGCCTGATCTGTTTCATCTATGCATGGATGATGAACTCAGCAGAGGCTGCGGCAGCGGGGCTTGGACTTTTAGTGTTTGTTTTTCTTTCAGCAGGCATCTTCCAGACAAACCTGCGCAGTCTCGCCCTCTCGGTGAACGTCGTCCGCGAAGCCGACCGGACCGTTGTGGACCAGAACGGGATGATCAGCATCACATCCTCGATCACCGCAGTCACCGGCAGCCTGACCGCCTCGTTCGATGATGTGCTGCCGCCGGGATCAGTTCTTATCTCAGGTTCGCCAGTATTCGCCGCAGGCCGGGCATCTTACCGATTCAGACTGCCGGTGATCGGCACATCCTGTTTTCAGGGTGTCAGGGTAAGCTGCCGGGATATGTTTTTCACGCAGACCCTTTTGATCGCACGCGGCGCAGAGCTACCGAAACTAACGATGTATCCAACAGGCATTGCTGCCACGCACCATGCCGTCGGTCATGGATCCGGATGGAGCTCCGTGGAGTTTGACCGCCCTGCTCTTATAACCGGCTATGACACACGGACCCTTCGTCCCTATGCCGATGGAGACAGTCTGCGTAATATCGACTGGAAACTCTCAGGTAAACATGATCAGCTCTATGTCAGGCTGAAGATGGATGCGTCCGGCGGTCTGCCGGCTCTGATTGTCGATCTTCCCCGAAGGGATGCATCGGAAGAGCTCCGCCTGCATTTTGCGGAGACCGTCGTCGGTGTTCTTGAAAGCCTCAGGATCGGTGAAGAGTACCCGGTGATTTTTATAAACGGAGCATCCGCACCGGAGATCATCAGGTCCGCACAGAGCAGTATGATCCTTGAAAAACTCAGAGAGGCAGAAAACATCAGCACATCTGAACATCTCTTCCGTCTGCGTCACCCGTCTTCGCTTGCAAGAGAGACGTTCGCAACTTCGCGGGATCCGACGAAAACCGAACTGCGGATCAGTGAGATCACACGAAAGTATGCAGGGAGAGAGCCCACCGTCTTCGAGTTGGAGATGCGCAAGGTCTCTGCCGAAATGACAAAGGAGACACATATCACCTATGTCACCGCCGCACTTGGAGATCTGAGCCATATGACCTATCTGATCAATGAGACGAAAAAGAACGACCGGTATGCGATGGTTTTCGTCGTGGGCGCTGCAGGAACACCGCGGGAAGCAAAGGTCAGAACTGCATTCACCCTTGCCGGAGCAGATTCAGTGGAGATGGTCTGAATGGATCTGCGTATCACGGCAGTCATCACGGCAGTGATTGCCTTCGCCGGCGCCTCAGACGATCAGCGGATCGCGGCGGGCATTATCGGTGCGGCCTTCGTTGTCTGCAGCTTCATCGCCCTTTCACCGGAAAAACGCATCCTGCTGTTGTCGGCAGCAGGGTTCCCGCTCGTTTTCACCGCCGGTCACCCGGTTTTCACCGGTCTTCTGCTCACCGGCGTGATCATAACGGTCCTCGCTGCATCCGGGATCAAAGCGGATCCAAAGATCCTTCCTGCAGCAGCAGGAGCAGGAGTCACAGGCGGCATCTTTGCGATGCAGCTTTCGGTCGTTCTTCCGGTCCTGGCGGCCGGGATCTTTGCGATCTTTGTCCTCTATATTATCTTCGTTCGAGCTTATCGTCTGAAAAAAGAAGTTGAGGGAACAAACACATGAAACTTAAAGCATCACTCATCTCATCAGTCTACTTCGCACCGGCCGTACTGTTTCTCGCAGCGGTCCTGACTTTTACTGCCTATATCTTCACCAACCGCGGGGACATGACCAGCGCTCTGCTGCTCCTTGCAGGGTTTATGCTGTTTATAACCGGCATCCTTCTGCTGACACTCGCCGACCGGCGGCCGCTTCCGGTCAAACTGACCGAGATGCTTCCGGTCGCAGGATCCCTCGATCTTGCGGCGGTCTTTGCCGATCTCGGCGTGACGAGCAGCACGATCCACCGCTATCTGCCGTCGGATGAGTGCATCCAGATCAATCCGGTGACGGGAGGAAAGATCCCCGAGATCCTGACCGATCTGACATTTGTTTCCGCCGACAACTGGAACGGTGTTCAGTATCGTGCGCTTGGCAGCCCTCTTCTTTCTCAGCTGAAGCGGGAGGACAATCTGGTGATACCAACAGGCAGCATCGACAGGATCGGTACCTGTATCGCCGAGGTGATGAACGACACCCTCTCGCTTGCAGAAAAGGTCACGATCAAAACGACCGATACATCAGTCGTTATCACTCTTGAAGAGTTTGCGATGAAGAAGACCTGCGCCGCTCTGCAGGCCCAGTCGCCGAGGTGCTGTACAATGGTCGGCTGTCCCGTCTGTTCGCTGATGGCCTCGATCCTTTCCGAGGGCTCGGGCCGCGATGTGGAAAGCACCAGCGCTGTTCTCGACGGCTCCGCGCTGACCGTCTCCTTTGCATTGCTTCCAGCGAAGTGACAAGGGATCAGACGAAATCTTTTTTTTATATTCTTTTCCAGGGGAAAATATCCGGCTTTGAATGCCGGGAGATCATTGTAATAGAAGTTACACGGTGTTGGTGTAGATCCCATCGTGATAAGCGGCGGGATTCGCATATGTCCAAACCCTCCCGCCTTCTTTCAAATATGGATCAAAAACCACAAAAAAACGGGTTCTAATTCCGTTGAGGAGAGGGAAAGATCCGGGCGAGGAAACATTGCAGTAATAAAAACTCTGAAAAAATGGACGCTACCGGTTCAATCGAACCGGCTGATACGTCCCGGCGGGGACTTGAACCCCGGTCAAAAGCTCCGCAGGCTTCTAGGATATCCTCTACCCTACCGGGACTTGGTGTTTACACACTAAGTGCTCTACTAGATAGCCCCTTGAACGATATAAAGCCACCGTTTTTATCGGGAGAATCCTGCTCTGCCGCGGGAGATACCTGCAGACTTTTCGCCCGCAGGACCGCTTCCTGCCGGGTGATGAACGCTAAACCTCCCGGGAGCGCATATCTTGCGTCTCAGGCGCCGGTTTCGTCCCAAAATAAACGCCCCGTTCTTTTCATATAAAAGAAGGGACATATGAGTATCCATGACACAGGAACCAGCCCGGGTCAACCACCCGAAACTCATTTGTACTGCCATCGGTCTCGCCATGGGAATAGCTGTATTTGTTTTATCCCTCATGCATAAGATCCAGCCCGAGTCCGCGATCCTCATGCTCTCCATCGGCGTATCCCTCTACGGCGCAGCTCTCCTCCTCTTCAACAAATAAGATCATGAAACCCCTCATTCCTGCGCTTGGCGCCGTCCTCATTTTCACCGGCCTTATCTACTACCTTCTCCCGCCGCTGTTCCTTCACGCAGGAGGGCCTGCCTGGTTCCTTCTCCTGGCAGTGAACCCCCTCACCTGCCTCATCTGCGGGATCGTCTTCGGGCTTCTCTGCGGCATCAAAAAATCCGCCATCCTTCTGCCGATCCTTGCCGCCGCCGCTTTCATCCCCGCTGTTTATCTATACTACAATGACTCAGCTCTCGTCTACCTTGCCTTCTATATCATCACCTCGGCCATGGGTGTCGGCATCGGCTGGATCATCTGTCTGAAAAAATAGAACCCTTCACTCTTTTTTCGGGAACCTGCGGGCGGTAAACTTCTGCCAGAAAAAATAGATCAGGATAATGCCCGCTATTACGCCCGCGACCGCCCCTACTGCGTATATCGGCTCCATAAACCAGAGATCGATGATCGCCCTTGCGCCAAACGACATTGTCAGAGTTGCAAGGATACTGCCGAAGAACACGATCGGCAGAATGATCTTCGGATGGATCGAAAGCAGCCTCCCGATGATCGAAGTGTCGATCGCGCTCGACCCCATAAACGGGGTGAACATAAAAATCAGCAGACCGCCGACAGACAGACCTTTGATCCAGGGTTTTCTCTGAAGAAGATCGTTTGTTTTCCCGGTGAAATACAGCAGTATCTGACCGAGCAGCGGGATCTTCAGTAAAAGATCGAAGTTAAACGAGATCAGGACCGCCAGGCTCATGTCGATCGTCACGATACCGATGAGAACCAGCCACCAGGGAAAGCCAAATCCCATCATCACCGGGATGATGCTCTCTTTTCCGGCGCCGGGCGCCATGTAGAGCGCAAACAGGGAGACGCCGAGAATGAACATATCGGCCGGCAGATAGGCAAAAAGCCAGACGACGAAAAGGGCAAGAAGCCCGAACATCCCAAAGGTCATCGCGATCCTGATCTTCAGCGGCGGCTTATAATAAGGAAAGATCTCTCCGGTCATACTCCGTCCTTACGGTAGAATCTTTTCGTGAATCTGCTCCAGGCATAGGCTATCGCCAAAATAAGAGCAAGGATGATCACCGCGGCGGCAATGCCCAGAAGCGGATTGATGTGCCACAGCTGGATCACCGACGAGGCTCCCAGAGCGACGGTAAGCGTGGAGAGCACGCTTCCGATGATGACAAGTCCCAGGGTAGCTGCCGGTCTGTAACCGAGCAGACGTCCAAGCACCGAACAGGTGATCGAGCCCGAACCCTGGAGCGGGATGTACATAAACAGGAGGAGACCGGCGCTTGCCAGCTGCTCGACCCAGGGCTTCGATCTCCTGACCTTGTCAGCGGTCCGTACGACCCACCGGATCCACCGCCCGATAAGCGGGACCCGGAGCAGAAGATCGAAGTTCAGGGAAATGAACGTCGCCGTGACAATGTCCATCCCGACAACGCCGAGAAAGATGACCCAGACCGGATAGCCGAGAGCGAGAGCGAGGGGAATGATCGTCTCCTTTCCAAACGGCGGGACAAGATAGGCGCCCATCAGACCGAGAAGCCCGAGATACTCGGTACTCGGCGGCAGGGTGAACACGCCGGTCTCCGGCGGGAATACAAACCAGAACACGGCGAGGAGAACGAGGTAGACCAGGATCGGGACGGCCAGATAGAAAAAACGCAAAAGGATGCGGTATATCAGCTCCTTTCCGGTCCGCCCGCCTGTATTCATGCCTATGTGTTTGTGCGTGGATGATAAAGAGTTGGCGGGTACTTTTTTAGGTTTCTGCCGGGATACGCTTGTGCGGAGATCCGGGAACAGAACGGCAGACTTCCCTCTCCCTGAGCGAATCATTTTTTGTCCTGACAGGCAATATGTATCCATATGGATTACTCGATTTCGACGCACTGCCTTCACTCAGACCCCCTGGACACTGTGCTTGACACCCTCGCCCCCCATACTGATCACGTCGAGATCATGGACGACGGCCCCCACTTCCTCACCGGCGCCGAACTCCTTCACTCATACTCATATATCTACAGTATCCATGCCCCCTCCCGCGGCGTGAATCTCGCGTCTGTCCTGGAACCGATCCGCCGTGCCGCCGTGGAGGTCATCCATGACACATTTGCAGTCGCCGCAGAAGTCGACGCTCCGGTCGTCATCCACCCGGGATACATCGCATGGGAATATGAACGTGAACTCGCCGGCAGAAACCTCCGCGCCTCCCTTGCCCAGATCCGTTCGGACGCTGCCGAGTTCGGCGTCACCTATTTCATCGAAAACATGGGGAACTGGGGCTATTTTTACCTCAAGACGCCTGACGACATCGGGCTTTTGGACGGCGCTCTCTTCTGTCTGGATGTAGGGCACGCCAACGAGTGCGGCAATCTGCCGGCATTTCTCGAGGTCCCCTTCTCCCATGTTCATCTCCATGATAACGACGGAAAACACGACAGCCACTCGGCCGTCGGCGAAGGCACCATCGACTTCGACGCCGTCATGAAAAAAGTCCGGGAAAACGGCATCAGAAATCCGG
This sequence comes from Methanocorpusculum sp., assembly GCA_034932965.1. Lineage (GTDB taxonomy): Archaea > Halobacteriota > Methanomicrobia > Methanomicrobiales > Methanocorpusculaceae > Methanocorpusculum. The sequence continues at coordinate 26,074 of JAYFOG010000093.1, forward strand.
TGATCGAGGCAGGCACGCTTGACGGGGCGCTCCGGAGTCTTACGCTCCTCAGGGAAATGGGGTATGCATGAAACCAGTCAGACTCACCTGGGAGGCACGGCTCGCCGTCATGCTGGTCGCGATCTCGATATGCGTGTACGCGATCAAATTCCTCTTCTTCGGAGATAACGGAGAAAGCAACACATTATCCTACATTTTTAACAGCCTGGGCTTTCTGCCGATCAACATCCTGATCGTGACGCTGATCATCAACCGGCTGTTAACGATGCGGACGAAACGTGAACAGCAGGAAAAGACCCGCATGGTGATCGGCCTGTTCTTTTCAGAGATGGGCGACGCCCTTCTCAGAAAAATGGTCCTGTGGGACAAAGCCCCGGAAAAACTGCGGGAAAGCATGCAGGTCACAAAAACCTGGAGCAAAAACGACTACGCTTTGGCGAAACGCCATGCGTCGCTCTTCTGCACGCAGACCCTTCCAACCCCGGAGGACCTTATCGTGATCAGGGAACTCTTTATGCAGAAACACGACTTTCTGCTTCGTCTCATCGAAAATCCCGTGCTCCTTGAACAAAACAGCGTCTCCAAGCTCCTGCAGGATCTCTTCCATCTCGGTGAAGAGCTCGCCAGCAGAAAAGACATTCTCAGCCTGCCGGCCTCCGACCTGGCCCATCTCACAGGCGATGTCAACAGAGTGTACTGTCAGCTTACCTCCGCATGGCTCGGCCACATGGAGTATCTCAGCAGAAACTACCCCTACCTTCTCTCCCTCTCTTTGAGGAAAAGTCCGTTCCTTGTAGAGGATCAGGTCATCGTCACCGAATAAAAAAAGCTTATTTCTTGAAAAAACCGCGGTGAGCGGGTCTGGCCGCCGCCGCATCTTTCTGCAGATTCAGCAGATGATGCATGACCCGAACCTCTTTTTTCAGCTCGTCGATGTTTCGAACCAGCATATCGATATTCTTCTGCATCCGTGCCGTCTCCTTAAAGCTCCTCTCCCGCGGCGGTGCGACGATCCCTGCCTGTTCGGCCTGCACAAGGCCGCCCTCGATCAGACGGAGCAGGGCCTCATTTCTCTCCAGCTCCTGTTTCTTTGCAAAAATATCCACCCGCTCCGCAAGCTCAGGATCCAGAGTAAAAGAAAGATGAAGTGCCATACTGTTATTACTCCATTAGTATTTCGACGGATTATATCTTATGGATGTTCCCGCCCCAGACCCCAGACACGAAATGTCTGGACGATCCCGTCGGGAAGAGGCACGCCGTCCGGCATCCTCGCCGAGGTCCCGTCTTTAAGAACTATGACGCTGAATGCGATGTTCCATCCGTCGATCAACGCTGCTGATCGGGTTTCATACACCTCGCGTGCCAGATCGCGGGTAAGATAGACGGCGTGCTCCGTATCTTCAAAGAGCACCTCCGCCATATAACGCATGATATACCAGCGCAGCTCGCTTGCAAGAGCAAGACCGCTGGAAACGGTCGCCACCTCGAGCGTTACGCCCCACGGCATCTCCTTTGGGCGGTAGAACCGGAGGATGTGCCGGCTCGTCTCGGAGTCCGAGAGGGTCCGGTAGAGATCCACACCTGCTTTGCCAATACAGACCAGACGCATCAGATATACATTATATCCCGGCGTTCATCATCCTTGTCCTGGTGCTTGACCTTGCGGATCGCCTGAACAAAGTTGACGCTGGTGATAAGATCGTCATTGTTTCTGATGGCAAGCATACCTGCCTCGCGGCAGATCGCTTCGATCTCTGCTCCAGTCAGACCGTCGCTCATACGTACCAGTTCATCGTAATCGATCCCGGAAAGGGAACCTGCCGCCTCCATCTTCTTCATGTGGACCTTGAAGATCTGCATTCTTGCATCGCTGTCGGGCGCGGGGATCTTGATCAGGCGGTCGAACCTTCCCGGGCGCAGCAGGGCGGCATCCAGCATGTCGGGACGGTTGGTCGCCGCCATGATCCGGATGTTTCCGCGGTTGTTGAACCCGTCCATCTCGGCAAGAAGCTGCATGAGGGTCCGCTGGACCTCGGCCGAACCTGAGGTCCCGTCGTTGGTCCGCATGCTTCCGACCGCATCGATCTCGTCGATGAAGACCACGACGCCGTTGTTCTTTTCGGCAAGATCGCGTGCCATCTCAAAGAGATCGCGGACGAGCTGGGCGCCTTCGCCGATGTACTTGTGGACAAGTTCGGAGCCTGCCATTCTCAGGAACGGAACGCCGGCGTTATTTGCGACCGCCTTGGCGATCAGCGTCTTGCCGGTCCCCGGCGGCCCGTAGAGAAGCACGCCTTTTGGCGGGATGACGCCGAACTTCTCGAAGGATTCGGGCCTTGTCAGAGGATACTCAACTGCTTCACGGACTTCGGTGATCTCGTTTTTCAGGCCGCCGATGTCGGCAAAGCTGATCGCCGGCTTTTCTTCCAGCTCCATCACGCGGACCCTCTCATCGATGGTGTTTCCAAGGATCTTGACGACCGAAAGGGTGTTGTTGACCGCCACTTTGGTCCCTGCCTTGACTTCGGCATAGAGCACGGGATTTGCCTGGGTCACATACTCCTGATTGTTGCCGAGCTGACGCAGATACAGCTCATTTTCGTCGAGTTTCTCCAAAACAACAGCAACAAACAGCGGCAGACGTTTCAGCTGGGCATTCTCCTTTTTCAGCTGGGCATTGTCCATCCGGATCTTGTTGTTTTCCTGTCTGAGCGAATCGTTCTCGGTTTTTGTTGTTTTGATTATTTTATGGAGAGAATCGTTCTCTTTTTTGAGGAAGTGTGCTTCTTCGCGTACCTTGGCGTATTGGTCGTTGAGGTCCCCGAAGTCGAGGGCATCCGGGGAGAGGGGGGACTCGCGCGTGCGGGCGGTATTGGGAGTTGTTATCTCGTCTTCCATATAGTGTAGATAAGTATAGAGCTCGTGATTTAAATTCTATCGCATCTGAGCACATACTTGGAGAGGGCTCTCGAACTGATATGCCGGGGCGATCCGGACGGCGGGGCAGACCGATGAAAAAATACGCCGATTTCGAAATCAAAAAAGCTGCCTGGATGCGTGCGGCCGCCTGAGAAAAACCGCCGCGCATCTTTGCATTCCGTGCCGCATCCTTCGTGTCCTCAGGACCTCGGCGAAAAAAACCTATTCGACTTAATACAAAAAACACCAATATACTAGTACTATGAATGACGCAGAGGTCCTGATGAACCCCAACGACTTGGTACAGTTTCTGAAAAAAAGTCCGGAATACTTTACAAAAGATGACATCCTCCGTTTTTGTGAAGAAAACGATGTCAAAATGGTCAACTTCCGTTACGTTGCCAGCGACGGAAAACTCAAGACCCTGAACTTTGCGATCTCTTCCAAAGAGTATCTCGATACCATCCTCTCCGACGGCGAACGCGTCGACGGCAGCAATCTTTTCTCCTTCATCGACGCAGCAAGCTCCGACCTCTATGTCGTTCCGCGGTACAGCACCGCGTTCATGGACCCCTTCTCCGAGGTCCCGACCTTAAACATCCTCTGTTCCTACTACGACAGCACCGGGCGCCCCCTCAATTCATCCCCGGAATATATCCTTCACCAGGCCGAAGCAGCATTCAAAAAACACACAGGCATGGAGTTCAAGTGTCTTGGAGAACTCGAATACTACGTCATCTGTGAAGAAGAGGCACTCTATCCCGGCCGCGACCAGAAAGGCTACCATGAATCAGGACCCTTCTGCAAATTCGAAGCAATGCGCACCGAAGCAATGCTTATGCTTTCCCGCGCAGGCGGCAAGATCAAATACGGGCACTCCGAAGTCGGCAGTTTCACGAAAGACGGCTACTATTATGAGCAGCATGAGATCGAGTTCCTGCCGACAAGCCCGGTGTTTGCCGTGGAACAGATCATCATCGCCAAATGGATCCTGCGAATGCTCGGCGCCCAGTACGGCGTAGAAGTGTCGTTTGCTCCGAAGATCACCGTCGGCAAAGCAGGTTCCGGCCTCCACTTCCACATGCTCGCCGAAAAGAACGGCAAAAACGTCATGATCAAAGACGGCGTGCTTTCCGACACCGCCAAACGCATGATCGTCGGTATCCTCGATGTCGGAGATGCGGTCACCGCATTCGGCAACCCCATTCCGACCTCCTACCTCAGACTCGTTCCGCACCAGGAAGCGCCGACCTACATCTGCTGGGGCGACCGGAACCGGTCAGTCGTCGTTCGCGTCCCTCTCGGCTGGACAGGTTCAACCGATATGGCGGCCGAGGCAAACTTCGGCCTCAAACGCAAAGCCGACAAACTCTCCAAACAGACCTTCGAATACCGTGTTGCCGACGGCTCGGCAGACATCTACGAAACCGTCGCCTGCCTGATCTGCGGCGCTATCCACGGACTCGGTATGAACGGCGCCCTCACCAAGGCAGACGAACTCTACGCTTCAGGCAACATCTTCAACGAAGAGTACAAATCGTTCCTCAAGACCCTGCGCCAGCTGCCGACCTGCTGTGCCGAGTCTGCCGACATCCTTATTGCAAAACGCAAACTGTTTGAACGCGACGACATCTTCCCGGCAGGCGTTCTCGAAGCTCAGGCTGCAAAACTGAAGGCATACAACGACAAGGGTCTCTCCGACCGGATCCTCGGCGACGAAAAAGCCTTCTCGGAACTTGTGGAAAAGTTCATCCACATCGCCTGAACAGTAATATCATATGGGATTATTAGGCAACATCGAACGTGCTCTGGGCGTCTGGTATCCGGATAAGGACACGGAACCAGACGACGGCAACCCCCTGGTAGCTCTGGCATTTCGCGAGTATGTGATCAAACGCCTCGGCAGCGGCTGGACGGCGGCCGGCCGGGAAGAACGGCTTTTAGGAGAGCCGGATCTTCTTGCTCTGAGAGATGCCGACGAGGTCCGTTTTGATCTGGTCACCTGTTACCGGAGCAGGATGTTTGTCGGCGAAGACGGCGAAGCCTATCTGCCCTGGACGACCCGGGAGATCTTCGACAAATATCTTGCCTATGCAAAAGCCGAGGGAAATCCCTTTTATGTTGTCTTCGGCCTGCACGGATTTGCCGATGCGCCGAAATTTCTCTTCGTCCTTCCTTTGGAAAAGGCTGCGATCGATCTGAAGAAAAGTGTTCTTCAGCAGTATGAGATCCCGGGAGACCGGGACCTGCTCTGATCTGCGCGGTTTTCCTGAACTGACCCCGGCGGGCTGCCGACCCCCGGTTTTTTCTCATTTTTCCTGTTTTCACTCAGTGACCATCCGACTCGAACCGAACGTGTTATATGTCAACACGTAGCATACTATTGATATGATATTAGGATTACCCGATATTACGGTTTTTGCTGTGGGCGGAGCCATCGTATTGTGCATAATCCTCCTACTGATCTGGGGATTCACGTTCCCTGAGGAGAAGGAGGAGTGATATGGCACTTGCCGGAGAAAGCACACTTATCACGCTTGTACTCATCGCTGTTTACTTTGTAGTTTTACTTGGTATCGGCGTGTGGGCCTCGAAGAAGATCAAAAGCTCTGAAGACTACATGCTTGCGGGCCGAAGTCTCGGATTCTGGCTGTTTACTCTTCTGATCGTCTGTTCGATCTGCAGCGGTATGACTCTTGTCGGAACCAGCGGATTCGGCTTCGCATCAGGCTGGCCGGGGATATGGGAGCAGATATTCGTTCCCCTGTCGGCAGCATTCTGTATCATCTTCTTTGGGTCAAAACTCAACAAGATCGGAAGAAAAAACGGGTGCATGACCCTTGAGGATTACTTTGCACTCAGATATGAAAACACCCGGGAGCTTCGCGCTCTTTCGGCTCTTGCCAGCATCGCCGTTTCTCTGGTTTATCTCGTCGGCCAGTACACCGCCATCAGTATCGTTTTGATCTGGGTGTTCGGGCTTGAACACTGGCAGGCCCTCCTGATAGCAGGAGTCATCATCACCGCATATACAGTCATCGGCGGTCTTTACGCCGTTTCATGGACAGGGCTTGTGCAGGGTCTGATCCTCATCTTCGGTGTGATCCTTGTTGCACCCTTTATCCTCACCTATGCGGGCGGTATCGAGCATATCAACCTCGTGCTGGCTACGATCGACCCGAATCTGGTCATGCCCTGGTTCCCGTCGGGAAGTACGGCGGCATATGCGTACTGCACGCCTGAATACCTGTTCTCGTTTGGCATCCTGCTGATCGTGGGTCTTGCCTGCGCACCGCATGTTCTTTCGAATGTGTTTGCCGCACGCAAAACATCCTACTTCAAGTGGGCGCCGATCGTGGCATTCCTGATTTATCTCGTGATCATGCTGCTCGTGAAACTCTGCGGTATGGCGGTCAGATCCATGCAGGCCGACGGACTCCTCGAGGGAATCGTGCCGGAGGGAGGAAAAGTCGCAGACTTTGCTCTCATGTACGGCATCCAGGCGGCAAGTCCGAGTATCCTGATCACCGGTCTTTTTGCCGTGATCGTTCTTTCAGCGGTCATGTCGACGACCGACCGGCTGATGCTGACGGTCGGAACGACCTTCTCCTGGGATATCTTCAAGACTATGCTCAGGCCGAAAGCCACCGAACGTCAGGTCGTGGTCGTCAGTCAGATATGTGTTCTGATCGCTGCGGTGATCTCGCTGATCCTTGCGATAAACCCGCCGGAGATGCTCGCATTCCTGATCTGGCTGGGTATCGGTCTGATGCTCTGCGCATTTGCCGTGCCTATGATCGCAGGTCTCTACTGGAGACGGGCGACCGCAAAGGGCGCTATCGCGAGTATGCTGGTTGGTCTGATCTCCTGTCTGGCCTTTGGCGCATACTATAACTTCGTGGAAAAACTGCCGATGCACTTCTCGATCTATGCACTGGTCTGTGCGATCGCTGCGATGATCATCGTCAGTCTGCTTACGAAGAAGAACTCCGAGAAGGCGCTTGATCTGACCTACACGGGCATGTATCTTCATCCGCGGGATTCTCCTGCGCAGAGTAACGAAGAGACAAAAGAATAACACCTCTTTTTTTTTACGCGAACGTTTTGCTGACGTTTGATTTTGCTAAAATATTTTCTCTGCAACATGCATTTGACTGGTTGATAAGCACCCCCTCTCAAAACGGGTGTTTTGAATATCCCATCCCGATGAGTCGCTTGGATTGCTGATGCCTCGAAAATAAGATATCTCCACCGCGGGCCGCTCCGCGGTGGAGATATCCTATATTTCTAAAGACCCATTTTGAAAGAATCAGGTTAACAGAACACAAAAAAAATATGAGAGGCAGACCAGACCAAGACCGCTCAGATCAGCGGTCAGCAGTCCAGCTCAGGTGTCCAAGGGCCCGGTAGGTAAACTCCAGCTCCTCGAAGACCAGGATATTGTTCTTCTTTAACAGATCGACACCCGGCTTTAAGCAGTCTCCGCCGACAAAGGTCCCGACCAGCAGATTGTCGGTACGCTTTGCGTTGTCGATCAGGATCTGGGCGACCCGGTCGGGTGCCAGAACTTTGTTCGGGAAATTGACCAGGATCGCCATATCCCAGAGATCCTCATTCTTGCACAGGACATCGAAGACCCCCCTGAACCGTGCCTCGGTGGCATCGCCTAAGAGATCGATCGGGTTGTTCTTGTTCCAGAACGGCGGCAGGAAACTGTTCAGCTCATCAAGCACGTGTTTTGGCAGATCGATGATCTCGATACCCCAGGTCTCAGCGTAGTCGTTGGAGAGAACGGCAAATCCGCCGGCATTGGTGATAACGACCGCACGGCGGCCCGTGAGTGGCTTTTTCAGGTTTCCAAGGGCCTTGGCCACCTGGAATGCTCCCGGAAGAGTCTTCACCGGAACGACGCCGCACTTTCTAAATGCCTCCATATAGACCTCGAACGAGCCGGACAGGGAACCGGTGTGCGACGCAGCGGCGGCCTGACCTCTCTTGGAGGAACCTGCCTTGATCGCGACGATCGGCTTTGTCTGGGTGATCTCCTTTGCCATCTCCATGAATGCCACGCCGTTTTTGATCTCTTCAACATAGAGGATGATCGATTTGGTGTGCGGGTCACGCGCTGCGTAACTCATATAGTCAAGGAAGTCCAGATCGCACTGGTTGCCGACCGAGACGACCTCGGAGTAGCCCATTTCCGAGCCTTCGGAAAGGGAGATGCCCACAACTGCGTTAACGATCGCTCCCGACTGGGAGATGAACGCGATGTCGCCCGGCAGAGGCGAGGTGGAAACATAGGTCGTATCGAGTTTGTAGGGCGGCAGGATCAGACCAAGACAGTTTGGACCGACGATCCTGATGCCGTAATTTTTCGCGATCTCGACCATGCGGTTTTCAAGAGCGCGTCCGTCCTCGTCCATCTCCTTGAATCCTGCGGTGATAACGACCGCCATCTTCACGCCTTTCTGACCGCATTCGCTCATGATCGCCGGAACGAGCTGCGCGGGAACGGTGATAACGACCATATCCACATGGCCCGGGATGGCTGAGAGGGTCGGGTAGCATTTGACACCCTGGATCTCCTCACGCTTGTTGTTCACCGGATAGACTTTGCCGGGGAACTGAAGGATATTGCGGAACACCGCATAGCCCATCTTGGTAGGATCATCGGATGCCCCGATCACTGCCACGCTTCTTGGCTTGTAGTAGTCGAGCGGCACGATCTTATTCGGATCATAATGGGCCGGCAGTTCGACCGGGTCATCCTGAACGATGACGCGTGCATCGACTGCGCAGCCGCCCTTCTCGTAAAGACGCAGGGGATTGATATCGAACTCGACGACCGTATCGTTCTGCTCAAAAAATGCGCAGGCATTCTTTAACGTCTGGAACAGGAACTCCTCGTCGAGCGGGGCCTGGCCGCGGTATCCTTTGATGAGGGTATATGCCTTGATCTGATGGATCAGGGTCCTGATATCATCATCACTGCAGGGTAAGAGCCTGATCCCGACATCTTTATAGAACTCGACCAGGGTGCCGCCGAGACCGAAGGTAAGGACACGGCCGAACGCCGGATCGATCTTTCCGCCGATGATAAGCTCAAGGCCGGGTTTTGCCATCTCTTCGACGATGACCCCTTTGATCTCTGCCGAAGCTTCATAAGCTTTTGCCGAGGTTACGATTTTATTGAATGCCTCTTTTGCTTCAGCATCCGTCTTGATCCCGACGATCACTCCGCCAGCATCGCTTTTGTGGATGATCTGGGGGGAGACGATCTTCATTACTACGGGATAACCGATTTTTGTTGCGGCTTTTGCAGCATCGTCTTGTGTCTGGACGATCTCAAAGGCCGGAGCAGGTACATTAAACTGACGCAGAAGG
>JAYFOG010000094.1:0-40221 GCA_034932965.1 Methanocorpusculum sp.
TCAGATATGAGAAAGAACGGGTCAGTAAGCTCCTGCAGAAGAAGAACTGAGAGAAACGATCCCGACTCATAACTCTTATCTATTTGACGGTTCCATATCTGAATAATATTCCTTAGGGTGATTTATTTTGGTAAGTGTAAATGAACTTGGACTTGATCTCTTCGAAGAACTCGTAGAGAACGCAGATCTGTTTAATGTTGCATACCACGAGCTCGACAACGGTTCCCGTGTGGTCGACTGTGGTGTGAGTGTTCCAGGAGGCTACGGAGCAGGTGACTACTTCACCCGCATTTGTATGGGCGGTCTTGGCGATATTGCATTCCGCCAGGGTATGGTCGGCCAGTTCCCGATGACCTTCATCGACGTGAACACTGACTTCCCGGCTATCTCCTGCCTCGGCTCACAGAAAGCCGGCTGGACCGTGAAACTTGACAATTTCTTCGCAATGGGATCGGGGCCCGCACGCGCCCTGTCCCTTCAGCCGAAACACACCTACGAAGTGATCGGCTATGAAGATGACTCCGATGCAGCAGTGATCTGTCTTGAAGCAGACCGTCTGCCAAGCGGAGCGGTCATGGAGATGATCGCAGAGAAGTGTAAGGTCGACGTTGCAAACGTCTGCGCACTCGTTGCCCCGACATCATCCATCGTCGGCTCTATTCAGGTCGCCGGACGCTGTGTCGAGACAGCAGTGTACAAACTGAACGAACTCGGTTTTGACACGACAAAGATCATCGCAGCCGCAGGAACCGCACCGATTCCACCGGTACGCGGAGCAAAACTCGCAATGGGCGTTACAAACGACGCGACCATCTACCACGGACAGATCAATCTGACGATGAATGCTCCGGAGATCGTCGACTATCTTGAGAAGATCCCCAGCTGTTCATCGAACGGATACGGTAAACCGTTCAATGAGATCTTCAAGGAAGCCGGCTATGACTTCTACAAGATCGACAAGAGCCTGTTCTCTCCGGCCGAAGTCATCATCAACGAAGTCTCGACGGGCAAAGTCTATCAGGTCGGAAAGGTCGATACCGCTGTGACCCTGAAATCATTCGGTCTTGCATAAGACAGAAATCGGGTCGGGATCATTCCCACTCTTTTTCCGCAGGATTAATAACTCCGTAAATAGTATTTAGTAAGGTAATTTGGACTCGTGGTCTAGGTGGTTATGACGTCGCCCTTACATGGCGGAGGTCAGGGGTTCGAATCCCTTCGGGTCCACTGTTTTCATTTTTGTTTTTTTTTGTGATTCTTGCTGTGCATAGTAAATACGTGAAGGAATCAAGCAGCATAGAGCCTGGTATTTTTGGCATCAGGGATTTAAAAATCATTTTAACTCATTTTTGATTTGAAACTCAAAATTGATAATAATTAAATAGCTGAGGGTTGAATAGATAATCAGGCTGGTTCAACCTGCACAGGAGGCTAAGATCATGTTTACCGGAATCGTAGAGGAGGTCGGAACAGTGGCAAAGATCATGCAAGGTCAGAACTCCTCGATACTTTCCATCAGAGGGGACAGGATCTTTGAAGACCTGCGTCTGGGGGACAGTGTGGCAGTGAACGGAGTCTGTCTTACCGTAAGCAAACTTGCCGGACAGAGTTTCGATGCTGATACCACAAGCGAAACACTCGCACGGACATCTCTTGGAGCACTCAGAGCTGGAAGTTTCGTGAATCTCGAACGTGCCATGGCGGCAAACGGTCGTTTCGGCGGGCACATCGTTACCGGTCATGTTGACGGGACAGGAATCATCTCAATGATCCGTCGGGATGGAAAAACCGTCTGGGTCACAATTACCGCTGATAGCAATATCCTGAAATACGTCGTTGAAAAAGGATCCATCGCAGTTGACGGCATCAGTCTGACCGTGGCATCCACAACTCAGGATTCGTTCAGCGTTGCAGTTATTCCCCACACAGAACGATCAACAACCCTTCTCACAAAATCACAGGGAGAAGCTGTGAATCTGGAGTGTGATATGATTGGAAAATACGTCGAACGGTTCATCACCCGAATGCAGAAGAACGAACCGCAAAGATGTATCATAACTGAGGAATATCTCAGCAAATCAGGATTTTAGCTATGTTTACATTTAACACAATTGAAGAAGCGCTGGAGTCTCTCAGAAATGGGAGGATGATCATCGTCACCGATGATGAAAACAGAGAGAATGAAGGAGACCTGATCTGTGCCGCCGAACATGCCACGACGGAAAATGTCAACTTCATGGCGAAGTACGGCAGGGGGCTGATCTGCATGCCGATGTCAGCACGTCTAGCCGAGAAACTCTCCCTGCCGCCGATGGTGATAAAAAACACCGACAATCACGAAACAGCATTCACTGTCTCCATCGATCATGTCGACACCACCACCGGCATCTCCGCTGTCGAACGCGGCATCACTGCACGAAAATGTATCGATACTGCAGCAAGGCCCGAGGATTTTCGAAGACCGGGGCATATGTTCCCGCTTGTTGCAAAAGATAACGGTGTATTCGAACGTGAAGGCCACACCGAAGCCACCGTCGATCTCATGATCCTGGCGGGACTCAAGGAGGCAGGCCTTTGTTGTGAAATCATGGCTGATAACGGTGAAATGATGCGGACACCTGAGCTTATCTCTATGGCACAGAAGTATAACCTAATCTTTGTGACCATCAAAGACCTTCAGGCATACCGGAGAGAGCAGGAGGCTTCGGCTCTTGCAGTTGAACAGAAAAAAATGAGTCCAATGGACTGTTAAGGTGATTTGTGTGAAAGTTTACGAAGGAAAGCTGGTTTCAAAAAACATTAAAATAGGCATAGTTGCAGCAAGATTCAATGAATTTATCGTAGCAAAACTGGTTGGCGGAGCGCTTGACGCCCTAAAAAGACATGATGTGGCAGATGACGATATAGAGATCGCCTGGGTCCCCGGAGCTTTTGAGATCCCGCTGATCGCCGAAAAAATGGCGGCGTCCAAAAAGTATGACGCGGTCATCTGTCTGGGAGCCGTGATCCGCGGATCAACAAGCCACTACGACTATGTCTGCAGTGAGGTCACAAAAGGTATCGCGACCGTCTCTCTGAAATCCGGGATTCCGGTAATGTTTGGTGTTCTGACAACGGACAATCTCGAACAGGCGATTGAACGCGCCGGATCAAAGGTAGGAAACAAAGGCTTTGATGCCGCGGTCGGTGCAATAGAGATGGTCAACGTCATCAGGGAATTCAATAACTGAAAATTCCAATATACGTCTCTTTTTTCCCCATAGGACACTATTAAGAATCTTCGCGTGCAAGCTATAACCAGAGCATGATACGGGAGAGAATAAAACGATGTACGGTGTGATAGATCTTGGTTCCAATACGGTACGCCTAGTATTGTACAACGTAAACGGCTGCACTCTTGAGCCGAAGCTCAGCAAAAAACATACAGCAGGACTCGTCGGCTATGTAAAAAAACGGCGTCTCACACCCGAAGGCATAAAAAAAGCAGTGGATGTCTTACATGACTTCAAAATGATACTGGAGAGTGTGAGAGTGGAACGTCTGTATGTATTTGCCACGGCATCACTTCGAAATATTGAGAACACACTGGAAGTCACCGAGGAGATCAGAAAGCAGACCGGATTCGATGTCGATGTCTTGAGCGGCAGAGAAGAGGCGGTTTTCGACTACTATGGAGCTTTGCAGACAGTTGATATGCATGACGGCCTTTTGGTGGATATTGGCGGAGGAAGTACTGAACTGGTGTTTTATCAGAATAACGAGATTCTCACCACCGAATCACTCCAGATCGGTTCCCTGAATGCATACACCTCATTCGTTTCAGATCTTCTCCCAACCCCTGCGGAGCGTAAACGCATCGAGAAAGAGGTCACATCAAAACTCGATTTGATCCCTGCATCCTGTAAACAGATTCCCGCAACAGTGATCTGCGGAGTCGGCGGCACGGTTCGGGCAAGCTGCCGCCTGAACCGCGAACTGAATGGCAAAGGTTCTCCCGGGATAGAATACACCATCAATGATCTTCAGAGAATGATCGATCTTGCAGAGAAAGACAGAAAAACCGCAATATCACGCATCCTCAATGTGGCTCCTGAACGGATCCACACACTCATTCCGGGAATGATCATCCTCCAGACTATCGCAGGATATTATTCAAGTAAAAAGGTGATCGTCAGCAGATCAGGAGTGCGGGACGGATACCTCTATCATAAACTCGAAACTGCAGGCGTGATCAGACCTGTGTGAGCATATGTATCTGAAAAGAGGGTGAAGTGATTACAACCTCAGGAAAAGCGGCGGGCATTGGCCAGGCATATCTCTGAGCGTTCTTTTTCGCCAAGTTCATGAAGGACAGTGCCTTTTCTTTCCCAGAATCCTGCATCTGTTGGTACAAGTTCTATACCAATCTCAAATGCCTGAAGAGCATTATTGTATTCTTCGAGAGCTGCATAGGCAAGACCAAGATTCATCCAGTAATCAGCCTGATGAAGATTAAGTTTCGTTGCCCGCTGAAATGCCACCACTGCAGCTTCCGGATCGCCCTGATGAAAGAGAACGATACCTTTCGCGCACCAGATCGCAGCACAACGTGGATCCAATTCGAGCGCACGGCGAATACAGCGGAGAGGGTCGCCGGTCGAATCATTGATCTCATTCATCACGAGGCCCAATTCTGACCAGTACACAGCATTGTAAGGATCAAGAACGACCGCACGCTCAAAGCACAGCTGAGCCTGGCGGAGATTTCCTGCATCTCGTTCGCGTTCGCCAGCTGAGAACCAGCTTTCCGGATTATCGATCGGTTCGAGCTCACTCATGTATGTAATGAGAATAGAGCTTGGAGCTATTAAATCCCATTGGCAGAAAACGTCGAGAAGAAAAGAAAAAAATAATATTAGTCCCTGCGGACTAAAGCAACCACACCTATTACACCAAGAAGACCGATTAAGGCAAGGCCCATCGGGGATTTGGTAGGCGTAGGTACCGAGGTTGTCGGAGCAACACTCGATTTCATATCAATGTTTACGGTTTCGGTCTGACCTTTTGCAGGAACTGACACGGCAACGGTCTGGGTGACCCATCCGGGTGCAGATACGACGACAGAGCTGATCGGAGTTCCTGTCGTATACACAGCAAACTGAATCTTGCCGTTAACATCGGTGTATCCGGAGTAGTCAACTGAACCTGAGATCGACATAACGTCAACTTTTGCACCAATGACATTGGTGTTGACCTGGAGGAATCCACGGTCGCCGCCGACCGGTTTTGCTTCAAGCGTTACCGGGACAACGGTGGTCTCGCCGGCTGACGGGACCGTAACCGGGGCACTGGCAGTGTAGTAACCGTCTGCAGAAACAATGACCTGATTCACAGGAGTGCCGGTCGTGTACACGTAGAACTCAGCCATACCATTGGTAATGGTCTTGGTCTCAACAACATCGCCGTTGATGGAGATCAGAGAGGCGGATGCCCCGTTCACATCACAGGTTACCTGAACGACACCTTTGTCGCCGCCAATGGTTTGTGCAGATGCAGCACCGGCGAAGAGGAAGAGTACGATCAGAGCAATAAACAAATAGGAAGTCTTTTTCATAGAATCACTCTCGTGTTAATCATAATTAGTTCTGATACTATACAATACCTTCCACCAGTATGTATTCTTTTTGTACGAAAAGTAGAGAGATCCAAATATGAAAAACATGAGAGAACACGTAATCTGAAGATTTCAGGGATCAGGCGAACAGAGGTATTAAGTAACCGAAAATGTATATTCCATATAACAGGGGGATCATAAAATTGGCACGAAAAAAGGAGTTTGATCCATTAGGCGGATCGATCAGCAGTGAAAAACCAAAAAAGACCAGAAAAGAAAATTCAATTCTTGGATCAAAAGAATACACAGGATCATCCAGCGTCTATGACGAAGCGGATCATGCACTATTATCTGATAACGGCACCGATGCCCTGACGGCGGACGGATCATCAGACAAACCAAAAAAAAGAGGGTTTTTATCAGGAATCTTCGGTCCGGGAAAATCATCAAGAGCATCAGATCTGTCAAAAAGATCCGGACAATCTGCAGATTTCCCAACAAAAGATTATGCGCATATACATGAGGGCGAAAAATATTATCAGGAGATAACAGATATCCATGAAGACGACATCTTTGAAAAAGAGCCTCTTGAAATAAACGGGGAAAAGGTCACTGGTCCTAAACCCATACAAGATCCGAAGCTGTCGAAATCTTATCTGGCCATCGAAGACCCATCAGAGAGAAGAAGATCAGAAGAAGAAGAAGAAGAAAAATCAGCGCATTTTTCCCTCGAAGAAAAACCGATATCAAAAAAGCAGACAGTGAAATATCATCCAAACGTCTGCTATCTCTGCGGAGCAGACACTTCGACTCCTCATCAGCAGTTCAGATTCGGAAAAGAAGCAGATCCTGAAAACACCGTTCCCCTCTGTAAAACCTGCATGCATGCCGTAACGATGCTCATGAAGTATAAGGATCCTGCAGATGAACGCGAGATAAAAAGCGAATGGCGATTTCTTGCACCAGGTCTAAATGAGAACAGAGCTGATGAGATCATCAGAGAAGGCCGCAGTCGTAATTAGTCATACTCATTTTTGAGTGACAACACAAAATAGATATCGATTAATACATCCGAAAAACAATACAGATGTATATGGAAACATTACGTCTGAGTGCAAAACAATATCTTATTGCCATAACAGTCGGAATTGCCTGCTTTTTGCCCCCGTTTATTGGAGAAGCGACAAACATCGCCCTCCCGAATATGCTGAACGGACTGGGTTACATGATGGGAC
This sequence comes from Methanocorpusculum sp., assembly GCA_034932965.1. GTDB lineage: Archaea > Halobacteriota > Methanomicrobia > Methanomicrobiales > Methanocorpusculaceae > Methanocorpusculum. The sequence continues at coordinate 6,829 of JAYFOG010000094.1, forward strand.
CGGATTACTGGGGTCTTTACGGCTGGATCCTCACGGTCTACCTGCTGACCTCCACGATATTTCTTATACCTGCAGCAAGACTTGCCGATAAATTCAGCAAGAAATGGTTCTTCTGTATCGGGGTTCTTCTGCTTGGAATAGGTTCGCTTGGAGTCGGCATGTCGACATCAGGCGAGATGGTACTGATGATGCGTGCGATCGAAGGAATCGGAAATGCGCTGATGTTTGGAACCGCGATAGCTTTGCTTGCCTCAGCCGTGAAGATAGAACTGCGGGGTACCGCAATAGGGATCGCCATGACCGGAGTTTTCATGGGCCAGCTCGCCGGACCTCTGCTTGCCGGGGCACTGACCGATGTCTTCGGCTGGTCAATGGTATATCTCATCCTCTGCCCGATTGCACTTCTCTCATTCTTCCTTGCACTTCCCTTCATTCCGCGTGATCAGCCGACCGACAAAGGTCCTTATGACTGGATCGGGGCCGTTCTCTTTATGATCGGCATGGCGCTTTCGCTCTATGGATTTTCCAAACAGCCGAACGCAGAAGCATTCGGACTTCTGATAGTCGGGATCATTCTTCTGGCCGTATTCTTCCTCTATGAGAAGAGATCCGCAAATCCTCTCATTCCGGTCGATCTGATCCTGCACAACAGGGGATTCACCTTCAACAACTCCGCAAACCTTCTATATTATGTAGCGATCTATGCAATGGGTTCCCTTGTATCGCTCTACATGACAAATGTCTGGGGGATAACAGACGCACTCCCGCGTGCCCTAGTCGTCACCACTCAGGGACTGATCCTCGTATTGTTCACGATCGTGGCGGGCAGATTCTATGATCACCTCCTCCCAAGATGGCTTCTCGCATCCGGCGTACTTCTCACCATTGCCGGACTTGCAGGAGCATTCCTGATGGGCGGAGCTTCCGCAGAACCTGTCTGGCTGACCGGGGCGATCCTCTCTGCAAGCATCGCAGCTTTTGGAATCGGGTCTCTGATCCTCACCACGATAGACAGGCTCATCAAAAACGCTCCGCCAAAATATGCTACGACCACTGGCCTTCTCATCATCAGCATAGGAATGATCGTTCTTCTTACCTGCGGTACGGAGACCGCCATCTGGAGCATGATCGCAGTTCAGGCACTCTTCGGCGTAGGAATCGCGATATTTGTAACGCCGAACAGTACTGCAATCATGAACTCCGTGACCCACCAGGAGTTTGGAATGGCCTCGGGAACCCTTTCCACTACCCGAATGCTTGGAATGGCGATTTCTATCGGCATCGTTTCCATCCTGAAAAACATCTTTCTTGCGGGAGCCTCGGACAACTACTCGGCATCCTTCCTTCAGATGCTGGACGGAACCATTATTGCAGCACTCATCGTTCTGGTCCTTGCAATGATCCTTTCCTGGACTGCGGGCCCTATAAAGAACACATAATCCAAAATACCCAAACCAATCTCTTTTTTTCTTCGGTGTTCATACCATTACCTCATATGGCTAAGAGATCCGGCAGAAAGCGGAGTTCATCAGCTTCGGCGCAGAAAAAGATCATCAGCCTTATCGCAGGTCTGCTCGTTATCGCCGCAGTAGTCATCTTTGGAGGTGCGGAACTCGGCGGCTTTGGGGGTTCAACCCCGCTTGCCCCGCTGATCACCGATGAACATGCATTTTCCATGCATGTCATCGATATCGGGCAGGGAGATGCGATACTTCTCTCCAAAGACGGAACATATGCGCTGGTAGATGCAGGTGAGACGATGTCTCCTTCGGCCCGTGAAGCCCGCTCAGCAATATTTGCATACCTTGACTCGCTCGGCGTCAAAAAACTGGAATTCCTTCTGCTTACCCATCAGGATTATGATCACATCGGTTCGGCAAAGGATATTCTCGCGACCTATGACGTTGGAGTTGTCTATGACAATGGTGTTGAACATACATCCGCGACCTATGAAAATCTCCTGCAGTACATCTCTGATAAGAAGATCTGTTACACGATCGTCAGAGAAGGAGATCAGATCACATCGCCATGGAACGGCGTGACGATCGAGATCCTCTCCCCCCCGCAGGATCTGATCATGGCGGGGTCGTCGCCGGACATCAACGAAAACTCCATCGTCCTCGACGTGACCTACAAAACGGTCTCGTTTATCCTCACCGGAGATGCCGGAAAGAAGGCCGAGGCTTACATCCTCTCTGCAGGAAAGACAGTCGATGCTGAGATCCTGAAAGCCGGTCATCACGGAAGTTCGACCGCATCCACGGATGCATTCCTCAAAGCAGTCAGCCCGAATGTTATCGTCATGAGTCTTGGAGCCGGCAATGATTACGGCCACCCCCACTTCGAAACCCTGACAAGATTTGCAAAATATACTGACCATATCTACCGGACCGATCTGGACGGTGATGTGGTCGTCACTACCGACGGATCGGCCTACTCGGTCGTCACCAGAAATGAACACGTCAAAGAGAATATGCTCGTCTCAGGAAACGGGGTCAGGGTATGAAACTGCTCGTGACCGTGGATAAGATAGAAAGCAACAAAGCAGTTCTCCTGCTCAGAGAACCGGAAAGGGAAAGACCGCTCGGCGTTTTTCCTCTGGAAACTCTTCCTGCAGGAATAAAAGCAGGAGATCTGCTCAGCCTTTCATTTGAAAAGGAGGAGGAAGAGACCGCGGCTGCCCGGCAGCGGATCCATACCCTGCACCAGACTCTGAAAAATCAATAGATCCCTTTTTATTTTTATGAAGCACAAGTGGAACATATGTCCATCGAAGCTCACCGGTATTTTTTTGCATCCGGCAATACCCTTCCGATAAAGCGCAGACTCCTTGCTCTGCAGAAACTCCGGGCATCCATTGATGCCCATGAACCGGAGATCACGGCCGCCCTGTTTGCCGACCTTGGAAAATGTCCGTTCGAGGCATACGCATTTGAGATCGCGCCCGTCCTTCACGAACTCGATTATCTGATCAGGCACTCAAAAAAACTCCTGAGAGATGAGAAGGTCCGCTCCCCCCTGCTGCTTTTTCCGGCAAAAACCTTCATCCGTCACGACCCTTACGGTCTTATCCTCCTCCTCGCACCATGGAATTATCCGTTCCATCTCTTTATGCTCCCGCTTGCAGGGATAATCGCCGGGGGAAATGTCGTTATTGGAAAAACGTCCCGAAGATCCCCGGAGACGGGAAAGATCATACGAACGATCCTTACGGAAGTTTTTCCCGAAGAGTGGGTAAGTCTGGAAGAGGAGATCGATCTGGATGCACAGTATGACTACATCTTCTTCACCGGCGGAAAAGAAACAGGAAAACTGATCGCAGAAAAGGCAGCGAGGCATCTCACGCCAGTGACCCTGGAACTTGGAGGGAAAAATGCCTGCATCGTCGATGAAACTGCAGACCTTCACATCGCCGCAAAGCGGATCGCCTGGGGTAAATTTGCAAATGCCGGACAGACCTGTATCGCGCCTGATTATCTTCTGGTACAAAGTTCTGTCCGGGACGAACTTCTGCGTAATCTCAAAGAAGAGATCGTCAGCCTCTACGGAAAAAATCCGGCAGCAAATCCCGACTACGGGAAAATCGTTACAAAAGAAGCATATGAACGTCTGGTCTCGTTTGAAACGCAGGAGAATCTCATCTTCCGCGCCGGGGAACACAATCCAAAAGGAAGAAAGATCGCACCGACGATTTTGTCCGCCGGTCTTTCCGATAAAATCATGCAGGATGAGATCTTCGGACCGATCCTTCCGGCCCTCACTTGGGAGAGAAAGGATGAACTGGAACAGCTGATCAAAAAGGATCCGCTGGCTCTGTACATTTTTTCTGCGAACAAACTGTTCTGCAAATCCCTCCTCGACCTTCATCCCTCCGGAGGAGTGTGCATCAATGATGTGATGATGCAGGTCGCAAACCAGAACGCGCCCTTTGGAGGAGTCGGAACAAGCGGGATGGGTAAGTATCACGGGAAGGACTCGCTGGAAACATTCACCAGGAAACGTACGGTCGTGATCAGAAAAACAAGACCCGACATATCCCTTCGGTATCCCCCATACAGCGAGAAAACGATGAAGCTCGTAAAAAAGTGGAGGAAAAAACTGTTTTAGATGGTAAAGAGATGCCGATCTCCCTGGATCGAAAACAGGCCGGCGCGAACCCCGCAGTCCAGCCAGCCGTATCCGTAGGAAAAAAGCACCAGGGCATTGATAAGATCATTCGGGAGATGAGCTTCGCCTCCGGCCAGATATGAGCGGGCCATCGCCTGAATCATACATGCCGCGGCATAGATCGCTGTCTTATGATCCGGAGAAGGGGCAACACCATCCAGCGCGCTCTTCAGCATTCTCTGATACCTGTGGGTTTTCTCAGAGAGATGCTCGTCAAGAGACGCAGGAAGAAGTTCATCGATTTCGGGCGGGGTCGACGGTGAGCCGGCGAGGTACCCGAGATATCTTCCAGCGTCCAGCCAGCCGTACCCGTAAGCAAACGAGGCAGCAGCGTTGACCAGATCGCCTTTGTTGAAAAATACTCTGCCGTCCAAGGCATAACAGGAAACCATCTCGGCGATCTCATCAGCGGTCTTGCCTAGAACCGTATTGTTTGGAACGGTCTTCTCAGAATAAGAGTCCTTCGCAAACATCTTCCCGTATGCATCGATCAGCATAGACCGGCAAACCTCTCCAGATACTCACGCTCGATGTCGTGAAGCTGAGCAGGGACAATTAAAATGTGCAGGGGGGAGCCGAAGTCAAATGATTTCATCTCCTCAGCACTTCCTGCATGAACCGCCGGCTCGGGTGAACCTGCACGGGCGATCCCTACATACAGCGGGATCACGGAACCCGCGCGGCGTGCCTGCTCTTCCAACAGATCGATGGCCTCGGAGATCTTCATGTAGCGTTCCTTGTCTTTTTGAATATCCAAAAAGACCAGCGTGTGAAGATTTTCCTTAAGATTTGCCGAGATGACCTCGATCGGGGTCATCGGGAACCATTTCCCGTACGGAAACGGAACCGAAACGGATTTTCCGAACCGGTAGTTCTGCAAACCGGAAAGACCGCAGACTGCGGTCGTGATCGAGGCACCGTGAATGATTTTGGTCTGGATGTTTCGATTGGCCGCACGGATCCTAAGATCCGAATGGGTCGTCGCGATCATCGAGTCGCCGGCAGTCAGAAAAACCGCGTTTCCAAACTCTGCCGCATCGAGGATCTTATCCGCATGGATCTCCACATCCTCTCTATAGAGGGGCGTGATCTTTTTTCCATAACAGGCTTCGAGCCGTTCGATCGGGGCGCCGGTAAGAACCGAGGTGTAAACTTCCAGAAACACCGTGTCGGCGGATTTAATAGCATCCAGTCCCCTGACCGATACGTCAGATTCGTCAAAGAGGCCAAGCCCGATAAAAGTCAGCATTGTTACTATTCTGTTGGATCTCACTCATGTTATTTTTATTGAGAAGAGGGGGGGTCCCCGGCTCAGATCAGCATGAAAACAAAATGCAGAAGAGCCCCGAGGGATGTCCCGAGAAGAAGCGTAAAGACGGTGATAAGAGCGGCCGATTTTACCCCTATCTCCTTCATCAGAACGGCGATCGTTGAGATACAGGGAACGAAAAGAACACACACCAAAGCGAAGATGTAGAGCTGGCTGCTTGAAAGGATCGAAGCAAGATCGGTCGTCCCCCCCAGGATCGCGAGCGTCTCAAATGCCATCTCTTTTCGAAGGATCCCAAACATGAGAGCAGTGAATGCAAATCCGGGAAGTCCGAGCACCGCGGTGGATACCGGATCGATGAATGACTGAAACATACTGACCAGCCCTAAATACTCAAATATGCCCAGAAACACACTGCTGACCAGCAGAAGAGGCATCGCGATGTAGAGAAACTCGCTGACACGCATCCATGCTTTTCGGACAACATACTTCGGTATCGGCCGGCGCAGCTGAGCCATCTCAAGGATCATCCCATACTGTTCGCCAGGCGTGATCCGGGCTAAAACACACCCGAGAACAAAGACCAGAATAAAGACGATCCCGTAGATGGAAAACGCGGCGCCGAATCCAACGAAAGAAGCAACGATTCCGGATATCACAACGGTTCTCGCTGAGCAGGGAAGCATCGTCACGAGAACGGAGGCGATCACCCTCTCACGTCTGGTCGGGAGAAAACGTGTACTCATGATCGCAGGGACACTGCACCCAAAAGAGAGCACGAGAGGTATGAGACCCTGACCATGGAGCCCGAGTCGGTGCATACCCCGGTCCGCAAGAAACGCCGCTCTGGTCAGGTATCCGGTGTCCTCTAAGATCGAGATGAAGATGTAAAACAAAAAGACATAGGGAAAGGCGATGCCGAGACCCGACATCAAAGCAAGGATCACGGCACCCCCTACCGTATCCAGAAACGGACTCAGCTCCAGAGCGTGAAACGGATCCAGAAGGTAGGTTGTCATCACACCGATGATACCCTCTTCCAGAAATCCGCCCAGAAGAAAAACGATCCCCAGAATACCGATCATCGTGATGATCAGAATGGGAATACCGGGAAAACCTCTCGTCAGAAGCGAGTCAAGATCGCGGCGTTTCTTTTGCGGAGATAAGGTCGTCACCTCTTCGGAGATCGCCTTTGCCGTGTTGTGCCGGTTTGCCCCGATGATCTGATCCGGGGACATCATGTGCCGTTTTTGGATCTCGTCTGAGATGACCAAAGCGCTTTCCATCACCTCGGGGGAGTGAGTGCTCAGGGGAACATTTTCCAGAGCAAACATTGACTCGGCTTCCGAAAGATTATGAAACTTCTGCAGGTTCTTGGCCGCCGCTTCGATGTGGTGATCATAGCGCGGAACGATTCCAGGCACGGGCAGTTCATCACCTATGACATAGTCGGCGATCTTTTCCAGATTTTTTCCTTCGGTGGCTATAGTCTCGATCACCGGAACCCCGAATTTTTTCGAAAGGGCATCAGCATCGATGATCTTTCCTGCGGACCTGGCATCATCCATCATATTGAGAATGATCACCAGGGGTTTTCTGATCTCGGATGCCTGAAGAAGAAGATAGAGATTTCGTTCCAGATGTTTGGCATCCAAAACCGCGATGATCAGATCTGTATCACCGGTGATTAGATACTCTCTGACGAGTTTTTCCTCGTCGGATCTTCCTGAAAGAGAATAGATACCAGGAAGATCCGTAAGGGAAAACTCCGTTCCGTTGTGACGGACGAGACCGGACATCAGACCCACGGTAGTTCCTGGATAATTACTCACCTCAACACCAAGCCCGGTAAGGTGGTTGAATATGAGTGATTTTCCAACACTGGGGTTGCCAATCAGAACTGCTCGGCGCATCATTGCGTGTTGCACCGCTCAACCATGATATTCTCGGCGATCTCAGGGCTTAACGCGATATCGCATCCTTTCACGGTTATCACGACCGCATGATTGTCGAGTTTCCGCCTGAGAGTGATGAGTTCCCCGGGAATGACGCCGAGATCGATGAGTCTGCTGTGTTTTGCAAAGCACCTGATCATGGAGACATGCAGGAGAGAACCCTCCTCGCACTCGGAGAGAGAGACTATGGGATTTCGTTTCGTGAGTCCGGCATGTCCTTCATGCTCCTTGGGACTCGTCTGCTCCGGTTTGGATGCGCGCCTTCCCCATCCTCTTTCACGGCCGGGTTTGTGTCCTCCCGGACCGCGCTTTTCCAGAAATGTGTCAAGACGCTCGATCGTTTCTGACGAGATGCTGTGCTCCATAAGGCATGCCTCTTTTGAGGCGTGATCTGGTTCAGTGCCAAGAACATCGGTAAGAAAACTGGTCAGAACCGCATGTTTGCGCGCAACCTGGGCAGCCTTGACTGAACCCTTGTCAGTAAGTGAAAGCCCCCGGGCAGACTCGGTGACATAGCCTTTTTCTTTAAGACATGTGACCGCTCTGCTGAGTCCTTCGATATCACCTTTTGCCAAATTTTCCAGATTTGAGACCATAACTGTCTCTTTTCCGGTATTGAGTATTGCTTCGAGAATATCTTCCGAGAGTTCAAAGGTCATTATTGTCTTATTATCTTTTTTTCTCAGAATATCTATCTTATGCCTTTGACATCATTTTGGAAAAGAGAGATTTTGGTTTTTCAACGGCCGAACAGGTCTCAACAAATTTACACCAGGTGCAATACGGACCGCGGACGACTTTTGGTATCCCCCCATTCAGAACCTTTTCTGCCGCCCTTAGTGCGAGAAACAGTGCACGTCTGTCCTTTGGCTCTAGAACAACGCTGCGTATCGTTCCCGAACCAAGATACTCAACGCGCCCGTAGAAGGGTTTGCCAAACATCTCTTCAAGACAGACTGCATAACAGATCACTCTGAGACGGTCATGAAGATAGACACCGCGGGTCGGCGCCTCGCCGCTTTTTACAAGAGAGAAGCTGTCATCAAAGAATCGGTCGACCTTTCCGTAGATCCCGTATTTTTCAGAAAAAACTGATACATCATACTGTTCAGCCTGACGCCAGGTCACCTTGCTGCAGGCGGCGACCATTTTAGCCAGGTACGAGAGCGCGGGCTGATCCTCGGGAACCATATTTTTCAGTCCCTCTTCCCAGACATCCTCGGCAGAGAGGATATCGCCAAGATAATAGGATAGCTGTTTTGCAACAGTGTAAGCAATCGGCTCTTCGTAGGGGATATCGACGGATTTTGCCAGGTACAGCTGCATGGGACAGGTGCCTGCTTTCACCACATCTGTTACAGAGATCTTTTGGTCCGGCATGATGACTCCATAAACATAAGTTCGTTTAACACACTATTAATAATTATGGCAGGCAACGAACTCAACATTCAGATACCTCAGAACCTTGACCCGGTCTATAGCAATATGATCCAGATCGCATTCAAGGATGACGAGTTCACTATGATGTTTTTACATCAGCTCCCAATGGCAAATCAGGCAAAAGCAAAGGCCGTCGTCGCAATCAGCCCAACACATGCGAAGAAACTTCTTGCAGCCCTCCAGAAGAGTGTGACTGATTACGAGACGAAATTTGGACAGATAACAAACGGAGCGCATGCCGAAGGAACGGATACACAGACCCTTCAGGGATATTCATAAATCAATAACTTATTTATTGTCTAACAGGCAATGTGTTTAAGCACACAGTGTGCCGTCGTGGCTTAGCGGTATAGCGGCTGATTCGTAATCAGCAGGCCGAGGGTTCAAGTCCCTCCGACGGCTCTCTTTTAGGTCTTTAAATCGACATTTAAGACCGTAATAGTCGCTATTAATACTGCCCCACGCCCGCGGTTCGTTTTAAGCGCGTTAATCGCTCGATCGAAGAATCAGGAGGCGTTAAGACCAGCTTTCTTGATGAAAGGATAGTGATCCGGGTCGATACTAAGTGAGATCCTTTTTCTGATTCTTTCCATTAAATAACAGGTTTCGGATTTGGCCGTTGATTTCATTATCTTATCTCCTGTCAGTACAGTACCATCGAAACATTCTGGACGGTCAAACATGATAGGTACGTAAAAATCTGTTGAATCCGCATGGATCAGGGAAGAACTGTTTAGAAGGAGGAGGTCCCAAAAAATAGATCCCCGATCAAACAGCGCTTCAGACCGAGGGGGAGTTCTCGATATTCGCACCGGTTGTTTCATCCTTCCATACCCGCGACCAGATCAGAATGGCAGCAAGTATTCCCATAAGAAGAAGAATAGGCAGAAATGCTACGAGTACATTGCTGTTTGCGATATATCCACTCCCAGTACCGATGAAGGAATCCGTGAGTGCATGCAGCAGTACTGCAATCCAGATGCTCCGGGTTTTCAGTACGGCATAACTGAATATGATCCCTATAATGATCGTCCATCCGATATAAATGATATTTCCTGCAAGGAGGTTGTCAGGAAAATTCAATCCGAAAAGCATTAGCGGCAGGTGCCACAATCCCCATATTATCCCAATAAGAACAACGCCAGGGTAAACGCCAAAGAGGGGTAATACCCTGTCCTGAAGATAAAATCTCCAGCCGTACTCTTCTCCGAAATATTTGGGCCATGTAATGAAGAACGTGATCAGGTACATGCCAATGAACACGAAGAATGACCGAGGATCGTACTCGATCGTCGGAAGGCTCAGTCCGAGCATATGGCTAATGAAATACCCAAGGATGAACAGCACTGAAAAGATTACTGGTATGATGAGGTAGTACCGGTAATTATGTCCAAATGATAGTTTTGCGTCAGCCAGTTTGCTCCTCCAGGATGCTCTCAGATTCAGCAGGAGCACCGTGAGGAATGCCGCAACGGAGATGATCGCAGTAAGAATGGGAAATGGTCCGATCGTTCCAAGGAGAGGCTGGTACAATCCCTCCACCAGCGTGACGGCTGAAGCAAGCAGAAACATGGCAAGGAATAGTTTTGACTCCCGTGTCAAAGCCTTCGATTTAAATCCGACCATACACAGTATTGCAGCAACAGCCGGGATGTACATCGGAATGAGCATCCACTTGCTGGACAATATCCCGGCTCCCTCCTGCATAATCACAAAGATCTCAAGGAGATAGGTTGCGGCAAAAGTTATGGCAAGAAAAACAAATAATTCTCTTTTCAGTTGTTTTTTTTCAGGTTCGGCTCTGATCATTTTCTCATCTAAGGGATAATAGCTCACGATAGTATTTAAACTAATCACGCCATTTTTTTATCTTGGCCCCGCCTCAATGCCAAGCGCCTCAGCAGGATCATTCAGATCATTGAAAATAATCACAAAATAGTATTATCATTTTGAACCACCACCCATTCTAACAAGCTGTTTTCTCAGAATCCTAAAAAACGTATCATAGAATTACTGGTGCGCGGGATTCAGCTTATCATACCCCAGATCATGATAATACCCATCGGGCTTCCAGTAAAATTTCAACTCCCATCGGCAGCCATCCGCAGATCGCACTATATCTGCGAATAACATCGATGTGCGGGAGGGAGGGGTGTTCCCGATCAAGAGAATCAATGGATTAGGATAGGGATCCACAAGCCGGCATCCAGATGAAGGAACGGAGAGCCTTTTTTTGGTATTTTATGCGCGACTTTCCCATTTAATAATAATACACTCCATCGATCCGGATCGTGGCTTTACCGCCAAACAGCAGGACATTATCTTGAAACTGAAGTTTGATAATATTAAATACTCTGTTGTCTCCTCCCTGTTCGATAGAGCATAAAGAACCATCCCATAAACCATGTTTCAGCATGTAGTACCCAAACGCACTATCCCCGGAGCCGGTCGCGGGATCTTCCAAATACCCATATTTCGGTGCAAAAACCCTCGTATGTGCAATATTATTTTTATCGACTGCATTCATAGAGAAAATGAGGATAATATCAATAGTATTTTCCAGACAGAAATCCTTAAGACCGGATTCGTTTGGATACACGGACAGGAGTTTTTGGATAGAGTTCAGCGGCACAATTAATGTGTGCAATCCTGCATCAATGATCTCAACCGGCAATTCCAGGCATATCTTCATCGCACAAACTCAAGGACGCAGCAGCTTGCGCTGATTGCAGAGACGAAGCGATATACGTTGGCTTGGGAGCAGAAATAAAAACAGCGCCCTGATCTGCGATTCTGTTATAGACGGTTAATTGCCCAATTCTATTCGTATGGATCGGGATTTCGCTGCATGGAGAAAGGCTTGCAGTGTTTTTAACCAAGGAATACATACATGCGATCGTTCCGTGTCCGCAGAAATTCACTTCACATTCAGAAGAGTAGTATGTTAAAAAAACACCGCCGTGGATCCGGCAGTATACCACTTCTGAAACAAAACCTTTGTGCTGTCGGGCTATCTCCAACATTGCTTCTTCCGACAGAGACTGTTCCTCATGTAAAAAAATGCAAGCGGCGGGATTCCCAGCGGATGTATCTAACGTAAATGCATCCAATTTCTGATATTTGTATAATTCCATTTTTCTACATATCCTTTATGCATTTCTCTGCAGAATTTCCCATAATACTGACATAGAATATTAAAATCGTACCATTTATATAAATATCCCCGCAGGGTAAAACATATCCTAAATTTTATCAGGTGAAATTTCGTCCAGGATACATTTCGGCGCCTGAATATTCCCATTCCACAGGGTATGAACTCAATACCGCCCCATGAAGCTCAAAAAAGTATGCCCACCCCATCTCACCACGAGGGATTTTCTCACCTTGCCGATTCTTTCAGCTGTTCGATCAGTTCATATTTTCGGCGGATCACTCTGGCAGACTGACCAGGGGTTTTCGCGGGAGGCTTCTGCCGTTTAATTTGTTTTTGTAAGGTTGCAACAAACTCTGTCATATTTATCTTTCCCGTTCTTCGCTTTCGAGAACGCTTTTTCACATACCAAATTCCGCATGACGGCATATCCGTTCGTGCGCATCTCTCTCAAATCATCTTCCCGGAAATGTTCCGCGATGATGTATAATTGTTCTCTAGCCTTAACTTACTTCGTGATGAAAAACGATTCTTGAACCCGGCGTGTTATCTTCTTCCAAGAATTTGCGGCTTACGGAACAGGTATAATTTCCTCATCTGCTCACGTTCTTCAGTTCCGGCAGAAGATCTATAATAAAAAAAGAGAGAACCCGTATAAAATCAGGGGTAGGTATTATTTTTTGGACGGATATGTTTCTCCACGCCGTTTGATAAATATACATATCGGTACCCCTGCCATTCGCCGTTTGGTTTCTTCACATCAGTGAGCGTTTCCATCGCTTCAAGCCCATCCTCGTCATGGCATTCCAGCTCAAGGATCTCTTCCACCTTGCCGGTCTCGGTGTTGTACCGTTCCCAGATGACAACATTTCCCCCATCGCACTCATCATCCTCAACATCAGGCGCATTGGACGAAGACTTCGATTTTTTAAACAGATCAAACATAATCCTAATGTTTCCTGCAGGATGGCATTAAAGCATTCTCTTCGAGAGGGGAAATGATGGAGCGAGCCAAAAGATCCCGCACTCATACCGGGAAATAAACCACGAAGCTCAGTCTTTAAGGAGTCAGCAGTTACGTACAGAATCAGACGGTGCCCTGCAGAAGATCGCAAACAACATACTGTCTCAACAAAAAAGTATCAATAATTGAGAGCTTAGGCAAAAAGCCTTAGTTCTCAACAATTACCCGGACCGGAGTCGGGAGTTTGTATCCGCTGTGGAGCAGTGCATCCTTTGCCTGGTCGACATACTGCGGGGTTGTCCAGACGGTGAAAACACGCTGTCTTTCTTCAACACGGGCTGCAGTTCCGACCGGTTTGCCGAATGCAAGTCTCATACCTTCAGAAATACGGTCTGCACCGGCTCCGGTTGCCTGTTTGTGTTCCCGGAGAACGTGGTGAGGATATGGTCTGATCTTTAAGTGGAAATTGTTTTTTCCGACATCTTTCATCAGACGTCTGTTCATGTTGATACGTGCAGCTTCCATTGCCGTGTGACGGATCTGGCATGCTTCAAGTGCTTCAAGATGAATAGCAACCGGGAACTCGTCAGAGAGATTTCCCATATCAAACGTTACAACTTTCACGCCCGGCACACCGCCCATATATTCACGGCGGCAATATGCCTTCTTGGCGACTTTATTATACATTCTTGCTGGCTTTCTTACCATTTTTAATTACTCCTAGCTCTCTTAAATGTGCAAATTAGGTTGGTTGGAAACCATATTAAATGTTCTTATTCTCACCCTCTAATTTCTCGATTTCGGCGAGAACATCTTTCCTGAGTTTCGCAAACTCCACACTGGTCCGATCGCGGGGTCTTGACAGCGTATTTGGATATATTTCATATATTCTTCCCGGACGGGGAGTCAGAATGACGATTTTGTCAGAAAGATAAACCGCTTCATCAACACTGTGCGTAACGAAAAGTATCGTCTTTTTCGTTTCCTCCCATATCTGGAGAAGCTCGCGCTGCATTTTATTCCGGGTCTGCGCATCGAGCGCGCCGAATGGTTCATCCATCAGCATGACGGCCGGATCTGAGGCAAGTGCGCGGGCAACGGCAGCCCTCTGGCGCATGCCGCCTGACAGCTCATAGGGATAACTGTCAGCAAATCCGGTCAGACCTACCAGGGCTAGACGCTTGTTCACCTCAAGGATCCGCTCCTCTTTGGAAATGCCCATCATCTCCAGACCAAAACCCACATTCTCGGCAACAGTACGCCACGGATAGAGAGAGTATTCCTGGAACACCATCGTCATTTTCGGCGAAGGGCCGTCCACGATCTTTCCATCGATGGAGACGGTCCCGCTGGTCGGAACATCCAGCCCCCCGATCATCCGAAGGAGAGTGGTTTTCCCGCAGCCGGAAGGACCGAGCAGACAGACGAACTCACCATCGTGAACCTCAAGATTGACGTGTTCCAAAGCGGTCACATCACCTTTTCGGGAAGAGAACGTCTTTGTGGCGCCCTCCACTTTCACCCATACTTTATCCCAGTCGGTCATTTATCAAGCACCTCCCATGCGAACTTTTTCCGCAGAACATACTGGAAGAACTGATCCATAACGATGCCGATGATACCAATCGCAATCATTCCGGCGATAACCATCTGGACCTGACCCCAGTTGTATGTATACATGATAAGATAGCCAAGACCCGAGACGGTCCCAGGCATCATTTCTGCCGCGACAACACTCATCCAGGCGATCCCAAATCCCACACGGAGCCCATTCCAAATAGCAGGACCTGCCGCCGGAACAATAACTTTCGTGATGATCTGACGTTCATTTGCCTGATATATCCTGGCTGTTTCGACCCAGCTTTTCTTCACTCTCTTAACACCATCTATTGTGTTTACAAGGATGGGGAAAATACAACCGATCACGATGATAAAAAGAATCGGCGCAAGGCCCAAACCGAACCATGCGAGGGACAAAGGCACCCAGGCCATAGGCGGGATGGGGCGCAGGATCTGGATAAGACTGTCGGCGAACTGTTCAAGAACTGAATACCTGCCGAGAATGATTCCCAGCGGGACTGCGATCAGACAGGCGATGATAAAACCGAGCGTTACCCGGTAAATACTGACCCAGCTGTTTTCCATCAGACTCCCGCACCCGTAGAGATCAGCAAATGGCGTCAGAAAAACAGCGAGAACGTTTTCCACCCGGGGGAGGATGTATGCATTGTTCATCAGAACTGCCGCTGCTTCCCATAATACAAGAACAAGTGCCGGAAGTATCAGCTTAATGTACCATTTCATGATCCTTGGTATTCACCATCCTCTTTTATGTATGTAGATTTTACAGGATATCAAATGTGTTACTTGTTTTACCCTGACACTTAGGCATGCATCACCAAAGAAACATGACGGAAAATAAACAGATGAGCAAAAAATGTGAGTGAGGTTACGCAGATTTAACTACGTAGCTTATACCAGCCGATTCAAGAGCAGACTTCAGCTGAACATCCTGAATAGATCCGAGCTGGGGGTCACCAAGAACCACATTTTTGCCTTCGGCGCTGCGTGCCTTGACCCAGGCAACAAACCCATCCCAGTCGTTGGCCGGGGAGGTGAGGGAAGCTACAAGTCCGGAGCCTTCAAGTTGAATCGGTGAGAGAATCTTGAGACCCATATCACCGGTGCTCTTGTCAACTGCACCAATAAACGGCGGGGTGCCGGCAAGTGCATACTGAATTGCATTCTGCTGGAGAAGCGTCATCAGCTGAGGTCCGCCTGTCCCCTCAACGAGTTTGACATCGGCAATCTTCTGACCGTTGATGTAGAGCTCGGCATCGGTGATCTTCCCGGTTTTTCCCGTGACAGGTTTCAGGTAACAGTTGTAGGTACTCTTGAAATACTCCCAGTCTTTCAGGAGAACGAACATAGGTGCGTGATGATCGCTTGGCAGATACCCTATCGAGATGGTCGAGGTCGCAGCAGGAGTGATGAATGTGCCGCTTTCGATCTGCTTAACTGCTGCATCATACGGACCAAAATCGTAAAGGAGTGCTGCAGATTCATCCGCTGTGGTCGAAGCAAGCTTTGCAGTAATGAGACCCAGATCGCGCTGTGACTGAATGAACCCCTCATTGCTGTTCAGCCATGAGTCAGTGATCTCGCTGGAAAACTTGATCGTCGGGATCGAGGTCTTCATCACATCGGTTGAACTGACGGTCACATTTCCGTAGGTCATGTTCTGACTGGAGAAAAGCCAGTCTGCAGTCTGAGCTGCTGCTTTGTCCGGATAGTCATTGATATATTTGTTTCCAAGGATCATCAGAGCCGAAAGACTTGCTGCAGTATCCTGATTCTCCAATGCCTTGGAATTGGCACCGAACACACAGCACGTATGATCCTTCCACGTTCCTTTCGGGGGAAGGTCCTGACTGTAGGATATAACTTTGCCAATATTACCCTCTAAGGCAACGGCAATAAAAGGCTGCCAGTTGATGTAACCGTCGATCTGGCCGGTAGCAAGAAGCCCGGGCATGGTTCCTGCTCCAGTATAGAGAATCTCAACGGTAGCATTCTCATTAACGGGGTCAGTGCATCCTGCGGTAAAAACTACCATGACACACATAACGAGTGCCATAAAAATCAGAATCAGCTTTTTCTGCATAATAATATATTGTCGTATCTCCATTATCAATTAATCGTATTATAAAATATAATATAATCTCATTTTATATACATTAGGAATTGTTTTCATAATTTTTTGTATAATATACACACATAATTTACATGTTCTGTATCCAGGAACGGAACAAAAAACGTCTTAGAAAAACCTTTCTTTTAATGTGGTTTAGAGACAATAGAATAAGAACAAATGAAGATATTAATACTTGGTGCCGGAGCCGTCGGTCTGTCAGTCGCCGCAAAATTATCGAAATATGCAGAGGTTTTTGCGGTATGCCGTGAGAGATGCAGCAGATCAATAGAAAACGAAGGTTTTTTTCTGACAGGGATCTGGGGAACAGAAAAAGTTCGGTTTCCCTGCGGAAGTGTTGCTCCGAAAGAAACCTGGGATTATATTATCATATCTACCAAAGCCGCTGCCACAAGGGAGATATGCGAGCAGTATAATCACCTGTTTGGCGAAGCAGAAGTTGTAAGCCTTCAGAACGGAATTGGAAATGAGGAGATCATCGCTGAATACACCGATCATGTTCTTGGCGCAATGATTATAACCGGATTTGAGTGGAAAGCCGACAATGCGGTGTTTGTATCAGTCGACGGAGGAGAGACCGTATTTGGAAGATTCCCGGGAGGGAATGATGTTAAAGCCGATAATCTTGCAGATATTTTTAATAAATCCGGAATGCGGGCGAGTTCCACCGATAACATCAGAGGAGTTATCTGGTCAAAAGCATTATACAGCTGTTCGCTCAACCCGCTCGGTGCGATCATGGAATGCCCCTACGGTGAACTGCTCAGAGAACCTGCCTGGAACATCATCACCAGTATTGTTCAGGAGGCGTTCGAGGTTTCACGCGCAGAAAATGTAATCCTTACCCAGAAAACAGCCGGCGAATATCTTGAATTCCTCAGAACGAAAAAAATACCGCCCACCGCAGCACATTTCTGCTCCATGTATCAGGATATCGCGGCCGGCCGAAAAACCGAAGTTGATCATATCAACGGTGCGATCGTGACGCTGGGAAAAAAACACGGCATTCCCACACCCGTAAACGAAACGATCACTAATCTGACGCATTTCAAAGAGGAGCTGTCATGCAGATGAAAAGATCTGCAATGATCCTTGCAGGAGGTGAGGCAAGGCGGGTAAACGGACGCGAAAAATATCTGTTCTCTTACCAGGGCTGTTCCTTTATCTCCCGACTTGTGATGACCTTTGAGGGACTTGTCGATGAGATCGTCATCGTGGCAAAAAACAAAAAACAAACAGAGCATTTCACCGGGCTTTCGGATCTCGTACGATGTACCTGGGACACAGAACCCGGACTCGGACCGATCGGCGGGATATCGACGGGCCTACATGAGATCAAAGGCGACCTGGTATTCATCTCAGCATGTGATATGCCCACCATCCACAAACCTATCGTACAATATCTGTTTGAAAACATTGGAGAGTATGATGCGATCATTCCTGAGTGGGAAAACACCGATCTTGAACCTCTGCATGCCGTTTACCGGGTGTCAGCTCTTAGGGAATATGTCGTGAAACATGAATCACTTTCACTGCGGGACATGGTGAACACACTGAACACAAAACGGATACCGCCGGAGATGTTTCGAACGGTCGACCCTGACCTTGAAAGTTTCAGAAACGTGAATACACTTGAGGAGCTTCTTGCCATGGGCCCCGAAGCCGCATATCAGGAAAAACATCCGGAAAAGTAACACAATTCCGTTTTCTTAGGAATCAAACCGCCAAAGAGAATATCACAAAAAAGAGATGAGGTTATAACTCATCCTCATCAGACTCTTCTTCCTCTTCCTGTTTGAGCTCGACATTGGCGATATCAAACTGGCGGAAAGCGAGTTTCTTTGCTTTGATGATGTTTCTGCCTTCTTTTCCGATTGCAAGACCGCGGTCGGAATCAGCAACCTCGATGTAAGCAACTTCGGTATTTTCCTCTTCATCCTCTTCAAAGGTTACGGTCTGAACCTGGACTGGAAGGAAACAGTTTCTGATAAACTGGACCTTGTCCGGATTGTATTCGACGACCTCGACCTTCTTACCGAAAGCGTCAGATGCCTTCTTGATGCTGGCACCCTTCTTTCCGATTGCAAGTCCCATCTCTCCCGGGTTGATGACAAAGAGAATCCGGCCGAATTTATCATCGACAACACAATCTCTTGCGCCCGCACCGGTGAGATTTTCGAACTGGGCAATCATACGCATGGCGTCTTCGGAAATGGTAATCTCACTCATATTTATTCACTCTTAAGGGAGAGGATATCGGATTCGCCCGCATTAACGATCGCAAGCACGCTGATCATGTGGTCTCTACCGCATTCTTTGCCAAGCTGACGTGAGCTCCCGTCAAATTCATACAGAGGAACGTTTTCATTTGCAGCAAGAAATGCACGGACTTTTTCAGGGGCATTCTTTGCGATGATGACGAGTTCTGCTTTGTTTTCAGCAATGATTTTCTCAACAGAGTTCTGGCCGAGGGTTACCTCGCCGGTTTTCATTGCTCTTCTTAAAGATAAGTTGAAATCCATGTTTGTTCACCTTTTTGAGGTTCACTGCACTCCGGACAAGACTCAGGGGAGGTGAGTCCCACACAGTATTCTTGTCCTTCCCGCAGACCGCCGGTTTCATAGATGAGACCGGGAAGTTTTTTCAGGAGTATCCTTGAAAACTCTGTACATATATGCGCTTGGAAATAATGAAGGTATCCTCGCACGAACGAAAAGGATATGAATATTCTAAAAAAAGGGATGATCAGTCTCTACCATAGAAACCGTGGCCGGAATCCCTTCTTGGGGCGCCCGATCCGCTGCTTCCACGGCTGAAACTTCTTCTGTCACCGCTGCCTGAACTGCCTGAACTGCCGTAACTTCGGCGTTCGCCGCTTCCGGAACTGCGGTCGCCGCTGCGGTAATTACTTCCTCCGCTGCGATTTCCATAGGAAGAGCCGCCGCGATTATTGGAATAACTACGGCGGTCTCCGCCGGAGTTGGAAGATCCTCCGCTTCTGTATCCGCCCGAGGAACCTCCGCGCCGGTCTCCGCCTTTGTTCTGATCACGCTCATGTTCTTCCTCTTCAGCAGTACGTGGTGCTGCAATCGAGATCTCAAGTTCCTGACCGCGAATAGTCTTGGAACCCATGACTTCGGCAACGAGGTTTGCATGTTCCAGAGGTACATCAACATATGAGTAGTTGTTGTACAGGTCGATACGTCCAATAGAAGATCCTGGAATGTCGCACTCGCCTGCAAAGGCGCCTACGATATCCTTCGGGCGTATCTGCTGGTTTTTACCAAGAGATATCCGGAATCTCACCATTCCCGGTTCAGCACCGCTGTTGTCAACAGTACCCGGGGTAACGTTCTCAGAGACCGAGGGGGATGATTGAAGAGGTTTTATCTCCTCACTCTGACCCGCATTCTTGCCCGAATCAAGGTGCATCTTCAAAAGAGCTGCTGCAACCTGGATACTGGTCACTTCTGCTGCAGACTCAGAATCAGCCTCGGTTTCGGTTTCAAGAAGCTGCTCAACAAGCGGCAGATACAACTCGAGATTTCCTGCAGCCATGATATCGCGGACTTTGTCCAGGAATATCTGCTGTTTCATCTCGGCAACATCATCTAATGTCGGCAGAGGGGTCTTGGCGATCTGGATCTTTGCGTATCTCTGGATATCCCTGAGTTTGTAGATCTCACGAGGGGCAACAAACGTTACGGATTTCCCAGTTCTGCCAGCACGGGCAGTTCTGCCGATACGGTGAACATAATACTCGACATCCTGCGGAACATCATAGTTGAAGACAATGTCCACATCATCGACATCGATACCGCGTGCTGCAACATCTGTTGCGATTAAAACATCGATGGTTCCGGCACGGAAGCGTGCCATGACGCGATCGCGCTGCTGCTGCTTCATATCTCCATGGAGAGCTTCCACAAAGTATCCGCGCGCCTGCATACGGCTCATAAGATCATCAACCGTTCTCTTCGTATTACAGAATACGAGAGCAAGTTCCGGGTTGTTCATATCAAGAGTACGGCAGAGCGCTTCAAGTTTGTCGCGCTCTCTGACTTCGATATAGGTCTGTTCGATCTGAGGAACTGTAAGTTCCTTGCGGGTGATCTTCAGGAACTGAGGATCATGCTGGAACCTTCTGGTGATGTCCAGAATCGGCTGCGGCATGGTTGCCGAGAACAGAATGGTCTGCCGGTTCTTTGGTGTATCACGGAAAATATCCTCGATATCATCACGGAATCCCATGTCAAGCATCTGATCAGCTTCGTCCAGAATGAACATGCTGATCGAGTCAAGGTGAAGGGTCCCGCGTTTGATATGATCAATTACACGACCCGGGGTCCCGATGACGACCTGCACATTGCCTTTGAGGGCACGAAGCTGGCGGTCGATCGGCTGTCCACCGTAAATCGGGACTACATTCAGTCCTTTTTTGTATTTCATCAGCCGGGAGAACTCCTCGGCCGTCTGTATTGCAAGTTCCCTTGTTGGCGACAGGACAAGTGCCTGTACATTTTTGTTATCTGGATCAAGCCGTTCAATAATTGGAATCCCAAACGCTGCCGTTTTTCCCGTTCCCGTCTGAGCCTGCCCCGTTACATCTTTCCCATCAAGAATCTGTGGTATTGCCATTACCTGAATAGGTGTAGGCTCCTCAAATCCCATGTCGCCTATCGCCTGAAGTAGTTCTTCAGAGATAGCGAACTCCGCGAATGTTTTTGTTTCCTCCATTCTTCGTACATATGCGTGTTATGAGGATATAGAATGGTAGGTGGCAATTATTTTTAATCAATGTAACTATCATAATGCATGAGAGGCAAATAATCACCTAGAATGATGCGGGTATTTATAGCTGTTGAACCGGCAGAAGAGATGCGAAATAGACTGGAAGAAGCGGGGATGGCCCTTCGGAGTTCGAATGCACGACTGACACTGCCGACTGCAGAGCAGATGCACATTACGCTGAAGTTCTTGGGAGAGGTTTCTGAGAGTAACATTCCAAAGATCACAGCCGCCCTGCAAAAAGTGAAGGGCGCCCCGTTTCAACTGACCGCAGCGCGGGTCAGTACATTCAGCAGGAGGGTCATCAAAGCCGAGGTGACGGATCAGGGATGCTGCGCTGATCTTGCAGAGCAGATCGGCACGTATCTCCTGCCGCTTGGATTCCCCAAAGAAACGCGGCCATTTTCCCCCCACATTACCCTTGCCCGCATAAAAGAAGATACGCCCGACCTCGCGGAAAAGACGGCGACCCTGCGGGACAGGGAGTTTGGGACATGCCAAATCGAGGAGATACTTCTGAAACAGAGCACATTAACCTCCAAAGGATCAATATATTCCACACTTGCGCGGGTGAGGTTATGAGAGACACGATAGAGGAAGAGATATTAGAGATTATTCGGCCAACAGAGGAGGAACGGCGGGAAGTTCAGGAGATGGGAGAAAAACTCATCGATGCAGTGATGAAAACTGCCGACGTTCCTGCAATGATGACAGGATCAGTAGCACGCGGAACATGGGTTCGAGGAGATAAAGACATCGACATTTTCATGCTTTTCCCCAAAACACTCTCCCGCGAGGAGCTGCAGGAAAAGGGACTTGCCGCTGCATATGCGGTCGTAGAGATGTTCAAGGGCTCCTCAGAAGAGAAGTATGCCGAACATCCCTATCTGAATGCCGTGATCGAGGGGTTTGATGTTGACCTGGTACCCTGCTACCATATAGAATCAACCGCCGAGATGCAGTGCGCTGTTGACCGGACCCCGTTTCATACCCGCTATCTCCTTGAGCGGATCGGCGGTCTGCGCGATGATGTTCTTCTCCTAAAACAATTTACAAAAGGCGGAGGTGTATATGGTTCCGACCACATGACCGGCGGTTTCTCCGGATATCTCTGCGAACTGCTCATTCTCGCCTACGGAGGATTCACCGAGCTTCTCCATGCAGCATCAGCATTCCGGTACGGGGAAGTCATCGATATCGAGAAATTCTATTCTGATAAAAAAACTGTCAGAAAACTGTTCTCCGAACCGCTGATCGTTATCGATCCGACGGATAAAGCCAGAAACGTGGCGGCAGCACTCACCCCCACACGTTTCTCCGAGTTCGTCGAACTTGCCAGAGATTACTGTACGAAACCCGATCCCTGCTACTTCATTCCCGATGCGCCGACATCGATCTCAAAAGAGGAGTTCAGATGTGTGCTGGAGAAGCGGGGGACCACAATGCTGGCCCTTTCCTTTAAAACACCAGCCTATGTCCCCGACACCGTCGTCCCGCAGCTGAGAAAAACGATGGAGTCCATAAAAACCCAGCTCGAAACAGAGGACTTCCCGGTTCACCGGGCGGAAGTGATGATGGGGACAGACAACTGTCTGATCGTCTTCGAACTGCTGGTCGCCGATCTGCCCAAGATCACTCTTCGAAACGGGCCGCCCGTCTGGGTGCATGACAATGCGGACAAGTTCGTCGACAAGTACCTCAGAGAAAACCCATTCGCCGGACCCTGGATCAGTGAAGACAGATATTATACCGAGGTGGACCGCAGATACCCGCATGCATATGATCTTCTGGCCGATCAGCAGAAGATCCTTTCCGGCTCGATTGGAAAACATGTCAGAATATCGATGGAAGAAGAGTATACCATCCTCAAAAATGAAGAGATATGGTCGCCTGAGTTCACCTTCTTCCTTTCAGCATACTTCGCGAAAAGCTCACATGCAGTCAGAAAACTTCGGATAATGAATCAGATATGAACTTTCCAGACATTCTCAAAGAATACTCTCCTGCATTGGTCGCTCTTTCCGGCGGGACCGACAGCATGACGCTGCTTGCCTCATTCGTGAAGGAAGGTCTGCCGGTTTCTGCCGCCACGGTCCGGTCAGAGTTCACCGTGCCCGAAGAGATCACACGAGCGGAACAGTTCGCCCGGAAACTGGGTGTTGAGTGGAAAGTCATCGACGTTTCGATCCTTTCCGATGAACATCTGCGGACCAACCCTGAAGACAGGTGTTATATCTGTAAAAAACGGATCATGCAGACCCTCCTCGCTGAAGCTGACGGGAAAACGATTTGTGACGGCACCCATGCGGATGATGCAGATGAAGAACGCCCCGGTAAAAAAGCCCTGAAAGAGCTGGGAATCGTCAGTCCGTTTGCTCTCAGCGGTATTGGTAAAAGAGGAATCATCTCAATGGCAAAGGAGCTTGGAGTCACGATTTATCCGCCATCATCCTGTCTTGCCACCAGAATTCCATTCGGGGAGGAGATCACCGCAGAAAACCTGAAAAAAATTGCCGAAAGCGAAACCTTCCTTCGAGAAAAAGGGATACGGGGAATCCTTCGCGTGCGTCTTTCCGGCAGAGATGCGGTGATCGAGACCGAAAGAGATGAGACGGCACGCGCCGAATTATACACAGTTGATTTGAAAACGTTTGGGTTTTCCACAATAACATTTCAGGAATATAAAACCGGAGGAGGAAATACATGGAGCAAAATAGAGCAGTAATGGTTCGTATCGGTGAACTCTGGCTCAAAAGTGAACCGGTAAAAAAACAGTTCATGCTGGCTTTAACACGAAACATCAAAGCGGCGCTTGAAACGCAGGAGATAGAATACTCTCTCGAGGAATACCGGGGACGGATTCTGATTTTTGGTGATCCGGAAAAAATCGCGCCGATCGTTGCAAGAATATTTGGGATCGTCGATGTCAGTATCTGTGAGACCACCTCAAACCTGCCGGAAGACATGGCGAAAACAGCCCTGAAGTTTGCCGAGAAAAAACTCAAACCCGGGATGCGTTTTGCTGTCAGAGCGCGACGCCAGCATGTGAGCGGATTTACCAGCCAGCAGCTTGCAGGCATGATCGCCGACATTATCTGGGAGAAGATCCCGGACTTCGTCGTTGATCTGGATGATCCGGATTACGAAATCTTCGTTGAAGCACGCGAGTACGGCGGTATTGTCTACGATGAACGGATCCCCGGACAGGGGGGACTCCCGCTTGGAACTGCAGGACGTGCCGCGGCTCTTCTTTCCGCAGGTATCGACTCACCGGTCGCCGCGTGGCTGATGATGAGAAGAGGTGTGACCATCTCCGGCGTTTTCATGGACGGCGGGAGATGGGCAGGATCTGCCACACGGAATCTTGCGATGGACAATGTCAGGATCCTCTCCGCGTGGTGCCCAGGAAGAGGGATCCCGCTCTGGATCGTAAATATCGAGCCCTTCTTCGATGCAATGACGGCCTCCTGCGATCGGCATTATACCTGTCTTTTCTGTAAAAGATTCATGATGCGGGTGGCAGAAGGAGTGGCAGAACAGAATAATCTGGAAGGGATCGTCTCCGGAGAGAATCTCGGGCAGGTGGCCTCCCAGACACTGCAGAACATGGGCGTTATCACGACAGCGGTCAAACTCCCGGTCCTGAGACCGCTCCTTACGTATGACAAGGAGGAGATTGTGGCAATATCCCGGAGAATCGGCACATATCACGAAAGTCCGGGAGATACAGAATGCCTCGCGGTCCCGAAAAAACCGGCAACCCGTTCCGCTCAGGAGCTTATCGACTCCGAGGAGAACAACCTTGACATGGAGAGACTCGTCCGGGAAGCAGTTCTGTCAGCAGAACTCTGGATCGCAAAGGACGGAGAGATTTTTCAAAAGCCCCTCTCCGAATAATCAGCCCGGCACGCCGGTCAGCAACACACAATCTATTTTTACCACTACGACTAATATCATAAGGTCCGGAGCCGAGATAGTCTAGTCCGGAAAGGCGGTGGCCTTGAAAGCCTCTGGTAGTAATACCTCGGGAGTTCAAATCTCCCTCTCGGCGCCATTTTGAATCAGTCTCTTTTCGCTTTCTTTATCAATGTTATCAACCAATATACCATCATATGTGTATTGCCGTTCCCGCAGAAATTCTTGAGATCCGCGACGGAAATGTCGCACTAGTTGATTACGGTGAACTCCAGCAGGAGGTCCGCATCGATCTTGTTGACGTAAAAGTCGGTGAGTTCGTTCTCGTACATGTAGGATTCGCGATTCAGCGGCTATCTCGTGAAGAGGGCCTGGAAACGCGGGAACTATTTAAAGAAGTTTATAAAGCGATGGAAGAGTCGGACCATGCATGAATCCGGTATCGCCTACGATGTTTACGTGACTTCGAAGAAGGCGGCAGAAGAAAATCATGCAACGGTTGTGAAAACCATATTTGTGGACGTCGGTTCCATGGCCATGGTCAATCCGGAGCAAGTGGAATTCATGTTCCGCACATTCATTACCGACGACCCTTTGTTCGCAGAAACAAAGCTCGTTTTTAACACTATTCTCCCTGTCGCCGAGTGCGAATGCGGCTACAAAGGACCGGAGATCTTTGTCTGCCCAAACTGTGGGAAACTGCCACACATGATTCAGGGAAGAGAGATCTTCGTGAAAAATCTTGAGATCGAAACAGGTGAATCAGCATGAAAAAGGATACTGAAGTAAATATGATGCACGGAGCCGGCGGAGAGGTCATGGGTGAACTTCTCCAGACGCTCACTGCATTCAAAAACAATAATGCGGGCGGGATCGGCCTTGAATCACTGGATGACGGATCAACATTCACCGTCGGCGGAAAAACCGTCGTTTTGACGACGGACTCGCATGTGGTGAAACCGATCTTCTTCCCCGGCGGAGACATCGGCAGGGTCGCTGTCTCGGGAACGATCAATGATCTCTCAGTTATGGGTGCTCGGCCGATCGCCCTGACGTGTGCAATGATCATCGAAGAAGGGTTTCCGATCGCCGATCTGGAAAAGATCGTGGCCTCCATGGACAAGACCCTGGGTGAGGTCGGCGCATCGATCATCACCGGAGACACCAAGGTCGTTGAGAAAGGAAGCCTTGACGGGATTGTGATCAACACCGCTGGAGTCGGCGTGATAGAAGACGAAGGATTTCTGATACGTGACAAAAACCTCACCCTCGGCGACAAAATCATCGTCTCAGGAACGCTCGGAGACCACGGACTTGCCATTGTCTCATACAGGGAAGGCTTCGATCTCGGCGATCAGCTGAAGTCAGACGTTGCCCCGCTCTGGAAGATGATCGAAGCCGCTATGAAAGCTGCCGGAAACGGCAATATCCATGCAATGAAGGACCCGACCCGCGGCGGCTTTGCAGCCTGTATCAACGAAATGGCACAGAAAGCAGGCGTAAAGGTCGTTGTCAGCGAAGATGCCATGCCAATTAGGGAAAGCGTTGCTTCCGCCGGATCACTGCTCGGTATCGACCCCCTTCAGGTAGCAAATGAAGGAAAATGTGTGATGGGTGTCGCTCCCGAAGCGGCAGAACGTGTCCTTGCTGCCCTGAAAACTCACCCGTATGGGAAAAATGCTGCGATCATCGGAGAAGTGGTCAAAGGATCGGGTGTCGTCATGCAGACGCGGATCGGCGGCGAACGGTTCATCGAACCGCCTCTTGGAGATCCAGTTCCAAGAGTCTGCTGAATATGACCGGACTGGTTCTTTCAAACGCCCGACTGCCTGACGGAAGGATCGCAGATATCTCGATAGAACACGGGATCATCACCCGGATCGGCAGTTCAACCCCCGCAGACAGGGTGATCAACTGTAAAAACCAGCTCTGCATCCCGGCTGCCGCGGACATGCATGTTCATATGCGTGACGGAGTGCAGGCAGCAAAGGAAACGTGGAAGACGGGGACGGAAGCGGCCGCGGCGGGTGGAGTGGCGACGGTCGTGGACCAGCCAAACACTATCCCTTCGATGGAAACGGTCAAGAATTTCAAGGAGAGAGCAGCCGTTGCCTCGAAGGATTCCCTATGTCACTTCGGGATAAACGGATCGGTCACTGCGGATGCCGACTTTTTCGGCCTGATAGATGCAGGCGTCCTTGCATTCGGCGAGATGTTTGCCGCTCCGTCAAGCTACGGGAGTGCCCTCACGCCTGATGTGATCCGGGACTCTTTGAGAATCCTTGCGGATCATGATATGCTGGCGACAGTTCACGCAGAAGAGGTGCTCCCAGGAGAAGTTCACTCCCTAGCGGAACATGACCGTTCACGTCCTGTTCTTGGTGAAGTGGAAACCATTCGGCTCGTGCAGGATCTCGCACCGCCGGGCACAAAACTTCACATCTGTCATGTCAGCGGTGCCGGGGTATTTGACACGATCACCGGTAGCTTCGAAGTTGCTCCCCACCATCTTTTTTTATCCTGTGAGGAGACGACGCCGGAGAACACGTTCTGGAAGATGAACCCTCCCCTTCGCACGAAAAAAGAGCGGCTTCATCTCATCGAGAACTTTGCAAAGATCCCGGTTATAGCCTCGGATCATGCCCCGCATACAATTCAAGAAAAATCACAGCCATTTTCCATCGCCCCGTCCGGAGTCCCGGGCGTGGAAACGATGCTACCCCTGCTGATGAACGCGGTAATGGAGCGAAAGATCACGCTGAATGAAGTGATCTCAAAGACGGTGACAAACCCCTGCAGGATACTCGGCATACCTGCCCCTTCGCTCATCCCGGGAAGCCGGGCAGATATTGCCGTATATGCCGACACCCCGGTAAAAATATCAGGTGAATCTTTGCACAGCAG
The DNA here is from genome assembly GCA_034932965.1 of Methanocorpusculum sp. Classification (GTDB taxonomy): domain Archaea; phylum Halobacteriota; class Methanomicrobia; order Methanomicrobiales; family Methanocorpusculaceae; genus Methanocorpusculum. The sequence goes on from JAYFOG010000094.1 coordinate 35,095, forward strand.
ATGCGGGTGGACGCCCTACGAAGGAATGAACGGGGTATTTCCGGTGACAACCATAATTGGCGGGATCCCTGCATGGCACGACGGGGAGTTCACATCAGGCGGCGGGCAGATGTGGATGAACGCCCGGGCACGTCAGCTTCGCCGAAAAGAGTAAAAACCCTTACGACAAATAGAGTATCCGTGCCGAAAATACCAGACATGTTTTAGGCCCCCGTACGATCTATACGCGATCGCGTGAAATGAGTTCCGGGACAACATAACATGCCACAGGCGCCTCCTGCCAGGTCAAAGAACCGCGAGAACATGCAGTAGCATACGATGAACGGGCTCGGTTAATGGCAGGGGACATTCATCTTTTCAGTCATGAAGCAAAGGTCATCAAAAAAAGGTGATGACGGTGTATCGCCTGTTATTGCCACACTGCTCTTTATTGCTCTAGCACTTATTTTATGTGCCATTCTTGTTGCCTGCTGCATGCCCTTCATCAGCTTGCTGGAACAACCTCTCAATAAATCCCCCCCAGAAACTCTTGCAATCGTATCAGTTGATCACTACAATACCAAAGGCGAAAAAACCTATGAAAGTATCGTTACTCTTAAAAACATTGGGAGACAGTCACTCAAAAATTCAGATTATCGGGCTGAAATATATATCAATGATATAAAACAGTATATCGTTATCAAAACACTGAGTGCCCATGATTTTATTTCCACAAATCATTTTGGGATCCAACTGCTTTATGGTACCGGGCCAACTGGTTATTATTGGGACCCTAATCAAGACGGTATATTTGATCTAAACGACCGGACTCTCCATCCAGGCGACCTTCTTCAGATCGACATCATTGATACCAACGCATCAAGTCTTTCTTTTTCCAAAATTATTTCACGTTCGATAAAATTGATCGAATGATTTTTTTCAACATGTTCCTTAAGTAGTACAAGAATAAATATATCCCGTACCTATGGATTTTCATTACATTCATTTACACATCCATGGAGGCTTTACATGTATTCAATCGACAGTATCAAATATCTCATTCATCTCCACATCGAAGCAGAGGGGGTGGTCGAAAAAACCGACGTAGTCGGGGCGATCTTCGGCCAGACAGAAGGACTCCTTGGTGAAGACCTGGACCTCCGCGATCTGCAGAGAAGCGGACGCATCGGCAGGATCGACGTCCAGATCACCAGCAAACATGGAAAAACGACCGGCGAATGTTACATCGCCTCATCCCTCGACCGTGCCGAGACCGCAATATTAGCTGCAGCTTTGGAAACTATCGACCGAATCGGCCCATGCATGGCAGTGATCCAAATCCAGAACATCGAGGATCTCCGGGCAATCAAACGCCGTCAGATAGTCGAGCGTGCAAAAGAACTTCTTCTTGACTCCTTCGATGAAATAGGCATTTCCACATACGACATCCTGGCCGAAGTCAGACAGGCCAGCAGGATCGAGAAGATCACCACGATAGGTCCGGAAAGGCTTCCCGCCGGACCGGCCGTTCTCGACTCCGATACAATAATCATCGTTGAAGGGCGTGCAGACGTGCTGAACCTGCTGAAATGCGGGATCAACAACACCGTGGCGGTGGAAGGAACAAAAGTCCCCGAAACGGTCATCGATCTCTCATTTAAGAAAAACACTACCGTGTTCGTTGACGGTGACCGGGGAGGGGATCTGATTTTACGTGAACTTCTTCAGGTTGCAGACATCGACTTCGTGGCATTCTCTCCGCGCAGAAGAAGCGTCGAGGACATGAGCCGCAAAGAGATCGTTAAATCGCTCAGAAACAAGGTCCCTGCATCGGTCCTCAAATCCCATATCGAAAAAGACGAGCCGATCTCTGACCTGGTCTTTGAGATCGAATCGGTCACAGGAAACGACCAGAGCACAGCTGTTCAGATCGAAGTGAACAGGAATCCTGAGCCTGAAACGCCGAACCCGGAGGAAACCCAGATAAAAACAGAGGAGTCCGCATCAGTCTCTGTCGAAAATCCGGGTTCGGAAACACAGAAAAAACCGGAGAACCCAAGCACGATCCAGGAACATACCGAGTATATGAAAAATACCGGGCGGACCAGAGTTCTGACGGAAGATGCCGGCGTCATCGGTGATTACTCGCTCCAGGAACTCAAAAAAATCATGCCGAAACTCAATGATGATGCCGCAGGGATCATCGTTGACGGTTCCGTCGATCAGAAATTCATCGATCAGGCATTTGCTAAAGGGCTGAAGTATGTCGCAGCACACGGTTTTGACGGAATTGTGCGGAGACCGGCTGGCCTTAGAATGATACCGTTCTAAGATTCAAAACCGTTTTTTGTCAGAACAGAACCGGCCGATGATATTCATATACTCCTCAGGCCGGTTCATCACATCCAGAGTATCATTCGTGCCGACCATGTCGTAGAGACATCGGCCCTGAACAAGACCGAACTCCGGAAGAGGAAGCGGGAGAAGCACATGCATCGGGATATGGACCCCATAATGCGGATTTGGGACCCAGCCCTCTTTTTTCATATAATAATAGGCTGCGCCGTGCATCTCATTGATCTCGCCGTACTCGCTGGAAAAGTCAGTGGAAACCAAATTTGCCATGATCAGATCCTCACGGCCCGGATTAATGGTCACATGCCCGTATCCGGGAGGGATGAGGACGAGATCGCCGGTGTGGGCCGGAACAAGTATGACATCGGTATGATCGCGTTTCTGTAAAAGGTAATACGCAAACCCGGACAATACCTCATACACCTCAGGATATGGCACTCCCGCTGCATTTGAGGGATGATAATGTCCTTTGGTTTTTGTGTATTCGCCGTTGATGAGTCCCGGCGGGATTTTTGTGATATCATATCTGAGATGATGACGTTCAAGCCAGGCATGATCACCATGCGTCTGATACAGATCCCTGTACATATAATAGAGCGGTTCAGCCGGATCATGATTCGACGGTCTTGTGGCAAACACATTCTCCATATCCCCCACGCTTCGGACAGAGGGGGAGGGAAGGGAACCCGGCCAGAACATTTTCATGGAATAATTGTATGCGGTTCCTGCTATAAGGACATGATTATTCTGCGAACCGAACGGAGATACTTTTATCAAGAAAGAACAATGGTATATCCATGCAGATCGCAATCACCCGTCTCGCTGAAAAAGGTATGAAAGACCAGGCATTGTGCGAAAAATACGGTCATTCAGCCAGGATCGTCTCGCCGCTGCAGGCCGAACTTAGGGCAAGTCTGGTGCAGACCTTTGTTCTTGCGGCAAACGACGGAGAATTCGATGCGATATTCTTCACAAGTGCATATCCGGCAAAACATATAGGTATGCTTCTGGACCGAAATATCACAAAAAAATGCCGGGTCATTGCAATCGGGCCGCAGACCGCAAAGATCCTGCATGATCAGGGGATCCCGGCGGAGACACTTCCTACTTTTTATTCACGGGACTTCGTGCCGTATCTGGGCGAGTGGATCGAAGGAAAACGAATCGGCATTCCGCGGGCAGATGTGCCAAATCCGGAACTGATCCATGCAATAGAACAGGCAGGGGGAATGGCCTTTGAGTATCGGTGTTACGGACTTGTCCCAACTGGCGAGATGCTTGATCTTGACGGAGCGGAGGTGATACTGTTTACAAGCGCAAACTCCTTTTCGCAGGCAAATCTGCCTGACCTCTCGCAGATCATTCCGATAGCGATAGGAGATATCACAGCAAAACGCATGCAGGATGCAGGGGTCACCCCAGTCGTTGTTGGTGACGGGTCGCTTGAAGGGACGCTTGCCGCACTAAACGAATATCTGAAAACACAATAACAGAACACACCCCTCTTTTTTCCCTGTCATCAACATGACGGATAGTATTCAGGGAGATAAACAGACTGAATAGATACTGACGGATAAAAACTCAAAAAGAAAATATGCATCGACCGGGACTCGAACCCGAGTTTAGGCGTTGGCAACGCCTAGTGATAACCACTACACTATCGATGCTAGTGTGCCCTATTCTATTACATAAATTTGTATAAAAAGATTTCTACAAGACAAGCCAGCCCCATGAACCGGCAAGCAGGCAGCAGATGAAGAAACCGATGATCGCACACCCGTTGATCAGCGGGAGACCAGGCTGAGGTTTACCGGTGTTTACCGGCACCATCAGGATCAAAAGACCGACAATTCCGCCAATAAGTGCACCAAATGCCGGCAAATAGATGCCAAATACCGACATGACACCCTCACCTCCGGCAAACACCTGGGCCGAGACCACGAGTATTGCGGGCATGATCACATCCCCCATACCGATCATATACGCGCCGCGTTCCCCTTTTTCGTTCCGAATGGAAAAGCCGCTCTTCCGATATGAGTAGCCTTTCGTCTTTGGAACAAGAAACATGATCGGCATCTTCTGACGAAGCACGCCGTCAGCGAGCGTGAGCATATGCTTGGACCGTTTTACCGCAATAAAATCATAGACCATCAGCAGAACAAGAAGAACGAGAACCGGGATGAGAGAGAGCGAGACACCAAAGATCACCGCACATCCCGCCGCCACCAGGATCCCGGCCGTGTTGATCACATACCACTCGGGATAGAACCAAAGCAGAGCAATCACCCCAATACCGCAGATCACTCCGCCCGCATCGGCCAGGATGCCTAGACCGGCCTGATGCAGAAGAGCCATAACCACATAATAGATCACCGCAGCCAGAGAAAAACCAATGATGACGCTGATCACCTGCTGTGCTTTCCATCTAATCAGGATCAGCAGGACAGCAGTGATAACCAGCATTGCAAAGATAAAAAAAAATGCATTCAGAACCGAATCAGGATCCTCAAATGCCCCAAGACCGGCTGCCTTCACCGGACCGATCAGAAGGATCGCAAGGAGACTGGTCACCGCCATCATCAGAATCAGGCCGGCATATGATGCCGCTGAACGCAGATTAAATTCGCTCATATATAGGTAAGTTAATATTAAACCTCACCTTAGTTAAACTATGAATGTTCGCGACATCATTCCGGAGATACTGCTCATCCTGCTGATGGCGGTATCCGCGATCGTGGTTGTCAGCAGATTATGGCAGGATGCCATTATTTCCGTCGGAATTCTGCTGCTTAT
>JAYFOG010000095.1:0-37528 GCA_034932965.1 Methanocorpusculum sp.
AAAAGAAGAATTATTAAGAATAAGAGGGATACGCTTGCAGAAAAATGTCAGAACCTCACTACGACTTGAGCTCAAAGACAAACCCGGGCAGTTACTTGCTGCAATAGAACCAATATCCAAAAGCGGGGCAAATATCATAACTATCTCCCATCAGCGGGACACAAAGTCCGTCAACGGGGCTTTAATTGTAGACATCGTCATATCACTTCCCGAAAAACGGCTTGTCGAACTGATGGACGCCCTCCGTGCAAATGGGGTGGCCATCGTCCGGATCGGAACCGAACATCTCACCTGTACAAAAACATTCATTCTCATCGGCCACATCCTGCACACCGATCTTACGGACACGGTCAACCGGATCGATAAGGAAAATGTCGCTGAAGTGACCGAACTTGATCTGGTCATGCCGGGAATGGCCGAGCCGTCGACGGCAAAACTCACGATCAAAGCGATGAACGAGGTGGAGATGAATCAGGCAGTCACAACGCTCAAGGACATCGCCGCCGAGAAACATCTTCTGATCATCAACCAGATAGGAGGCGGCTTATGAAAAGATGGAACATCGCTCTTATCGGCCTTGGTTCGGTTGGGCGCGGTGTGTCTGAGGTGCTTTCTGGGGATGGCCGTTTCCGTATCGTTGCAGCGGCCGATTCAAAAAGCGGTGTCGTCGATCCCGCAGGTCTTGATATAGAAGAGATCCTTGCAAAGAAAAAGAAGACCGGACGGTGCGGCGATCCCGGGTGGCCGGCATCGCGTATCGCGGCGGACGCCGAATATGACATTCTGGTTGAGGTAACGCCGACGAATGCCGACACCGGCGAACCGGCGCTCTCCATCATAAAAACGGCGCTGACCCGCGGTAAACATGTCGTCACTTCCAACAAAGGCCCTGTCTCTCTTGCGTCGGCCGAACTGCTCGGTTTGGCTGAGCAGAACAATGCTGCATTTTTGTTTGAAGGAACCGTGGCCGGCGCCGTACCTATTCTCCGCGGAATCAAGTATGGTCTTGCCGGCAACAAGATAAAAGCGCTCTACGGTGTTTTGAACGGGACCTGCAATTATATCCTTACCAGAATGGAAGAGGAGGGGCTTACCTATGTCCAGGCCCTCGCCGAAGCCCGCGATCTAGGATATGCCGAGGCGGATCCGACATACGACATCAACGGCACTGATGCAGCGATCAAACTCGTCATCCTGGCAAACACTATGCTTGGAATGGAGGTCAAACTTGCCGATGTGAAACGTACCGGAATCTCCGACCTGACTGTTGATGCACTTCTGATGGCTGAAGAGACCGGTCACTCGATCCGTCTGATTGCATCCCTCTATCCGGAGAAAAATCTTCTGGAGGTTTCTCCCCGCCTTATCTCCAAGACCAATCCGCTTGTTGTGACCGGGACGCTGAACGCCGTGACCGTCGAAACCGAGTATGCCGGCGCGATAACGTTCATCGGCCGGGGGGCCGGATCAGTTGAAACGGCCAGCGCTATACTGGCCGACCTCCTGTTCATTACCGATAAATATGACCGGTAAGGAAAAACCCGGCGGCGTCCTTGAACGCCGGGGTGCATTTCTCGCAGCCATGAGACGGATGACCTTCGAAGAAGGTCACTTCACGACTGCAGATCTGGCAGCTGCGGCTAACGTTCCGCGTTCAACAGCGCAGGACTGGGTCAACCGAATGATCAAAGAAGGCTGCATCTTCGTAAAAGAAGAGCCGCACGGCAGAAACCCGGCACAATACGCCTCCAGAAGCGCTCTCCCGCAGACCACCTGCAAACGGATATTTACGACACATGACGGCAGTGATGTCGAGATCTTTCATGAATGCCTCTCGAGCGGATGTGCGGGCTTCTGCGAGTTTCATCACCGGAAAGCCGGCGGCGCAGCGATCTCCGTCACGCGTGACGGTATGATCTTTCGCGAGCGGGCGCGGATCGGCGAAGCGAAGGAACTCAGACTGGATTCTGCCGCCGTGGGTCTTGCTTTGGTGAGAAAAGAGGGAAACGAGATCGTCCAAACCATCAGATCGGTACCCGGCGGACCGGCGTATTCCCTCTCTTCGATGATGGGTCATGCAAAAGGCGTGAACGGCGTACAGATCAGCGCGGCCGGCGGGGTCATCACCGGCGAAGTTAGGACCTCTGCCCTGACGCCGGTCACCATCGGCGTGGATGATACCGACCGGAAAGGATGCGGAGGGGCTACTTTTGCCCTGTCTCAGGCACTCATGAAATATCTGACCGACGCAGGAAGCATCATCGGGATCCGGCATCAGGTCGCCGCCCTCTGTCAGGATATTGACGAAAAAACTGCAGGAAACTCCTGCAGTTTCATCGAACTGGCCGTTGACCCGAATGTCGTGAACTCTCTCGCCGCCCGTGTCTGCAGATTCGTCGATGAGGAAAGTGTCTCAGATGAATGGGGGGTCGCGATCATGACATCCATCACGGTCTCAAAGGATCTGCTCCTGCTTGGGAAAAAGATCCGTCAGGAACGCGTCACGATGGAAGAGGTCATGACCGCCGCACAGAAAAGCGGGGTCGCCGTCTACGGCAAAAAAGGCATTATCGGCGCCGTCGGAGCAGTTAGCCTGAAATCCCAGCCGCAGGAAGTCCTTTTGGATCCGGATTGTCCGATGGTCTTTGAATACGAATACTAGAACATTTCTGAAAAAAGTGGTGAGGGTTAATGCACCCATTCTCCCCGGGCATTTCCGGAGAGCTCCTGTTTCCAGATCGGCACCTTTTCTTTCAGCTTCTCGATGATATAACGTGAGCCATCATACCCCTCGCCGCGATGGGCTGCGCCGACCAGGATCACAACGATCGTCTCGCCCAGGGCAAGACGGCCGTACCGGTGCACGATATCGACCGAGTTCAGATGAAAAAGTTCCATTGCTTCTGCCGCGATATCGGCAAGATCCTTTTCAGCGACCGGAACAAATGCCTCGATCTCGAGTGCATCCATATCGCCGTCATCCCTGACGCAGCCGATGAAAACGATCTGTGCCCCGTCTTTGTTGGTGCGGGAGCCGGCGATCAGTGCGGCGATATCGATATCCTCCTTTTGTAATGCAAGGACCATGTTCATCCTCCGGAAACCGGCGGATAGATCACGATCTCGTCACCCTCTGCCGTATGGGCGGTCTTTGCGTCATCGGAGTCGATCCTTTCCCGGTTATACATAAGAATGATGTGTGACCCAAATGCGCCTTTAGGGAAGAGTTCATCCATCCCGTCTTTCTGTGTCTTTGCAAAAGCCAGAAGAGCGCCCAGAACAGACGTACCCTCCGGGACGCTGAGAGTATTCACCTCTCCAAAAAGTTCCCGAAATCTGGCAAACGAGCGTATGGTTATCTGCGGCATGTTCGTAGGTAGTCTATGTGCACTGAAGCTATGAATAATTACGCGTCGGGATTCGTTTCAAGGATCTCAGCCAGTGTGATAGTGAACACAAGGGTTTTGCCCGCAAGAGGATGATTTGCATCCAGCGTCACTGCCGTGTCATTGATTTTTGTGATGGTCACCGGGATCTGATTCCCGTCGCCCAGCTGGATCATGAGCTGCTCGCCCGGTTCTGCGGTGAAATCCTCGCCAAACTCTCCGCGCGGAATATCCACTATCATCTCATCGGTTTTTTCACCGTATGCATCTGCCGGAGGGATCGTTACCGATTTCGTTTCGCCGATCTTCATTCCAAGAACTGCTGCATCGAACCCCGGGACCACCATCCCCGAACCAACGGTAAACTCGAGGGGGTCGCGGCCCTCAGATGAGTCGAAGCGTGTGCCGTCGGTAAGTTCGCCGATGTAATGTACGCGAATAGTATTGCCGTTTTGTACTGACATACCGTTTTTGTGGGATGTGACTATATAAGTAGCTGACGCCCCCGGACCGGCGGATCCGTCTCGTCTGCTGAATCCGGCATTTTCCGTATGATACTGACGGAATAATCGCAGGATCACGGGCATCCCTCTTGGGGAGACCAAAATCCTATATCATACCACATCACATATAATTTATCATGTTAGTTTACATAAACGGGAAATATGTTCCTGAAGATCAGGCAACTGTGTCGATCTTTGACCACGGGTTCCTTTACGGGGACGGTGTGTTCGAAGGGATCAGGGCATACAACGGCCGGGTGTTCCGCCTGAGCGAGCACGTTGACCGTCTCTTCGACTCGGCCAAGGCTATAGATCTCGATCCCGGGATCACCCGCGCCGAGATGGCCGAGATCATCAAGGAAACACTGAGGAAAAATGATCTGAATGATGCCTACATCCGGCCGATCATCTCCCGCGGAAAAGGAACGATGGGTCTTGACCCGCGCCACTGTGAAACCCCCACGATCATCTGCGCCGCTTCGGCCTGGGGTGCGATGTACGGCGATCTGTATGAGACCGGCCTGACCGCGGTCACCGTCTGTGTCAGAAGAAACCCGCCGGACACCCTTCCGCCCAACATCAAGTCTCTCAACTATCTCAACAATATCCTCGGCAAGATCGAGGCAAATTACAAAGGCGGCGACGAAGCGATCTTCCTCGACCGAACCGGCAAACTCGCTGAAGGTTCCGGCGACAACATCTATCTCATCAAAAACGGTGTTCTCTCCACTCCGCCGACCATCAACAATCTCAAAGGCATCACCCGCAGCGTTCTTCTCGACATCTGCGCGAAACTTGCGATCCCCTTCGAGGTCTGTGAACTGGGACTCTTTGACCTCTACACTGCAGACGAGGTCCTGGTCACAGGAACGGCCGCAGAGATCTGTGCGATCACTAAAATAGACGGCAGAATGATCGGAAACGGTACGCCAGGCCCGGTCTACAAAAAACTTCTTGCCGCATTCCAGACGGAGACGCAGAACTCCGGCGATGCATACTGATCCCGAATCCGGCCGGGGTCAAACAAAAATCTTTTTATAATTCAGCGTTGACTATTATAGGCAGTTTGAGCTGATATAGTGTAGAGGCCAATCATGCCGGCCTTTCACGCCGGCGACTCGGGTTCGAATCCCGATATCAGCATTTTCGGCGGCATCATTGTGCTACCAACCCAAACCCCGACCATTTTGCATAAGAGTTTTTCTGCAGTTTCATTATGACATTTCACCCGACCAACAACCCTGTCTTCTGGAAAACGACCGCCGAGTCGCTTTTTTCAGAGGAGCGCTATGAGAAAGCAGCCGAAGCATACCTTCGGTTAACGAACCTTCTGCCAAACGATGCCGATGCATGGAAAGGACGGGGGGCAGCTCTCTTCGGCCTGGAAAGATACGGCGATGCCGTCAGCTCTTTTGAGCGTGCACTTATCCTTTCTCCGGACGACAGAACTTCGCTGGAAAAACTGGCCGAATGTTTTGATAAACTTGGCGCTTCTGAGAAGAAAGCGGCCTGTCTTCTTCGGCTCAGTGAACTCTGACCTGAAGCCCGAAGATATCCTTATCCGCTAAGAAACCAAGAAAATTATATGCCCGATTTTCAGTGCCCAAAGTGCGGCGCATTACTTCAGGTCAAGCCGGGAACACAGATGGCAACCTGTTCGTTCTGCGGTACGGTCACCTATATCGACAGGCGCTCTGCGCTGTTTTTTTACCTGCTCCCCTTCTCCATCGACGAGAATGCGGCAAAAGGGATCTTTAAACGCTGGACTGCCGGTCCGGCTCAGGCAAAAGATCTTGAATCATCTGCACAGATCACGAATTTTGCAAAGGAGTTCTTCCCGGTATTCAGGTTCCGCCGGACGGTGAACGGCAAAGAGACCGTGTTTGCAAAACCTGCAAAAGGTACCCTTCTTCCGGGAATGCAGGATCTGACCATCCCTCCGGGAAATATCGAGATATATGATGCGAACGTATCGACCAGGGGGGCCGACGTGATCCAGCCGGATATTGCGATCGATTCGTATCTCCCTGAACTCACCGGCACCCCGATCGACCAGGCACTCGTCTACTTCCCGATCTACGAGATCGCCTACACGTATAAGGGCGCGGCCTATGAGGCGGTCATCGACGGATCCTCCGGAGCGGTCTATACGACCTCATCGCCGACACGGAGTTCAGGCGCCTACATCGCGGTAATGGGACTTGCATTCACGCTCGGGCTGCTTGGCGGCATTCTTGGAATAATGGTCAACCCGATATTTTTCGTTCTGGTGATCGCCGGCTTTTTCGCAGGAAAACTTCTTGCGGCCCGGGTGGTCGAAAGACAGAAACCTGCTGACGCGGAGGTGAAATCAGAATGAGTGAAGCGCAAAAGATCCTTGTCTCGATGACCTGCCCCTCGTGCGGAGGTCAGGTTCAGTGCGAAGAAGGAGAAGACCTGGTCCTCTGCAAGTTCTGTGAATCCGTGTTCGCACTGACAACCGACGAGGGAGCAAACAAGGTCATGTACAAAATGACGGTCGATAAAGACAAGGCCCTTGCAAAAGTCAGTGACTGGTGGAAAACCGGCCCGAAAGCACAGGATCTTGTCCAAACCGCAAAAGTGACCGAAGCATATCCCATGTATCTTCCGTTCTGGCGGCTGATCGCCAGAGGCAAAGCATGCGTCTGCGGTATCCAAGAGGAGAGAAGGGGTAAAGATAACCAGAAAGTCGAGATCCCGCGCGAAGCACTGATCAACCGGGAGTACATCTACTCGGAAATCGCCTGCGAAACAGGGGATCTTGGGATCCAGAGCATCGTGATCCCCGAACGTGCGGAGGCAATTTCCTATGATGATCAGGAGATCGTCACCTTCGGCGTCACCTCTTCGCGTGACAACGCATATGAGGTCGGGGGACGAGCTATCCGGCAGGCCGCCGTCGAAGACGGAGGGGCGCGGATGAACAAGATCTACTTCTCGAAGTCGTTCTTCTTCCCCAAAGCCTTCACGCTTGTCTATTATCCCTTCTGGATCATCAGATACTCCTACGAGGGCCGGACCTACTTTGCGACCGTTGACGGGATCACGGCCCGGATCGTGTCAGGAAGGGCGCCGGGAAATGCGGGCAGTCAAAGTACCGCAGCCGGTATCGGCGGAGCTCTTTCCGGCGGACTTGCGGGTCTCGGCATCGGTCTTGCGATCGTAACGGAAGGAACCGATGTGGGCATCGGCGTTCTTGTTGTCGGGATCGTGGCCGCCGTCGCGCTTCTCGGATACTTCTATAACCGGTTCAGATACGGTGATGAGATCCTGGAAGGAGCAGTGAACGGAAAAGGCTTGAAGTCAGGCAGGACCCAGAAAAAAGTACAGCCGATCTACAATGAAACATATGACTACTTCAAATAAAGGTGATCTGAGATGCTGTTAAAAGAACTTAAATGCCCCGGATGCGGCGCCCCGCTCAAATCAAAGGAACGCGACATGATGCTTGCCTGCAGTCACTGCGGAAGGATCAGTCTGTTTGCAGACGGAACCGTGGGAGATATCTCCTACAGTATCGCCGCTCCTGCCGAAAACCGGCCGGAGGAACTTATCTACGTCCCTTTCTGGATCGTGAATGCTGATCTGAATGTAAAAAAAGAGAGCATATCCGGCGGCAAGATCTCGCGTTTTATCACTGACAGAAAACAGATGAGGGGCACCCGTGACTTCTATGTCTGCGCCGCTGCACTTCCCGAAGAGTTCTGCAGGAAATGGAACATGGATCTGACGCTCGATCAGCCGAAACTCACGTTCATTTCCGGGTTCAAAGGAGCAAAACGTGCGGTAATGACGATGGAGAAGGGGATAGCCGGAGAGAATGCTGAATTTCTGTTCCTCCGGTATGAAACGGAGATCCCCGGGACCCTGCAGACACTTGAGTATGACTTTAAAATAAACAGCACCAAAGTGCTTTATCTGCCTGCATACAAAATCAATGATACATATATATTAGGTATTTCTCATGAGTGATGTTGAAGATAAACGCATGCACCTGATATGGGCGTCAGTCATCCTGATGCTTGGTGTTTCCATTCTGGTGACATATCTTGTACCGGCGGTCGGATTCTGGGAAGGGACAGGCATCTTTCTCACGGGGGTCGGCGTGATCTCGCTTTGCCTTGCCATGTTCATGGGCAAACGTGTCTCGCCGGTTTTCCCCCTGTTCCTGATTCTCGCAGGAGTGATCCTCCTCGTCCAGGGACTGCTGAGTGCAGTTTTCCCGGTTCTCACTGCCCCGATCCTGATCGGAGCAGCACTGGTGATCGTGGCGGCAGGAGCCATACTTTTCCTGATATTGAAAAAATAAGTAGACAATGACAGTAGATTTACGAGACAAAGTCGAAGAAGACCGGGGTCTTATCAAAAAGATCCAGCTGTGTATCCCGGGATTTCGCGGATACCGGCAAAAAGAGGATATCCGGATCGCCGACTCGATGCTTCGTCAGCAGATCGCTGATGAACTGAAAAACAATGTTCTTCTGCCTCTGGAGCTGACCCGCGAGTCAGCATCCCGGGCGCTCGAACTCGATCTCATGAACGATCTGGCAGCCGTGATCTCCCAGGCAAAGACAGCCGAGGCAAAGATCCGTCACGCAGAGCAGGGATATACCGGCATATCTCCGGCAGCCCGGATCAAAAAGATCGAGCTGAATGCTCTCTATGAGTATGATCTCGCACTGATCGATGGTATCCGCGGGCTTGGCGACCTGGCAAAGGCCGCATCCGGAAGTGCCGGGACCGGTAATTTTGTGAAAACATCCTCCCTCCTCCGCGAGATCCGGGACGGATTTAGTGAATTTACTGTGATATTTGATAAACGCTGCGTAGACATAGCAGGAATTGGTGCATTCTGATGGCATTCTTCTCTAAAACAAACAAGAATATCGGCTCGGGTTCCGACATCGAAGGTGCTGATTCCCGAAAAGGATTCTACTGGGTAGAGGATCAGAAAGGGGAGAACGTCATGTGGCGGCTCCCGAGAAACGTTATGTGGAACGATAACGTGCTCGTCCGTGAAGACGAATTCGGTATTTTTTTCCGTGACGGAAAAGCCCTCGCGGTTTTTGACCGGCCCGACCGGTACGCCCTCACGACCCAGAACATTCCTGTCCTGAAAAACATTCTCGGGACCGTGGTCGGCAACGTCCAGATCGGAGAGTTCTACTGGGCTCAGAAACGTGAGTTTCGGGATAAGTTCGGGACACCCCAGCCGCTCGCATTCCGCGATGTGGACTTTGGCGTTGTTCAGCTCAGGATCTTCGGGCAGTTCTCGTACAAGGTCGTCGATCCGCTCCTGCTGATAACCCAGTTTGTCGGAACAAAAGGTATTACGACCTCGGCAGAGATCGTTGACTGGCTCAAGTCACAGATCGTCACCATTCTGAATGATACTCTCGGCGAACTGAAGGCTAAAAAACAGATGGGTGTTTTGGATATGCCTGCATATCTGCAGGAGATCGAGCAGCTGTGTCTTGGCAAACTCACGACCGAGACGGAGATTTATGGTCTCAAGATCATGAAGTTCGCCGGCCTGAACATCAACATGCCCGAGGAGGTCCAGGAAGCGATCAACAAGCGCGGGGCGATGTCGGCTCTCGGTGTGAATTACATCCAGTATCAGTCCGGTAAAGCCATTGAAGGCATCGGGCAGGGAGCTGCAAAAGGAGGCGAAGGATCAGGATTTGCCATGATGGGCGCCGGCATGGGTGCCGGAATGAGTATGGGCAGTATGATGGGGCAGAGCATGACAGGCGCCGGCGGTCAGCCGGCTCCCTTCGGCGGCCAGCCGGGTGCTGGTCCGCAGCCTGCAGCGCCAAAACCGGCAGAGAATATGGGGACCTGCAGCAACTGCGGAGCCAATGTTCCTGCCGGTACAAAGTTCTGCCCGGAGTGCGGACAGAAGATGGTCCCTGCAGGGGGATCAACCTGTACAAACTGCGGCGCCGCTCTTATGCCGGGAGCAAAGTTCTGTCCGGAATGCGGTACGAAAGTTGAGACCGTGCGGAAATGTCCGCAGTGCAATGCCGCTGTTCCTCAGGGAACAAAATTCTGTCCCGAGTGCGGACAGAAACTCTGATTTTTTATTGATATAATTTTGATATTTTTCTTTTTTTTATCTGACCTGAAAAACAGCTGTCAGCTTATGCGTGCCGGATCTATTTGGACCTCTCGAAAAGGGCATCCAGCACTTTTTCTCCAAGGATCCCCTCGATCTCGTTCAGTTCTTCATCCGAGACTCCGGTAAAGAGGCGCCGCGATCCTGCCGGTGTTGTAAAGATGCCGACCCGTTCGGTACGGGTCAGATATCCGTTCGCTTCAAGTCCGGCAAAATAGGGGAGAACATAATAATGCGGCACGTCCAGTTCGGCAGCTATCTTGCGTGTTGTCGGGAACTTAACTTCGATCCCGTCAGAACTGACGGTGAAGGAGATCTTTCCTTCAGCGATCAGGAGTTTTCTGCCGCACGCAAAAATTGCGTCTTCTGAAAGAGGTTGTGCCATCTGATAGTATATTGACACGCTGTCCTCTTGATGGTTATGATGTATCAGGTATCACATGGACCACATCAGACCGCCAGCCGATCCAGACACGTTCTCCGGGGGCATACACATCCCCTGTCTGTCTGAACGGGACGATGACCGTGAAATGACAGCCTGCATTCACACCGACCTCCAGAAACGCTCCGGACCGGGCCGATGAGATGACGACGCCTGGCAAGGATCTCCGGCCATCCGTGATCCCTTTTTTTGAAAGAGATATGTCTTCGGCGCGCAGCATGATCTGCACGTTCTGGCCATTCCCTGCCAATGATCCCGGAGCCTGACAGAAGCTGACCTGAGACGATACAACCTCTCCGTCTCTTACATGGCCGGGGAAGATGTTTTGAATGCCGACGAACTTTGCCACCTTCTCGCTGACCGGATGATAAAACACTTCGTCAGCAGATCCAACCTGAACGAATGACCCGTCCATCATCACGGCGATCCGGTCGGCAAGCCGCTGACCCTGCGCCTGATCATGGGTGTTGAGAATGATGGTCGTCTTGTTTTCGCGGTTTTCCCGGATGATCATCTCTTCCAGGATCTGTGTCGAGACCGGATCGAGATTTGCCGTTGGTTCATCCAGAAACAGGATCTCGGGCCGGGTCGCCAGGACACGGGCGAATGAGATCCTCTGGCCTTCGCCTCCCGAAAGAGTGCGTGCCCCGCGTTCTGCAAGCTGGCTCAGACCCATATGTTCCAGAATCTCGGCGACCCTCTCTTTCCTCTCTTTTTTAGGCAGATTCCTGTATGAAAGACCCAGTTCGACATTTTCAGCGACGGTCCGGTCAAACAGGACCGTTTTTTGAAACAGCATCCCCATCCTTCCCCGGATCCTGTGTGCCGAGCATTTCGTTACGGGTTCGCCGAAGATGATCATCTCTCCCTGCGAAGCAGGCTCGATCGTATCCATCATCCGCATAAGGGTACTTTTTCCGGCTCCCGAAGGTCCGATGATCGCCAGGATCTCTCCTTTTCTCACCGAGAGGTCCAGGGGGTGGACGACCTCTTTTTTGCGGTAGCTTTTTGCAAGACCGGAAACGGTAATGACGTCTTCACTCATCCTTCATCCTTCCGTTATAATGCTGAAGTACATTGACTCCGAGGTTAACGATCAGGGCGATCGTCAGCAGGATTATTCCCAGCGCTATCGACATGGCAAAGTCTCCCATGGAGGTGTTGAGTGTGATGGCCGTTGTCAGGGTCCGGGTAAAGTGCCGGATGTTGCCTCCGACCATCATCACGGCCCCTACTTCGGCGATCGCCCGGCCAAACGCCAGGACGACCGCAGAGAGGATGGCAAACTTCGCTTCCCGTACCAGGGTGAGGATGGCACGATAGGCACGTGCATTCAGGGCCAGGGTGGTGTATTTCATCTCTTTGTCCAGACCCGAGAGGCCGGCGATCGTGAATCCGATGATCAGCGGGGAGACCAAAATGACCTGGGCAATGATCATTGCATTGGTCGTATAGAGGAGATTTAAGGAGCCGAGAGGCCCGGAATAAGAGACCAGAAGATAGACCAGAAGTCCGACGATCACGGTCGGCAGGGCATATAAGGTCTGCACGATATTGATCACGGCTCGTTTGCCGTGGAAATCATAATAATAGATAAGAGCGCCAAGAGGGATGGCGATCAGAGCCGCGACCAGGGTGGCCGCAACGGAAACATACATGCTTCTTCCGGCAATTTCCAGGATTTCCGGATCTAAAGTAACGATAAGTGTTACGGCCTCGATAAATCCGTCGCTGATCTCTCCCATGTGTGGTTATCCTATGCTGTATGAATTAAAAAAAAAGATTGGGTTGTGTTCTTACGCGGACGATGCAACTACGGGCGTTTTACAGTCGATGTTGAACGGCGGAAGAGTGCTGTCTTTTAATGTGCTCATCGGCGTGAAGAGAGCTTTTCCATAGGTCTCGACACCAAAGGAGCCGATGAAGTTCTGTCCGTCTGCGGAGATCAGCCAGTTGGTGAAGGCAGCTGCATCATCTACATTGGTGTTCGGGAACTTTTCCGGACTGATGGTCATGACGGTGTATCTGTTCAGAAGAGTTATGCCTTCGCTGATGATGATTTCGAGCGGAAGGTTGTTGTTCTTCTTGTAGGCAAGATAGGTTGCTTCGTCAGTAAGGATGTATGCGCCAAGCTGACCGGCAGTGGTCAGGGAGTCGCCCATGCCGGCGCCGGTCTCTTTGTACCAGGGTCCTGATCCGGTGATCTGAGCGGTGTAGTTGAATCCTGCAGATTTCCAGATGGTCTTTTCTGCAGAGTGGGTGCCTGAGTTGTCGCCGCGGGAAATAAAGACGATGCCTGATGTGCCTGCTTCGCCGAGTTCTTTGAGTTTGGCAACTCCTTCTTCGGGAGTCATGCCGGAGATCCCTGCGGGATCGGCCGCGGGTCCGACAATGACGAAGTAATTGTAGGCGATTCCGCGGTGATCGATACCATATCCTTCATCGATAAAAGCTGCTTCCTGAGCCGGCGAGTGGACGAGAAGTACATCTACATCACCATTCTTGGCGGAGGCAATTGCTTTGCCTGTTCCTTGGGATGTGATCAGAAGATCGACATTGAACTTTTCCAGATAATAATCCTGGACGGCGTCAAGAAGTCCTGTGTCATACAGAGAAGTTGTGGTTGCGATTTTGAGCTGAGTGGGCTCCTGCTGATCGGAGGTCACACATCCTGCTGCAAATATCACTGCAAAGAGAATGAGGAATACACCAATTACGGACACTAATTTTTTCATACATTGTAGTTTTTATCAGGCGGCCTATAAATAAGGTTGTGAAAACATTGCGTTCATGTTAAGTACATTTATCGATAATTTTTGATATTATTTCTAAATTTTAGGGATGATTTATTATTTTTGCAAATGATTAATGATTATTGATTCTGGTAACCAGCTGTTATATCAGCGTGGTTCAAAGCCCCGCTCTCCCGCCCGCCGTTTTTTCGTCCGACCTCTGGACAGCGCATAATTTTGTTTCCGGAAGGCGGGCTCGTAAAATAGGGTTTCAGCCGCTAGATCAGTACACGTAGATGATACCGGTCAGATTGAGGTAGATGTTGATGTTTTCTTTTACCGTGGTCCCGGTAAGTTTTTCCGGGACGGCAAGCATGATCCGATTGATCAGAGCCCCGGTATCATACTGGACTTTGATATTGAGCTGACGGGCGGACTTATATATTGTGTAGGCCTCCCGTGTCAGTTCGCTGCCGGCAGAAAGGGTACATACCAGCGTGGCGCTCTGAGAGTACACATATGCAAGGGCTTCTTTGGCCAGACGGATATTTTCGTTTGCAGATTTTTCGATCAGACTGATATTCGATCTGGTTGTCTGAAGAAGATCGGCGATCTCCTGCTGGGTCAGACCATCCTTACGGTATTGAATCACCATCTTTTGACGATCAGTAAGGAGCGGTTTGGGCACAAAGGTAATTTATCACCTGAATACTATAATAACCCTTTTATCCCGCATGACTGAATAAAATCAGCTGATCAGCGTGCGGCGCACCCCTAATACGGCAAACCCACCAATAATAACCAAGAAAAAATTTAAAACCCCGGCAAATTCCCCGAATCTCCATAAATCCCAATATTCTTTGTCCGCTCCTGGAAATGTAATTCGCCCGGATATTGCGCGTATTGGCAAAACCGGCTTAATTTTGCCGTATATCCGAAATCAAACAATTGTGTTTATAAATATATTTTGTAAACATATTTATGATTTTTAAACGCCATTATGTTATCTTGTAAACTAACTATAATTAATGTTAACTTATAATAGAGGTTCGGCATGAAGGTTAATATGCGCTGTTTCAAACCTATATTCATATGAGGTTTTACAAATGACTGATTTGAAGTATGTAACGACAACCTGTCCGTACTGCGGAACCGGCTGCTCATTCAACCTCGTTGTCCGTGACGGAAAAACCGTGGGAGTAACTCCCTACACCCGTTCACCAGTCAACGAAGGTAAACTGTGTCCAAAAGGCATGTATGCATTTGAGTTCGTCAACAGCCCTGACAGACTTACCACCCCTCTGATCAAGAAGGATGGAAAGTTTGTTCCAGCAAGCTGGGATGAAGCAACTGACTACATCGCACAGAAGATGAAGACATTCAAGCCCTCCGAAATCGCCTGTCTTGCATCCGCCAGAACCTCGAACGAGGACAACTACGCCCTTATGAAGCTTGCCCGTGGTGTGTTCAAGACGACTCATATCGACCACTGTGCACGTCTGTGCCACTCCTCCACCGTTGCCGGTCTCGCGACCTCTTTTGGCTCCGGTGCAATGACCAACAGTATCCTTGATATTGAACAGTCAAAATGTCTCTTTATTCTTGGTTCAAACACCTTTGAGCAGCACCCGCTGATCGGACGCCGTGTTACCATGGCAAAGAAGAACGGTGCAAAGATCATCTACGCAGACCCGCGTTTCACGCCGACCGGAAAGCAGGCAGATCTGTACATGCAGTTCCGCAGCGGATCCGATGTGGCCATCCTCAACGGTCTGATGCAGCTTATCATCAAGAACGGCTGGGAAAACAAGGATTTCATCGCAAACCGTACAAAAGAATACGAAGCAATGAAAGCCGTCGTCATGAAGGACACCTACTCGCCTGAAAATGTCGAGAAGATCTCCGGTATCCCGGCAGCCCAGCTCAAGCAGGCAGCAGAGTGGATCGGAACCTCCGGCGCCACTGCAATCCTCTATTCCATGGGTATCACCCAGCACACCGTCGGTGTCGACAACGTACACTCTGTCGCAAACATCCAGCTGCTCTGCGGCAACCTCGGTCGCCCCGGAACCGGTGTCAACGCACTTCGTGGACAGAACAATGTGCAGGGAGCCTGCGATATGGGAGCACTCCCAGTCTGCTTCACTGCATACCAGAAAGTCATCGACCCGGCAGCACACAAGAAATTTGTTGACGCATGGGGCTTCCCAGACGGTATCTGCGAACCGAAGAACGGTTACGAAGTCACTGTCATGATGGATGTCTTAACCGACAAGCCCGGAGATCTCAAAGCACTCTACATTATGGGTGAGAACCCGATGCTTTCCGACCCGGACTTAACCCACGTCAAACACGCCCTTGAGGCAGTTGAGTTCATGGTCGTCCAGGATATCTTCATGACCGAAACTGCAGAGATGGCAGATGTCGTTCTTCCGGCAACCTGCTATGCAGAACGTGACGGAACCCAGACCTCGACCGAACGCCGTGTCCAGAAATGGAGAAAGGCACAGGACCCGCCGGGAGAAGCAAAACTCGACTGGGAAATCATCTCGATGGTCGCCGCAAAGATGGGCTATGCAGCCCAGTTCTCGTGGAAGACCTCCGAAGATGTCTTCAACGAGATGAGAATGCTCACCCCGTCCTACCGCGGACTGACCTACGAGAGACTCGACAAACCCGAAGCACTCCACTGGCCATGCCCCGAAGAGACCCATCCGGGAACCCCGATCCTTCACGGTGCAAAGTTCTCCCACCCGGACGGACTTGGTATCTTCTTCCCATGCGAATGGAAAGCACCTGCTGAGGTTCCGGATGCAGAGTATCCGTTCATCCTTACCACCGGCCGCTGCCTGTGGCACTGGCATACCGGTACCATGACCCGCAGATCCTACAGTCTTGACCACGAAGTCCCGACCGGATGGATTGAGATCAACACCGAAGATGCAGCCGACCTCGGTATCGCCGATGGCGAAATGATCAAAGCAATGACCCGCCGCGGCGAAGTCGTTGTTGGTGCAAGAGTCACCCCTGACATCATGAAAGGCGTCATGTTCATGCCCTTCCACTTCGTTGAGTGCGCAGCAAACATGCTGACCAACAATGCACTTGACCCGGTCTGTAAGATTCCGGAGTTCAAGGCATGTGCTGTAAAAGTTGAAAAGATCACGGAGGCCTAAAAATGTCAGCAAAAGGCGATATGTTCTACGCATGGACCAATGTGTCCGATATTAAAGGTGAATGCGGCGGAGCAGTAACCTCGATCCTCAAGTACCTTCTTGAAAGCAAAACCGTAGACGCAGTACTCACTGTTCAGAAAGGTGCAGATGTCTTCGACGCCGAACCTGTTGTGATCACCGATCCGGCTGACCTCGTAAAGTCTGCCGGTTCCCTCCACTGCGGAACCCTGCTGTTACCCAAGCTCATCAAGAAGTACCTCAACGGTGCAAAAGACATGAAACTTGCCGTCACCTGCAAAGGCTGTGACGCAAAAGCAATGTACGAGCTTGCAAAACGTCAGCAGATCAACCTTGACAACATCGTCATGATCGGTCTGAACTGCGGAGGGTCCGTCTCACCGGTTCTCGCCCGCAAGATGATCACCGAGAAATACGGTATCGACCCCAACGACGTTGTCAAAGAAGAGATCGACAAGGGCCAGTTCATTGTCATGACCAAAGACGGTCAGCACAAAGGCATCAAGATCGATGACCTCGAAGAGGAAGGTCTTGGCCGGAGAAAGAACTGCCAGCGCTGCGAAACCAAGATCCCCCGCCAGACCGATATCGTCTGCGGTAACTGGGGTGTCGTCGGCGAGAAAGCCGGTAAGGCAACCTTCGTTGAGATCTGCTCCGACAAAGGCGCAATGATCTTTGACGGCGCTGTCAAAGCAGGCGTCCTTGCAACCTCCGCACCTGACGAGAAAGGCCTCGAGATCCGTGACAAGATCGAGAACGTCATGATCAAGATGGGAAAGAAGAACCAGGCAAAGCAGTTCGCTGAGATCGGTGAAGGCACCGACCGTCTGAAATACATCATGGCAGAAACAAGCCGCTGTATCAAATGCTACGGCTGTATCGAAAACTGCCCGATTTGCTACTGTGTTGAGTGTTCTACCAAGAAACCCCACCTTGTCAGACCCGGTCAGGTCCCGCCGGACTTCATGTTCCAGATGATCAGATTTGCCCACATCGCTGACTCCTGTGTCAACTGTGGTCAGTGTACTGATGTCTGCCCGCAGAACATCCCGAACTCACTGTTCATGCACGCCCAGCAGGTCGAGCTTGAAAAGATGTTTGGCCACAAACCAGGTATGGACATGGAACTCCCGGTCCTCGCATTCGCCGAAGAGATCGACGAGCGCGCCCGCCTGAATGCAACCGGCTCAGATATGATCTACGAGAACGTGTTCGGCGAAGAGAAATAATCTTCATCAGCATTTACAGGAAAAAACCAGGTACAGAGCCCGCCGGAGAAGCACTCTCTCACTTCTCCAAAGACCGGCTCTGATCTATTTTTTGGATTCGTACACTCGGATCTATATTTAAAAGACGTTTCGGCGGCAGTGAAACGTATCTTTCACCAGGCGTTTAAAAAAAAGAAAAAAATCAGGAACGCCGGATCATTACCGATGCGGCATGGGCGGCAAGTCCTTCGGCCTCGGCCAGAAGTTCTACGATATCCCCGATAGAATCAAGACCATCCCTTGTCACCATCTGAACCTGGGAGCGTTTCATGAAGTGGTGGACATCCAGCGCCGAGTAACTCTTTGCATATCCGGCTGTTGGAAGGACATGGTTCGTTCCGGACGCATAATCCCCGCAGGCCACCGGGGTGTAGGGGCCGATGAAGATCGACCCGGCGTGCCGGATCCTGCCAAGCGTTGCCAGAGGATCGGCGGTCTGGATCGAAAGATGCTCCGGAGCGATCTCATTCATCAGATCGATCGCCTCGTCCAGATCTCCGGCGATCACAAACCCTGAGTGGGCCAGAGCCTTTTCCATGATCTCACGGCGCGGAGCGGACTTGATCTGCTTTTCGATCTCGGCCCCGACATCCTGAGCGATCCGCTCGGATGCGGTCACCAGAACGCAGGCGGCATTCGGGTCGTGCTCGGCCTGGGCAAGGATGTCGGCTGCAATGAACGCAGGATTTCCCGATTCATCCGCGAGAACACCGATCTCGCTGGGGCCTGCCGGGAAGTCGATCTCGGCATGGTCACGAAGCAGCATCTTTGCCTGAGTGACGAACACGTTCCCCGGCCCGACGATCTTCTGGACCGGACGGATCGTTTCCGTTCCAAGAGCCAGTGCTGCGATTGCCTGGGCTCCGCCGATCGAGTAGGCTTCCGTAACGCCGGCAATATCGAGAGCGACGAGGGTCAGCGGGTTTACCGGCGGCGGCGTACAGAGAACGATCTCGGCAACGCCGGCAACGCGGGCCGCGACCGTGGTCATAAGGACCGTGGATGGGTATGCTGCCCGCCCGCCGGGGATGTATGCGCCGACGCGGTCGAGAGGCGTCGTCTTCACCCCAAGCGTGATTCCCGGTTCCGTCTCCTCGAGCCAGAGCGATTTATCCATCTGCAGTTCGTGGAACCGGGTTATGCGTGCCTCGGCCTCGATCAGCGCCTGGACAAGAGCCGGATCCACCTCGTCATATGCTGCATCGATCGCTTCCTGCGGGATTTGAAGCGAGGAAAGCTTCTGCTTATCGAACTTTTCCGTCAGCGCAAAAAGAGCCTCGTCGCCATTTTTCCGCACATCCTCGATTATTGCTTCGACCGATCCCTTTACGTCGGCCAATGAGCCGCGACGCATCGAAACCCACGACTCAACATTAAGCGGCTGCCATAACATGATAAACAGTATGGGTTGTGGAAAGATTTAGAGTATGGGGATTACTTTCGCAGATTTGATTCCCATTCACCGAGCTTTTTCTCGAGGATCAGAGCACCCGACCCCACAAGCTTTGGACAGATCGTTTTAAACAGGCCTTTTTCCCTGATGACTGCAAGTTCCTTTTCCTTCAATATGTCGTATCCAAGGAGATCACGGCAGAGGATCGAGCCGTTTTCCGCTTTGAACGCTTCGAGAAATTCCCGCGTTTTTGTATTCATATCTGCTTTCGCATCCGTATCTTCGGCGGTGTCCGCTCCGTATTTGAGACCGATGGCCATCAACGCACCCGTGACTGCCCCGCAAACCTCGCCGCAGCGCATACCTGAGCCGAAACCTCCGGCGATTTTCTTTGCGGTCCTTTCATCAAGACCGAGTTCTTCGGAGAATGACGAAAATACCGACTGCGCGCAGTTTAACCCTTGTGAAAACCCAGTTACTGCTTTTTCTGCATGACTCATATGTAGATCTATTAAAGATATCCCAGTAATTAGACAAATATCATTCGGCGAGCAGTTCGACTTCCATCGAAAGACGCCAGATCTTTCGTTTCGAACGGGCCGGCAGATCCGGGATCTGCATCATTCGCTGGTAGATCGTGACCTCGCGGGACCCTTTCACCAGATTGTCTGCGTGTGCGACGATCTTCTCTTCAAGTGTCTGCGGCACTGCAGAAACTGGGGGCAGACCCAAAAGCACGGACTCATCCTCGGTCAGTCCGGCGCCCGTATGCCGTCTGACTATTTCGGCGACCTCTTCAGAAAATGCAAGACGCCGGCAGATCTTTGCCCCTTTTCCGGCATGATCGATCCCGTGGGTCTTTGACCTCCCGATATCATGCAGCATTGCCCCGGCATACACCAGATCGGAATCGACTGACCCTCCCGTATAGCGTGCGGCGACCTCGGCAACTTTTTCGCAGTGGGAAACGACCCCGGCATCACAGCCGGCGGAAAAAAGAGTATGGGAATATTCAGGCATTGTCCAGTGCGGTCTGCATCTTGGCCAGGCGTTTTTTCAGAGCAGCAACGATCAGATCGTCGTCAAAATGCACAAGCATCGTCCCGCACTGGGGACAGGAGAAGTTGGTCGTCATGGCGTTATTGAACGTCGTCGTGATCCCGCAGTTCTTGCACTGATAAAAGTCGTTTGCCTCGTCATATCTCAGGCGTCCGGCAAGCTTTCCTGCCGCGACCTCCATCTCATTGCGCAGGACCATGTTCATATGATCCATGCGCATCAGCCAGAGATAAGTCAGCCAGCCGGTCTCATTGTTTTTGATCCTGCGGTATTCGGCAAGCCGGTGTTCGTATAAATTATAGAGAGTATGACGAACCGAGTTCAGGTTGATCCCGGTCAGTTCGGCGATCTCCTCGTCGCTGCGTTCTGCACCGGTCAGTTCCTCATCGGAACGCTTGGTCTCAGCCATGAACTTAGCCCGGTCGGATGCCTTGAGATCCTCACTGCTCAGTTTTGCCTCTATCCATCTGCGCGTGTATTCCACGTCTGACCAGCGGCGAAGGAGTTCCAGGCCCTCTTCTCCCACTAATTTCAGCAGATACTGATAGATTGCCGGATTCCCGAGTTGCTCTTCTGTGATGACCGTCATTCCTTAATAAGTTGGAGTGCATCCCTAATATGTTTATCCAGCGAAGAGAACGCTCCCTCGCGGGTCGAACCAAAACCGGTCACGGAAAACATCACCTCTCCCTCTTCAAACGAGGTCCCGGGATAGGGAATGTCGGTGATGTTTGCACGGAGTACAGACAGATCGGTATTGATCGTTATATCGCGGGGAGCTGCGAGGATACGCCGGACCGCAAAACGGACCGGATCAGGACGTTTTGTCGGCAGGATCCCCAGGCAGGCATCGGCGTGTAAGGAAAACAGGTTGATCCCGAGAGCCGTTTCGACCGTTTCGACCGTTCCCTGGAACCGGGGATTTATTTCGATGGCGTAGGCCTCCTTATCGGTCAGAACAAAGTCCACGCCGACCGAACCTGTGCAGCCGCTTGCAGCCACGATCTTCTCTGCAAGCTCCATCATCCGGCCGGCAAGCGGGTGTCTGCACGGAGTGAGAGAACCGGAGAACGCATAGGCGCAGGTGTCCCCGCCGCGAAGGATCTGTTCGTTTGCACAAAGAGCCAGCGCCGAGGTCCCGGTCCCGAGACAGGAAACGCTTGCCGGCTGACCGGCGATAGGTTCCTGGGCCATGCAGGGAACGTGCTCCACAAACGCTTCCCATACCCCGCGTTCCGCATCCGAATGCACACAGGCGTTTCGCCATCCGCCGGCACCTGAAAGGGTCTTCATCATCGCCGGATACTCGCCCTTTTCAAGTCTGCGGGGGACGGGAACGCCGATCTCCTCGAAAAAGTCCTGGGTCTTTCCCTTGTCCATGAACCGTTCGGCGACCTCTGCCGGCGTGCCGAGTCTTTTTTGAACCGGCAAAAGCTCGGCACCCGAAGTGGTCACGACATGGTCGACAGGATAGCGTTCCAGCATCTCTTCAACGGCAAACGGCAGTTCCTCCAGCTCATCAAAGGCAAGATGATCCTTCGTACACGAGATCAGGTCCTGGTCGCAGAAATGGTCTACCGCATAGACATCATATCCGGCCCGTGCGGCCGAGGCGGCAACGTGGCGGGTGGTATATCCGGCGACAAGAACGCTCTTCATAGATCTTCTTCGTGTCCGTGCTCGTGTTTGATCGTGGTCTTGCCGATCTTAGTCGGCAGGACCTCCAGTTCCGCGTCAGGGAAGGCAAGATCCAGCTCTTTTCCTTCATACAGATGATCCAGACAGAGAGCAAGAGCGGAGATCTCAGAATGCGGCTGATTGGCGACCGCAACATTGTAATCGGCAAGTTCGTAGAGATCCCCCGGGACCTTTTCGGCGCCGACAACGATCATGACCTTTTCCTCTTTTCTGATATCGGCGATGACGTCCTGGAGCCGCAGACCGTACATCGTCAGGTGGACGATTTTCCCGCCGCTCTTTTTGAACTGGTTGATGCAGGACTTCCACTTGACATTATTTTCGCAGAAAAAGGTCCCGCCAAACCGTGCTGTGACATCCGTGATACTGTCGGCAACCTTGGCATCGTCGGCTGCAAGATACATGCCGCTTGCCCCGAGAGCGCGGGAACTTAAACCGACATGGGTGGTGACACGCTGATCCCTTTCGGGGCGGTGTCCTATTCTGAGGATATAGGATTCTGGTTTGAGATTCATTTTCGGACCTTGATCACGCCGTTTTCGATGTATATATCCGAGGGGGCGTTTTTGATTTCGTTCAGTATGAACATATCATTGAGAGAGAGAGCACAGACCTTTTCGCCGTCAACGTGAATAAGACAGGCCCTCTCAAGTCGTGCAAGGGAGGCTTTGATCTCATCGGCGGAAAACAGTGAACGCTCCGCCAGTTCGGCGATAGTCACGCTTCCGCATTCGGGGATGCAGTGAAAGATCGACCAGTCTATGTCCTCATTTCTCATGTCCTAACAATTAGGAGGAGAGAGACATTATACTTTATTGAATCACACAACAGAAAAGTACATGAAATGGTGTACACCTCAAACGCTGATCTCGAATCCCTTGCCGATGAACTGTATGAAGCGTCCGGGGATGACGACTTCATTCTCGCTGAACTTCTTCGCGGTCTTCCAAAAGAGACAGCGATCCGGCTTTGCACGTCGGATCTGACCAATGCCCTGCAGACCTACCTCTACGCATTTGAAGAAGAGCCCGGAGTTGAGATCTATGAACGTCTGCTGCTCCAGCCCTCTTCACAGATCCACCGCGGGATCAAAATCGGGAACGTGGAACTCGCGGAACTCGTCTTCGGGTTTGATAAGAGTTCGTCCCTCTTTTTTATCGCGGTCT
Source organism: Methanocorpusculum sp. (assembly GCA_034932965.1). Lineage (GTDB taxonomy): Archaea > Halobacteriota > Methanomicrobia > Methanomicrobiales > Methanocorpusculaceae > Methanocorpusculum. The sequence goes on from JAYFOG010000095.1 coordinate 22,981, forward strand.
GGAACGGAGAAAAGTTCCTCAAAGCCTTCTCCGGTCCGGGGGCATATAATGGGGCGGTGAAGTGTGCAAAAGAGCTGTGCGCCTAACCTTTCGTGATCAGATCATAGCTGACATCTGCCGCGGCGATCTCGGGGAGATTTCCCCATCTGCCGATCCAGTTTCCGATCACCGCATATACGGCAAAGACCGAGGACCCTGCGACCTGTTCCATGGCAGCACCGAAGGTTTCCGGCGTGAGGATATTGCAGAGTCCGGTGGCCCAGGCATCGGCTTTTGCCGGGTCCCGGGAAAAACAGGTCACCGAATCCGCGATCCCGAAGGAGACCGAAGGTCCGACCGTTGCAGAGGATGTACATATCCCGAGGATCTCCGTCTGCGGCGGGATGATGAATGCGGTTTTTCCCGAAGACGGGGCGGAACCTGCATAAATGCCGACACGCACGTCTCGGTCTGAGAACAATACAATGTCTCCGCCGTTGTCGATCAGTCCGAACACGGCGCCTGATTCCTGCATCGACATAACACCGGCCCAGCCTATCGATGCGGCGACCGCGGCCATCGGACCGACATCAGCTTCGAACGAGGCATCAGCCATTCGTCTTACCGTTTCCGGCGCACCGGAGGATGCCGGAACGGGTCCGTAACTCATCTGAAAAAAAGGATCGGCCAGAAGATACCGCTCAAGACCGGTCCGCGCTGCGATCATTCCCTCCTTTGCCGCTTCGATGTGAGATACATCATCGGCGAGGATCGTGGTGATCGTCTCGCGGTATGCGAACTTTTCGCGGATCATGGAGCCGTTACTTCTGGATACTCAGCGCCCGCTGTGGACAGTAGGTCGCACATCTTCCGCAGAGAACGCAGCGCTCGGGCTCAACGACGAGCTGCCAGTTTTCGTCAAAGGAGAAGACCTGCTTTTGACAGATGCTGATACACAGTCCGCAGTCCACACAGTCCGTACGGTTGTGGGAAACCGCGTCCTTCTGGATACGGATCGTGACTCCTTTTCGCGTGAGTGCTGCGATGAATCTGTCGGCATCCTTGTCATCCACGTCGAGGAGCGCCCATCCTTCATCACCGTCGATCAAGGCGCGTTCCACATTCACCATCACTCCTGACCGGAGGATAGCGGCGGCAATGTTTGGATACTGGACCCCGTCGGCGTCAAACTCGACCATCAGCTTCATCTTCGTCCCCTCCCGCCGACAAGATCACCAAGATCATATGAGTTCAGCATGCCTAGGATATGCCGGGTCGCGTCGATCACCACAAGGGCGCCGATGTTGTGCTGCTGAAGGGTGCGTGCGGCAAAGTCCACCGGGGCGTCCGGACCGATCGTGATGACGTTTTTGGTCATGATCTCCGAAACGGTCATGTCCTGCTCATCGTTTGCAAATGCTTTGGAGACATCGTATGTCGTGAGGATGCCGATCAGCCGGTTCTCCGTGTCGATCACCGGCAGATGGTTCGTCTCGCCTTTCAGCAGACGTTTGGCCGCTTCTTTGACGCTTTCGTCTCCGGTGATCGTAACGAATTTTGAGACCATCATCTCATTCACATGACAGACATATCCCTTCTCCGCCATGGGCTTGTTCCTCTTTTCGGCATCGATCGGCCGCGAAGCCTGAGCCATCGTAAACGAGCCTTTTTCGATTCTGGTCTTCAGCTCGGCTGCGACCTCCCGTGCCTTTTTATAACTCGAGAGTGGGGAACAGCGGACCTCTTCCCCGTCGATCTCGACCGATCCGCTCTTCAGCTCGGCATAGGTGACCTCGCGGATCACGGGCCGGTCCCTGAACGGTGTGCCGTAATCGACGATGCTCGTTTTCAGATCCTCGTCGCGGACCGCGGTGTGTTTTACGATCTCCTCATTCAACAGGGGGATCGGAACACCGATGCCGACATACATCGTGACACCGTATCCCGTCATAGTGGCGGCCCGGATAAAATCAGGCGACATATCCTTCATGTTTCCTGCGGTCATGAGAGTGCCGAATCCTGATCCCGGGGACGACTGCGTGCCTTCCCCGACCACGACCCCGTTTGCGCCGCCGATAAAAATCGGGGTGCCCGAACCGATCACGGAGAAGGTGGGGTCATTCGGCAGGGGGGAGAGGCATCCGGCACCGGAGTAGGTGATATTTCTGTGGGAAGGCAGAAGGTAGCCCATATAGGTTTTTATTGCCCGGTCGCTCATATTCACGGCTGCATTATAGGATTGGTAGGCATTTCTCGGATTGACCATGATCGCCTGGTTGAGTTCCTGAAGCGTGAACTCATTGGTTATGGAGGTGCGGGGATAACAGTCGGTCCCTTTTGCCCGTGCATGAAGTTCCACGGATTTTCCGGCGATCAGATCCTGAATGACATGGGCCCCGCCGTACTCCGCGTTTCTGGTGGTGGACTCCTGGGTCGCTCCAAGATAACAGTCGACTGCCGCGATACCGGCATATGCTTCCACATTATTGAGCCACATCTTCTCCATCCTGATCGGGATCTCGGGATGACCAAAGTTTAAAAACGCCCCGGACGAGCACATCGCGCCGAAAGTACCGGTGGTGACCACATCCACTTCACGAAGTGCCCCGGTAACGCCGAGTTCATCGACGATATCCGGCATCTCTTCAGCGCTGACCACACGGACACTTCCATCACGAATACGTTCATTTATTTCGTCGATGGATTTGTACATATAATTATTAGTTAATCCCGCTCATCCTATATAAATGGCGTCATTTTGCCTGCGGATAATCCTGTTTCGCCCGGATTACCGCCCGGATCCCCCCGCGGGGATTTATAACATCACCGGTATACCTCGGGATGAGGTGCAGGTGGGCATGCATCACCGTCTGGCCTGCAGCTTCTCCGCAGTTCACCCCGATATTGTAGCCTGCAGGAGCAAAGACCGCATCAAGATGGGTTTTTGCACGCCCGATCAGTTCACTTACGGCCGCATGTTCGGCGGGAGTAAGATCGAACCAGGAAGATACATGCCGTCGGGGAATGATCAGGACATGTCCCGGCGAGACCGGATAGAGATCCCATTTCACATAAGCGAGAGCGTTGCCGAACAGACAGGCGTCGTCACTGCAGAATGGACAGTTCATAATTACTTCCGCGGACCCCGGCCGAGCATCGCCCGGAAATCATCCCGGTAGATGAACAGGATCTCTCTGATGTTGCTGATCAGTCCGGGTGAAAACTTGAAGAGGAGGTAGGCGATTACCAGGATGAGAAGGAACGCCGCTCCTTCACAGATGACATTGTGCGACCAGAAAAAACTTGCATACCCGGGAATCGTCGGATGGGCAAGTTCCTCCTCGAACCAGGGGAACCACTGCTCGAAGTATGCCATGATCACAAACACGTTCCTGAAGATGTTTATAATGAAAATCGGGGCTGCGACCAGCAGGGTCAGACCGACCTTCTGTTTCCACGAGGTCTTGGTCAGCGCGATCACGCCCAGAAGGATCGCGATCGCCGTGATCCCGGTGCATCCGAGGATGATCTGATCCATGTAGCCGTAGGTCTGGCCGGGAACGGCCCATACCGACTCAAACATGTCCCAGCCGGCCATGATGTAGGGGAAGCTGATCATATCGAACACCGTTTGGATACAGAACACGACCACGGAGATCAGCCAGTTCCCAAGTTCGGGTATCATGGCGAACGGAGCATAGACGATACCACCGACCGCGGCCGCGTAGGTGAGCCGGAGGATCCGCGTATCCCCGGCGAGCAGGCGTCTGACCGTTATATATATGAGCGGGAGACCGGCGATCACCATCGCCGGGTAGAAGATATTTCCCTCCTCAATCAGGGCGGGCAGCATCAGAAGAAAGCTGAACTCCAGGAGGATCCACCCGGTGATCGCGGTGAATCTTTCATGTTTTCCCGGGATCAGCGTGAGAAGAAATGCAGTCAGACTGATGATCAGGATCCAGAGTATGAGGGTATCCAGCATATTTGATGCTTATTGGTAGGGCATGGTCGGATAAATGGGTTTGCCAGACGGACCTCCCGGTTCCATAAGAGTATTTAACGTTGGAAAACCAATAGTGTATTCTATGATGTTCTGCCCAACATGCGGAAAGCTGATGAAATCAAAGGACGGTCAGTTGTGCTGTTCAAAATGTGGATATACCGAAACCATCACCGCCGAAAATAAGGAGCAGATGAAAAAAGTCGCGTACATGCAGGAAAACGACATCCTTATCGTGGAAGAAGGCGCGGATATCGGAACGAAACCTACGATCGCAATAAAATGCCCGAACTGCGGACACGGTCTGGCCGAGTGGTGGCTGCGCCAGTTACGCAGTGCCGATGAATCCGAGGTCAGATTCTTCCGCTGCACAAAGTGCAGACATACCTGGCGTGAATACGATTGAGCCGGTTTCCTCTCTCTTTTTTTAAGCAGGCCACACGAGTATTTATATACTTACCTGTAATATCTTATAAATATGTCAAACCTTCCCGAAGACTCACTGAAGATTGAGAATATCGTTGCATCAACCAAGGTGAATGACAGTCTGGACCTGGTGGCGTTAGCTGCCCAGATTCCGGGAGCGGAATATAATAAACAGCGTTTCCCGGGAGTCGTTTTGCGTATGCAGAATCCAAAGATCGCGGCCCTGGTCTTTGGATCCGGAAAAGTTGTTCTCACCGGTGCAAAAAGTCTGGAAAACCTCACCAAAGGACTGGAGTATCTCGTTGCTCTATTAAAGGATCTGAAAATCCAGATCATCGACAACCCGACCTACACGGTGCAGAATATCGTCACCTCGGCAGATCTCGGCAGCCGGATCAACCTCAACAAGATCGCTATGAGTTTCAATCTTGACAAAATCGAGTATGAACCCGAGCAGTTCCCCGGCCTCGTCTACCGGCTGGATGATCCGAAAGTGGTCGTACTGCTCTTCGGTTCGGGAAAACTGATCATCACCGGCGGAAAGAAAACGGCCGATGCCCAGCGTGCGGTCAAGAAGATCTACGATGATCTGATCGCTCTCAAACTTCTGCAGATAGAATAATCGATACTGGATATTTTTCAACGCTGTTTTTTTCTGCAGACGCTGACGGGAGCGGCTGTGGAAAAATCAGGGGTTTTATCCCTGATAGACCACTTCGAGACTGCCGTGGGCGACGGTCTTTCCATCGCGAAGCGCCTCGATGACCTCATCCATTTTTGCATTTGCCGGAACCACCAGCGGTTCGACCCTGCCGAATACCTGGAAGAGGAGCCGGTCGGTGATCCCAAGGCCGGGCGAGGGTCCGTGCCAGCCGTGTTCACCGAAGTCGTTGAGTCCCTGGACTGCCGGGAAGGGAAACTTCGGTGCGGGTCCCATGTCATAACCGGGCGGGATGTGCCCGACGGAAGGGATGTTCCAGACGGTCCAGATACATTTCATTTTCTCGCCGCCGGATTTGTTCTGCACGATCATGGCCATATACTGTACTTCCTTTGAGACACCCTGAAGTGAGATCTTCGGGGAGATGTTGCCGCCTGCAAAGCTGCTTGACGCAGTCAGCCCGTGGGTTCCTACGTGAATGGTGATAGTGTCCATGATCTATACTCTAACAGGCAAATTAATTAAAGTATAGGTCGAGTTACTACTCCATGGACCAGTTGACGATCTACACCGACGGAGCAAGCCGGGGAAATCCCGGACAGGCCGCAGCAGCCTGGCTGATTTTGCGGGGAGATGATGTGCTGGAATCGGATGTGCTGACCCTTGGCCGTGCAACCAATAATGCTGCCGAGTATTCGGCCCTGAATGCGGCTCTCGGCCGGGCGGCGCGTCTTTGCACCCCGAAAGAGACCAAAGTGAAGGTCTTTTCGGACAGTAATCTGATGATTTCTCAGATGACCGGAAGATACGCGGTCAGGTCGCCGGATCTTCTTCCCCTATATGAAAAGGCAAAATCTCTGGCATCGGTGTTTGCGGGTGTCGCCTACACGCATGTCCCTCGGGAAAATCCCTATGTAGGTTCCTGCGACTGGTTATGCAATAATGCGCTGGATCTGCTGAGCCGGCCTTCCCGCCCGGTGCAGAAGAAGATCGAGTGCGTGCCGATCGGGATCGTTCATTCGCCGTTTGCGTTCCCAGAGGATGCTCCCCGTCAGGGGGTCTTTACCGATAAGCCGAGCCGGATCACGATCTATGAACAATACCGGGAAGGTCTTTCTGGCCTTGCGGCAGGGGACAGGGTCTTTGTTTTGTGCTGGTTCGACCGGGCAGAGCGCGATATTTTGAAGGTGAAGCCGCACGGTCAGGGGGACGGCGGCATGCGCGGTGTTTTTTCGACCCGTGCGCCGGTACGGCCCAATCCGATCTCGCTGACCCTCGTCACGATCACTTCGATCAATGATCTGGTCCTTACCGTCAAGGGGCTCGAAGCGCTTGACAATACCCCGGTCCTTGATATCAAACCGTATTACGGGGATATTGACAGCTGATCAGCATTTTATCGGCGATCTCGACCATTTCCCTGACTTCGGATTCGCACCTTCGTTCGACGGCGCTGTACTCCTTTGCGTCGATCATGTCCCACACCTTTTTTCCGGTAGGTTTCTGCTCCCGTGCAGGCAAGAGGGCGTCGGCGAGCTGGTTGTGGGAACAGGGGTGCAGGATGGGATTATGGGTCTGAAGAAATCCGATCCCGGCGACCGAGAGATCGACGATCCGGCATTTGCCGAGGGTGTCGTAGATCTCTTCGGGCGGGGCCGCATTATACTGGAGACATTTGGCCATAAGAAACGGCATGTCGAACGTGGAAATGCCTACTCCGCAGACCACAGGATCCGCCTGGATCATTTTTTTGTCTTTGACCCTGGCCCACATCTCGGCAAAGACCTGATAGAGGGAGAGGACGACGTTTTTTTCGCTTCCTTCGCGCCACATCCAGTAATGGGCATAGTCATTGGTGACTTCGCCGGTGAGCGGAAGGCCGCTGTAAACCACTCCGCCGAGAAGGGTATGGCCTTCACGAAACGCATTTACTGCAAGGGAAGCCCCGGTCCGTTTTTTCCGGTCAGCCGGCGGAACGAATGCCTCCAGGTCGAAGACGAGGAATTCGGTTTGATTCGGGGTGAAGATGACCATGTTCCAATGACCCTGTTCAAATGATCGAGAGGCCTATAAGGCCGAGGATCCCGGTCCAGATCGTATGTACAGCGATGGCCGTCAAAAGAAGACCGACGATCTTCGAGAGGATGACCAGTACGGTTTCTCCGAGGAGTTTTTTGATCTGCGCCGAGAAGATGAGGGTCAGCCATATACACAGGAGAGCAAGTATGACGGCGAGGAGTGTCAGCAGGATCCCGTCCTGTGCGCCAAGGATCATGACGGTGGTGATCGTCCCGGGCCCGCACATGACAGGTGTGCCGATGATGACGCCTGCCATGGATTTTTTCCCGATCCGGTCTGTGCTTTCCAGATTTTTGTGGCCGGCCGAGGAGCCGCCGATCTCGAGACCCAGAACGATCTGGAGACCGAGGATGAAGAGGATGATACCGCCGGCAACTTTGAAGCTTTCGAGTTCGATACCGAGCAGGTCGAATAGGAGGTTATTGAATATCAAAAACGTGAGCATGAGAATGCCGGCGACGCTGGTGGCAACAAAGGCCTGCCGGACCATCTCGGCTTTCTGGAGGTCTCTGGTGAGATTGATGAACATCGAGACCGAGAGGAGAGGGTCCAGGATAATTATCAGGGTAAACGCGGCTGATATTATGGTCACCAGTAGTTCCAGCATATAAGTAGTATTGAGCGTTCCCGCATATTATACCTGGGGCTCACTCCAGGTTTCCTGATAAAAAAGATAGGGAAATGATGTGTTTTCCCGCCGGATCACTTGCGGGTAAGTTTGCTCCAGCTCAGCTTTTCGAGTCCTGTTCTGCCGACGCACGCATATTTGCGCACAAAAAAGGCAAAAATCGCTACGCCGAGAGGAGTGACCACACACATTACCGGGACACAGAATACGATCGTTGAGAGGACCTGATCCGTGGTCATCGTTCCCATACTTAAGACGTAGAGCGGGAATATGACGATCACGTGCAGGAGTTCAACGATCAGTGAAATGATGATCGCACGGACCACGGTCAGTTTTCCTTTCCAGAACCGGATCGCAATACCGGAGAGAAGACCTGCCATGATCGTCCCGATCATACAGGGCGCAGCAACGACGCCTCCCTGCAGGAACCGCAGATATCCGCTGATCAGACCTACTATAGTGCCGACGATCGGACCTCCGATAAGACCGGCGAGAATGGCGCCGACGTCACGGAAGTTTACCAGGACCCCGTTCACTTCAACACCGCCGTAATTTCCATAAAGGGATATTCCCAGAGTCAGGACTGCTGCACAGACAAGATCCATGAGTTTTGCCTCTCCGGAAACCAGACGTTTGAATACTCCGGTGATCGTGAACAGATAGAGAATGACCGAGGCGATCATCATCCGGGCAAGGAGCAGGATGAGGACGGCATACTGGGATGTAGCTTCCCCAAGGGTATAGAATCCTGCATCATACGCCAGAAGGAAGACGGCAAGCGCCAGTCCGATAATGGCCGATGCCAGGATTTTTGTGTTTTTCATGTGTTTTTCTTTAGTTTCAGCCATCGAGAGACCCTCTAAACAGTCATTTGTGATTTATGCCCTCTCTATTGGGACATAGTTTATTTATTTGTAATTATTTGATCATCGGTGAGAGGAGGCATCCATGCGGCATCTGCGGAAACACCGGCCGGGAGATGCCGAAATCAGCACCTCTCTTCCAAAGATCTACTCCTCATCAGCCGAAAATTCCGGATCCGCCCGAAGTTTTCTTCCCTGCCGGACCGCAAAGAAACAGATCGCCGCCGTCAAAACGCCGGACACAAGATATGAGAGCTCAAGGGGCATCCCGATCCCAAACGGCACGCCTGCAAGATGCTCCGGACTCGACCAGAGTATGAACGAGATCACGACAAATACGATCCCTGCTCCCGGGATCATCGTGATCCAGAATGGTTTTCCTTTACTGACCAGATACACCGTCGCTGTCATCAAAGCAAATGACGCTATCACCTGATTGAACCAGGAGAAGTAGTTCCAGAGGATCGCATACCCGGTCGGTATCAGATTCGACCAGAACAGAAGCACGGTTATCACGGCAACTGCCGGAAGAACCAGAAGGATGCGCTTTCTCATCGTCGACTGATCGATCCCGAAGTAGCCGGCGCCCGATGTCCGGATCACCCGAAGAGCCGTGTCCCCGCTCGTGATCGCGAGAATGATCAAAACGAGTATCGCGAGAACGATCAGAAATGCCGGGAACACCTGCTCGAGGATCGCAAAAATGATCGCGTTCCCGTTTGCTGACGCAAGCATCTCCGGTTTAAGCGTGTATATGATCGAAGCGCCCGCCGCCCAGATCATCGCGATGATGCCTTCCGCGACCATCATCCCGTAAAAGACCCTTCTTCCTTCGCGTTCCGAGGTGATCGTCCGCGACGTGATAGGCGACTGGGTCGCGTGAAATCCTGAAAGGATCCCGCAGGCGATCGTGATGAAGAGCATCGGAACGATCGGCTGGCCGCCGGGATGGGCGGAAAATGCATCAGTGATCCCTGCCGGGGTCAGAACAAGATCCGGGATGTATGAAGCAAACGGGATGTAGGAAAAACCCAAAAGGATCGTGACCGCGAGAAGAGCCACGCCGAATGCCGGATAGATCCTGCCGACCACTTTGTCGATCGGAAAGACCGTTGATATGATATAATAAAGAAAGATCCCGATAACCGCACAGATCAGAACGGCCGGACCGAAGGGAAGCAGGAGAAGAATGAAGTTTGCCGGAATGTTCGTGAACGTCGTAACGAGGAGCAGGAGCGACATGATAACAAGGACAAGAAAGACTCCTCCGAGATTTCTTCCGAAAAATTTGCCGACCAGGCCCGTCATATCCGAACCGTTGTTTCTGGCCGAGATCATCCCCACATAATAATCATGAACGGCTCCTCCGATCACGTTTCCTATCGGGAGGATGAGAAAGACGATCGGTCCGAACTTCATCCCAAGGACCACACCCACGATCGGCCCCATCCCGGCGATGTTGAGCAGCTGTATCAGCAGGTTCCGCCTTTTGGAAAGGGGCACACGCTCGACCGAGTCCGGATGCTTCAGCGCAGGGGTTTTTCGACCGTCTGGTCCGAATATTTTTTCCGCGACCTTACTCCAGAAGAAATATCCGAAGATAAGGATACAAATGCCTGCAAGAAACGTGATCATACTGATGATTCAATAGTGAATCATCCGACACGTTAAAAATTGTGAAAAAGAGTCTGGTTATTTGCGGCCCGGGTTCTGACACCCGCATCCGCAGTCCCCGGGACAGCAGGTCTTAGCAGCCTTTTCCGCACGGTTCTCCGCCCAGAGTTCATCGGCGACCGGCGCCCACTTCTCTGCTGCCGGCAAGGTCTTTTTCATCAGATCATGCACATCCTCAGGGTTCACCATATCCGTGGATTTTGCTTTGGCAGCATCCACCATGCCGGCGAGCCTGCCCGGATTGTCGAGCAGCGGACAGGGGCGGAGATGATTCGGATTGAACGGCTGGTTTGCGCGATACTGCATGAAGAGGGGTGATTTGTATGCCTCCAGAAGCGTGTGGGTCCGGATGTTCGCATCCGAGTAGTGGATAAATGCACACGGCTCGATATCGCCGTTTGCATTGATGTGGAGATAGAATCTCCCGCCGGCGATACATCCGTTCACATACTCGCCGTCGTTCCAGAAGTCCATCGCAAAGATCGGCCGGGTGGCACGGATATGTCTGACCTGACGGTACATCTGTTCTCTCTGCTCAGGTGTTGCTATGAGTTCAGTTACTGCGTCCACGCCGATCGGCATATATGTAAAGAACCAGGCAAACTTCGCTCCCCGGGCGATCATATCATCGATGTAGGCATCACTGCCGATAATATCGGTGTTAGCGCTCGTGTAGCAGCAGGAGATACCAAACGGCAGTTTCTTCTGTTTCAGGATATCCATTGCCTTGATGACTTTGGCATACACGCCGGCGCCGCGTCTGGCATCCGTCGCCGCCTCATCGCCTTCGATACTGATCGCCGGAACAAAGTTTCCGACCCGGAGCATCTCATCTGCAAATGCCTCGTCGATCAGCGTGCCGTTTGTGAAGGACAGGAAAACACAGTCGCTGTGTTTTTCGCACATCCTGATGATGTCCTTTTTCCGGACAAGCGGTTCGCCGCCCGAGTACAGGAAGAAGTAGGTCCCGAGAGCTTTTCCCTGCTCGATGATCGAGTCCCACTCTTCCAGGGACAGATTCATCCGGTTCCCGTACTCCGCTGCCCAGCACCCGATGCATTTCAGATTGCAGGCGCTTGTCGGATCCATCAGGATCGCCCAGGGGATATTGCAGCCCTCTTCCTCTCTCAGTTTGATCTTCTTGTCTCTGCCCAGAACGACGGCATTCACAATGAAGTTCTCGAAGATTTTTTTGCGGACGAAAGGATCGATGTCAGTGTACAGATCGGTTATGAACTTGTACCATACGCCGTCTTTGTCGGAAAGCACACGTTTCACGGTTGGAAGAGGGCCTTCCAGCGTGTTGTTTTTATCCAGAAACTCGACCCATTTGAGGAGTTTCGGAATGTTTTTTTCAGGATCGGAGTCCAGATACCCAAGGACCTGTTTTATACCGAGAGCCTGAAGTTTCTCTTTCAATGTACTATGTGTCATTATTGGTTAACTCCGGAAGAGTACGCTATAACTAATAGTATCGCTCCTTCTCTTTGATATACTTGTTGTCACGGATTGCCGGGAAAAGAGGATCAATCCCCGTGTTTTTTGCTCCTGCTCCGCATCTTATAGAAGATCACGATTATCACCAGGACCGCAGCTATGTAGGCGACCACCGGTAAAAATTCCGAGGTGAAGGTCTGACTCATCATCACAAGGGACAGGCCGATCACGATCGCGGAAAGGATCAGGCCGATCACCAGTTTATCGACCGAGCTCTCGATCGTTTTACTCAGATCGGTCACCTCTTTTGCAGAGATGTCCACTTTGAGTTTGCCTTCCGAAGCCATCTCAAGGACTGAACCGAGCTGACGGGGGACCCGGGCAAGGTCTTCGAGTCTGACTTTGGCGTCCAGCAGCTTTTTCTGGATGTTGGCCGGATCCCGCATATCATCGGTGACGATCTGTTTTAAGTACGGCTCCACCTCTTTGGTGAATTGAAGATCCGGATCGAGCGTGAAGGCAACGTTGGAGACAAGCATCAGCGCCTTTAACAGCTGCATGATGTTTGACGGAACACGGATGTTGTTTTTCTGGAACAGATCCTGGATAGAACCGAGCAGACCGGAAAAGTTCACCTGTGCGCCCATCTCTTTGTAGTCCAGAAGGGCGAGATACAGCTCGCCTCTGAACTCGTCGATCCCGGTCTGGGGGATCTGGACGCCCAGATTTTTGATATACCTTATCGTCAGATCGGTATCCGCCGAAAGGAGAGCGAGGATCAGCGAGATGAATTTGTTCCGCATATCCTTCATCAAAACACCGCAGACGCCGAAGTCAAGGAAAACCAGGTCGCCGGACGGCGAGATACGAAGGTTTCCGGCATGCGGATCGCCGTGATAGAACCCGTTCTGGAAGATCTGGATCATGAAGGCTTTGAGACCCCGGCTTGCCAGATCCTTCGGGTCCATGCCCATCGCGATGATCGCGTCGATGTCGTCGCTCCTGCATCCGGCGACAAACTCCATTGCAAGCAGTTCTTTTCCGGAAAAATCCCAGTAGATCTTCGGGATTTTGATTCCGGGGATGCCGGAGAGTTTCATGTTTCTGGCAAGGCGTTCGGCGTTCATTCCGTCACGGGTGAAGTCCAGCTCTTTTCTGATCTGCGTAGTGAAGTCGTCGACGAGAGAGACCGGGTTATAGATGCGCAGTTCCGGGCGTTTGTCTTCGAGCAGCTGGGCGATGGACCGAAGGAGCACAACATCCTGTTCGATCCGTGCCGTGATCCTGGGCCGCTGGATCTTGAGTGCGAGGATCGTTCCGTCCTGCATGACGGCACGGTAGACCTGGGAGATGGAGGCGGCGGCGAGCGGTTTTGGATCGACCGAGGTAAAAACATCACGCCAGTCAGGGATATATTCGTCCAGGGTCGGGATGACTTCATCGAACGGAACAACACCCACCCTGTCCTGGAGTTTGCACAGCTCCTCGATCATTTCAGCAGGGAACAACTCTGTTCTCGTGCTCATGAGCTGACCGAACTTTACAAACGTGGGCCCCAGTTCCTCTAATGCCATACGGATCCGGACATACGCCGAGTAGCCGCTGAACTCTTCAACGGCTGCTTTTTTCGTATTGATGAATCCGGGAAACATCTCATTGATAAAGTAGCCAAATCCGTATTTGACTAAAACATCAGCGATCTGACCATATCTTCGAAGACTTACACTCGCCATAGTGTAGTTGTTAATTGGCTTTTGCAGATGTTAATGTTACGGCTAAATTATCCTATAGGAAGTGCTTATAACCTTGAAGCCCGGATTATTGTAATACCTTAAAAACCAAGGGAGGAGGTGATCGATATGCCAAATAGAGATGGAACAGGACCAAAAGGTCAGGGTCCAAAAGACGGTCACGGAATGGGTAAGGGCAGGGGCAGAAGCCCAGGTCAGGGCCCAATGACCGGAGGAAGTAAAGGGGTTAAGGACGATCCCAAAAAGGTCTAAACCTTTATAGCGACCCGCAAGATCGGTGAAACTATCTCTGCGGCCGGTATGGCCGGCTGGCACTTCAGGTGCCTTGATCCGGTCATGCCGACCCCGGAAGGGAGCGAAAATACCGGCCCTGCTGATATGGGTGAGCTTCATGACGAGGCTGACTTCATCACCGGTTTCACGCGGCCGGACCGGTATTCGTTGGATCATAGCATCCGTCTGCACGCAGAACAGAATCGTTCCTGACGTCAGCCGCTGCTTCCTGATCGTGTATCCTATGGTGAACATTGTCAAAAACGATGTCTGCAAAAGACCTCTGATGATATTTCATCTTATGGAATAACAGGTCATCATGATTGAAGACTCAGAGATCCTTTTTTTCTTGGCGACAAGACACTGTTGTTCTATCCGGCAGTGAACGAGTCTGTTTTCGCGGCTCGTGAGATGACCAACCGTTATCCCCCTGAACATCTTATTTCATATAGGACTTACGCGGTGGGTTTTCTCATGCTTCCACACCCAGCGATATACTTCACGAATTGTATCCTCACAATCATTACAAATTTCCCATCTGAACACTTCACTCCAGATGAACTACCTGAAATCGTCTTGGGTCCTCAGCAAATAGGATATCCCACCGCGGGCCGCTCCGCGCCGGAGTCGCGGCCCCGCACCCCAGATCAAGAAAAGGGATTGTTCATCTATTTTTTGCAGAAAAAAAGGCATACAAGATAAGAAAAACCCGCACGCGGGTTTTTCCTCAGCATTTGTCCAAGAGCCAAAGGCTCTTGAGACGTCTCACGAGCT
>JAYFOG010000096.1:0-5199 GCA_034932965.1 Methanocorpusculum sp.
TCTCACGAGCTTATCGCTCGTGGACTTTTCCAGAGAGGGTGCGATTCTGCGTAGGCGAAGCCCAAACAGGCAAAGCCTGTTTGAGGCGGCACGCAAATCTTCGATTTGCACGCATCAGCCGAAGCAGAGCACCCGAACGCATGAAAAATGCGATTCGCGTTAATTCGCGGAGGCGTGCAAGCCGAAGGCTTGCGTGCCGCCTCAAATGGGCTTTGCCCATTTGGGCTTATTGGCGGTTAAATAATCTCATGTTTCCACACCCAGCCATACCCTTCCTGAATTGGATTCACACCCACACCGCGTAAGTCCTATTCATATTGATAAAACCATGAATAAAGTTCGCTGTTGAAGTCCCGGCTCCGTATTTGATTAAAACATCAGCGATCCGACCATATCTTTGAAGACGTGCACTCACAATAATGTAGTCGTTAATTGGCTTTTGCAGATGGCAATGTTACGGCTAAATTATCCTATAGGAAGTTCTTATAAACATGAGGCTCAAATTATTGTAATACCTTAGAGACTAAGGAAGGATTGATACAAAATGGACAAATACCGTTGTATGGTCTGTGGCTATGTCTACGACCCGGAAAAAGGCGCAGGTATCATGTACCCGCCAGGAACCTCTTTTGAATCGCTTCCAGACACCTGGAAATGTCCCGTCTGCGGCGCTGCCAAGTCGCAGTTCAAAAAGGTGTAACCGGTCATGGCAGCCCGCGAGATTGTTGAAAATATCTATTCGGTCGGAACGGTCAACTGGGACCTAAGGTGCTTCGATTCGATCATGCCGACGCCCAGAGGCAGCAGTAATAATGCATACCTCGTAAAAGGCAGCGAAAAAGCAGCCCTTATTGATACCGGTGAATCGCACGAAGAGGCGGAGTTCATCACGAATCTCATGCGGGCCGACCAGCATTCCCTGGATTATATCGTCTGTCTGCACGCAGAACAGGATCATTCCGGCTTATTGCCGCTGCTTCTGGAAGTATATCCGATGGCAAAGGTCGTCACGAACGAGGTCTGCAAAGGACTCCTGATGGCGATGCACCATCTCGAAGAACTCGAGGAGCGGTTCATCGTTATCGGCGACAAAGAGACGCTTTCTCTTGGCGATAAGACGCTGAAGTTCCATCTTGCCCCCTGGGTCCACTGGCCGGACACCATGTTTACAGAAGTTGTCGAAGACAAAGTACTGTTCACGACGGACTTCCTCAGCACCCACTATGCATCCCCGACATTGTTCCAGGATGATGAATCCAGTGAGTATCTGGAAGGAGTGAAACGTTATTTTGCCGCGATCATGATGCCGTTTAGAGCGGCGGTTCGTGAACAGCTGGCCGTGGTCGAGGAGATCGCACCGACGATCGTTGCCCCGAGCCATGGTCCGGTCCTAAAGCTTCCGGCAAAGATCATGGATCTGTATCATGACTGGGCATCCGAAAACCCGAAGAACTCCGTCGTTGTCGCCTATGTCTCGATGCACGGCAGCACAAAACTGATGGTCAGCTTTTTAGTCGACGATCTTGTTCAGCGCGGGATCCCCGTTCACCAGTATAATCTTCTGGAAACGGATTCCGGCGTTCTCGGCAGCGCGATCATCGACGCTGCGACCATTATTCTTGCAACGCCGACCGTTCTGTTTGGTCCTCACCCGCTTGCTGTCAATGCAGCGTATCTGGTCAGAGCGCTTCGCCCGAAGGCAAAATATCTTGGCGTGATCGGTTCATACGGCTGGGGGACCAATGCCGTCAACTATCTTGCCGAGATGCTTTCTCCGCTCGGAGCCGAGGTCCTGGAGCCTGTCTACATCAAGGGTCTTCCTGATGAAGCGGCGGTCTCTGCTCTGCACAAACTGGCTGATTCAATCGAAGAGCGTCACAAAACGCTCTGAATCCCTTTTTTTTATTCCCCGATACGTACGTTTTTATTTCAGGTTGACCTATCATTCATCTATGACAGAGCAGAAAGAGATCTACAAATGTGCTATCTGTGGAAACACGGTCAGAGTGATTGCAAAAGGAAAAGGTGAACTGGTCTGCTGCGGGCAGCCGATGGGTCTGCTTGAAGAAAACAGCACCGATGCTTCAACCGAGAAGCATGTCCCTGTTGTTGAGACCGTTTCAGGAGGATACAAGGTAGTGGTCGGTTCGACGCCGCACCCCATGCTCGATGAACACCATATCACCTGGATCGCCCTGAAAACCGATGACGGCATCGTGCACGAGAAGTTCCTTGCAGCCGGGGAAAAACCCGAGATGGTTGTAAAGACCGCGGCAAAGGCAGTAAAAGCAGGTGAGTATTGTAATATTCACGGGCTTTGGATCAACAAGGTATAATTATACCAGTCACCCATTCTCCTCTCTTTTTTGAACTGTTTTTTGGCATGGGTTCCTGAAAAAAGCTCAACCCGTTTATCTGCAGGATGTATGGGTTGTGTTAGAAATGAAAATGCTGAAAAAAGAGAAGGGTCAGATAAGATTGTAGAGCGTATCTCTCTGCCGAAGGGTTCTGCCGATGTCTGCGCACATCAGCTCCATTTCCTCCGGGCTGAAATAATCCGCTTCTTCTCCTGCTCCGGCATCCGTTGAGAGGGCGTCGACAAACATCGTGCCGCCGACATCGTTTCCTCCCGCCATCAGGCAGAGCTGGGTCATCTTTCTGCCGATTTTCGACCACGGGACCTGGATATTCTCGAAATTGTCCAGAAACAGCCGTGAAACGGCCACCAGAAGAATATCATCCCGTCCGGTCGCGTCATGATTTACGAGACCTGCATGCTCGAGCGGCGTGTTTTTGTGCAGGAACGACAGCGGCACAAGTTCGGTAAACACCCCGGTTTCATCCTGGATCTCCCTAAGGATCGACAAATGGCGTGCTCTGTCCTCTGCCGTTTCCACCGATCCGTACATGATCGTAGACGTTGACCTTAATCCTATCTCAGCTGCTTCTTTGATGATCCTGACCCACTTGGCCGTAGAGAGCTTTTTTGTACAGATGACCTTTCGAACCTGGTCGACGAGGATCTCGGCGGCGGTACCCTGGACCGAGCCGAGTCCGGCAGCTTTCAGCCGGATGAGCGCCTCCTTTGTCGAGATCCCACTCTGTTCAGCCGCATACAAGATCTCATCCGGGCTGCATCCGTGCACATGGATACCCGGGATCTCTTCGTGGAACGTCCGGATCATCTGCTCGTAGCTTTCGATCGTAAATCCCGGATGGATCCCGGAAAGATATGAGACCTCCGTGACCTTTTTTGCGCCGGCGTCTTCTGAATGTTTACGGAACTCTTCATCGGTCAGACAGAACGCTTCGGGATCGGTGCTTTTGCGTCCGAATGCACACAGACCGCAGCAGTTTTTGCAGATATTGGTCCGGTGAATGTTCATGTTTCGGACATATGTTACGACATCGCCGTTTTTTCGTTCACGGACGATGTCTGCCGCTTCTGCTATTTTCCAGATGTCTGCGTTTTTGACCGTCAACAAAAACGCTGCCTCACTCTCGGTGAGCCGTGCCCCTCCCAGGACATTCTCCAGAATACTGGTGACGTTCATTTTTTCTTTCCTTTGGCTTTGGTCTCTTTGTTCTTTTTCAGTTTTCTGCTGGCGAATTCAATGATGAAGATGATCAGAAACACCGCAATGGCCGATTCAAATATATGAAGCGGAACAAATCCGATAATGGGGATCACAAACAGAGCTTTTCCTACGATCCACTCCTCTTTGACCGGCTGCATCCTGCCGTAACTGGGAAATACCGCATCCTGATCATAGGCCTCATTGTTGTCCCCTTTGGTGATATATCCCGCATGTGCTGCCTCGCCGGTGAACCCCGCCTGTTCGGCCACTGATGCGTTGATCCAGGTTATCGCCCGGTGAATGATCGGCGTCACGCCGGTCACGCCGTTTGGCCGGTAGATGATCACATCGCCGTACTCTCCAAACGAGATCTTTCCGGTTTCCTGTGCCTCAACGGCGGTCAGATATCCCCCGTATCTGTTTTCTTCCACAACGAATACGAGGTCATTAACGTTCAGGTTCGGGACCATACTATCCGATTCTACAGCCACGAGAGCGGGCCATGTTCCGGATACGGCAAATAATCCTCCCCCTATCGCTGCAACAATGATCAATACGATCAGGATATCCCTGATGAAATTGAGTTTCGGGTCAGTTGATTTTGGTATTTTCGGGATGGAAAATGACATTGTTGTTGTATCTTATTCATCCACGGAAGGTATATGATGTTTTCCCTTTTGGGACCTGATCAGGTGCCGAACCGTCTGCCACGCGCCTGATAGTCGCGAAGAGCCCGGAGATAATCCACTTTGCGAAAGCTTCCCCAGTTGATATCGGTGAAAAAGAGTTCGGAGTAGACGGACTGCCAGATGAGAAAGTCGGTGAGATGGTTTCCGCCTGTTTTTATCACGAAATCCGGGTTTACCTGAAAGACCAGATGCTGCTCGATCATGTCTTCGGTTATGTCGTCAGGTTCGATCTCCTCTTTGGCGATCTTTATTATTGCGTCGGTGATCTCTTCTCTGCCTTTTTTCCCCAGGGCGATCAGGATCTCGGGCTTCCCGGAGCCGTAGGCCATGTCATGCCCCGGGGTGCTGACGCTGACCTTTGTTTTTTCTCCAAGGGATGCCGGGCGTAAGAGCTCTTCGATCTTTCCGGGGTCATCAGTGCTTATATGAAATATGATCTTTTCGATGGCGGGAAACTCTTTTGTCCAGGCGAGGACCTGTTCTGCTTTTCCGGTGTCTGAAAGAATATCCGCGTCACTGAGCATGAAACAGATCTCCCGCGGAAATACGGTGAGACCACGCGTGATCAGATACTCATACAAACGGTATATCATGAATTACTACTCTATTGACTTTCTTGCATATCAAATTCGCGTATTATTGCGGCGCCGGGTGCTGATGGATGGGAAAAAGAACCGCGAATTTAATTCACGGACATTCCCGTCTCAATAATCTCATACATCTTCCCCCTCATCTCCCACGCACCGTATTCATCCGAAAAATCACCCGCGGTTTTATGCAAAAATATCAAATAGGAGTTACGCGGTGTTGTGATCTCGATCGAGCAAAACTGATATCCTTATATGATGTACTTCGATTTCGTGTATGGTATTTATGTGGACACAAGAGAAAAAACCAACCGCGAATCGGCGCGAATCCCACCCTTCGGGCGA
>JAYFOG010000097.1:0-4814 GCA_034932965.1 Methanocorpusculum sp.
TCTCTCCTGATTGTAGAAGATGTAAAAGAGTTTGGGAGCAGATTCCGGCTCAGCTGTTTTCTTACTTTTTTTGGCAGCCATGCTTAAGTACAGAATAGTTCGGTCGAGTGTGGTAATAGAACTTGTGTTTGATTATGGGGGTGCGGTGTCCGTGTTTCAGCTCTAAAGATACCTGACAATCATGCCGTCAGAACAGGATAGATAAAAAAAAGTTAGAGTTTTTTCCCTGCATCCGGTCCGGGCAGGCAGGTGAAGATCTCTTTCACGGTGATCTTGACCAGTTCCTTTCCCGGCAGACCCGGTTTCTTTGCCTCAAGGAGCTCCTTCATTTTTTTGTGGTCGGCAGTTCCCGATTCCACGCCGGCAGTTCCTTTCAGCTGGAAACAGTTGCCGATCTCACGGCTCCAGACAAGGAGAGAGACCTGGGGATTCTCTTTGATGTTTGCAATGGTTTTGTTCATGAAATTGTTTGCGATCCAGATCACGTCATTTTCCATGATCCATACCGCGCCCATCGGGGCCGCATTGGGTACACCTGCCTTCGAAGCAGTAACCAGATGACATACGCCGACTTTGCCAATCTGTTCTTTGAGTTCTGCAGTAAGTAATGTCATGAGGAGTAATTGTGCTGTATAGGTATGTCAAACTTTTCCTAAATATACAGGCCAGGATCTGCCTATTCTCTCGGGTGTGAACTTGACATTTATTATCAATCACCACGCATATATGTGCATGGTTTCTGACGAACGTAAAAGTCCGGTTGGCTCTCCTGCCGCATCAAAGAGCGGCCAGCGTGAGGAGTTAATCGGCGCTGTTCTCAACCAGCTTGAGAATGACCATGTACGGTCGGTTCTTCTCCAGTTCTCAGATCTGGAGGGGAAACCGAAAAATGTCGCGATTCCGACGAAACAGATGAAGAAAGCCTTAACTGACGGTATCAGTTTTGACGGTTCTTCAATTCAGGGGTTTGCGAGACTGGAAGAGTCGGATATGGTGCTCCGGCCCGAGCCGGAGACGTATCAGATCATTCCCTGGTCGGATGAAAAGTATCGTGTCGCGAGATTTATCTGCAGTGTATACACGACCCGCGGCGAACCCTTCACCGGCGATCCAAGATACATTCTGCGCCAGCAGCTGGATAAAGCTGCAAAACTCGGATACACCTTCAATGTCGGCCCCGAGATGGAGTTCTTCTTATTCAGAATGGTCAACGGTCATCCCTCGGTCGAACTTCAGGATCACAGCAGTTATTTTGATCAGACCCCGACCGATCCCGGAGAAGATGTGCGCCGCGATCTCGTCACCTCACTCTCGGAGATGGGATTCGATATCGAAGCATCGCATCATGAAGTCGCCCCGTCCCAGCATGAGATCGATTTCACCTACGGAAATGCCCTCGCCATGGCCGATAAAGTCGTGACATTCAAGTTCGCGGCAAAAACCCTGGCTCTCCACCGCGGTCTTCATGCCACCTTCATGCCAAAACCGATCTACGGCATCAACGGTTCAGGTATGCATGTCAACTGTTCTCTCATGAAGGACGGTAAAAATGCATTCTTCGATCCGGAAAGCGAACACCAGCTCTCTGACACCTGCCGTCATTTTATCGCCGGGATCCTCAGACACATCGACGGGATCACAAGGATCGCGAACCCGACGGTGAATTCATACAAACGTCTCATCCCCGGATACGAAGCTCCGGTCTATGTAGGATGGTCGGCAATGAACCGGTCCGCACTGGTCCGCGTGCCTTCCTCCAGAGGTAAAAGCACCCGCGCGGAGCTCAGAAGCCCGGACCCGACCTGCAATCCTTATCTGACATTTGCCGTGATGCTTGCGGCAGGTATGGAAGGCGTGACCCAGAAGATCGAGCCGCCGGAAAGCGTGGACAAAAATATTTTCAGAATGAGTGCGGCCGAACGGGCAGCAGAGGGCATCCGCTGTCTTCCCTGGAGTTTGCACGAGGCAAACACTGCTCTGATGAACGACCCCCTTCTCTGCAGTGTGCTGGGCGAACATGTGCTTGCCCAGATCAACCGGATCGGTGAACTCGAGTGGGCGGACTACTCCAAATCTATAACAGATTGGGAGATCAGACGCTATCTTGCGACCTACTGAGACATTCCCCATACTTTTTTTCATTGACGGGGTACGCTTAGCCTTCCCCCCTCAGCTGACTCATCCAAACAACTCTCATTTTACTCAGTCTTCACTCGAAAACCACCGTTTCGATTCGAAAATGACCGTCCGCCGATCAAAAATACCCTCTTTCGGGAGGGGAGAAATCCTGCCACAAGGAGAATATACGCCGAATGCTGGCGATTTCGACATTTACCCACGAAAAATCACCATCAAAAAAACTGTCAAAAATGGTTGCCGGAAGGTCAAAATGGAGTGGAAACACTTATTTGCGAGTGGAAAGTCTGGACAAAATTTCGTCGGGGGAAATGTTTCCGGAGAACGATCCCGGGAAATGATCCCGGGATCCCGAATTGGATTGAGAGCATGCCGCGAAATGCTGCGTGTGTATCTACGCATGTACCTACATACACAAAATAAAAAAAAACGATACCCCCCTCCCGACTACGTCCGGACGTAAGGAAAGACGTACTTACATACACACATAGACAAATGCGTTTTTACTTCCTCTCTCTCTCTCTCTCTCTCTCTCTTCTGTACAAAACAAACTATGTACTATACTTATAAAAAAAAAGTGATTGATGAGCAATTTTCTTCCCGTATTTACTTACTTACGGACGTAGTCCTTACCCCCTCATCGTTTTTTTAACACATATGTCTACATACACACATACCTGAGGGCGGAATAATGGTACTGAAACCCTCCTATACATACCCGGCAGGATCGAGTGAACCGTCATTTCGGCGCAAATCATTTTCATCGGCAAGTTTGCAGAATCCTTTGACATCTTTGTATTTTCCTTCGTCAAATAGGTCTGTGACCTCCCGCAGCTCCGCAAGGAACGTACGAACTTCTTGGATGCCTGCAAGGATCGCATTTTTCCGTTCAAAATACAAACCCGCATACTCCTGAAATGATCCCGGCAGGCGGTTGTCGCCCGGGAACATTTTCTTCCAGCCGATGGTTTTCTCCGCGTTTTTCGATCGGATCGAAGCTTCGAACTCTGCGGTTTGGCGACGGAGCTCTTTTGCATTCCGTTCGAGATATTTATCCAGATCCGCGGACACTTTTGTGTCCCGGGGAGCAGAATAGATATCGCATGATTCGAATGGTCCGCCGTCCAGGACATCGGTTCCACAATAAAAACGGCAGAACTCCGTCTGTTTGTTCCAGAGAACCTGAGCCGTCTGTAACGCGGTTCTGAGGTATCGGGAGATCATATCGACGTATTCTCGCGGCTCGTCAGCTGCAAGACCGATGAGGGATCTCATGAGATCCGTCTGATCTGCGGTGAAGCTGCCGGCTGTGTTCCAAAACGTCGGGTTGAGAAAGAGGATCGTATGACGGCTGGCGGTTTTGTCCGTATATTCGCAGTACCAGGTGATTTTTCCCGCACGGAGAACGGCTGCTGTTTTGTCATAAGCAGGATGATCACTGAGTTCTTTCCATTCACTCGGGGGCGAGTGTCTGTTTTTCATTTCCGGATGACCCTGGTAGTATCGTATCACCGCGGGAGTCGATATAGGTTCTGCTGGCGGAGGGAGGTCGTATTGGTTTTTCCATCTCATGTTTTTCTCCGGCGGGCATCACACGAAATTCACGAAAAGGGGGACAGGGGCGGAGGAATGGGAGATATTTTTTTGATTTGGGGTGCGGGGCCGCGACTCCGGCGATCTCAGCTGAGCAAGTCGTTAGACTTGCGAGTCGGCCCGCGGCGTGATATCCTATTTTCTGAGACCCATATTTGTTTCAAATAGGAGTTACGCGGTGTGAGCTTAACCGAACCAAACTCACATACTTATGAGGTGGACTTCGATTTCGGGTACGGGATTATTGTGGGCGCATGAGAAAGAACCAACCGCGACTCGGCGCGACTCCCGCACGCCGTTGGCTTGCTCCCCGAATCGGATTTGCTTATCCTCACTCTCACAAGTCTCTCGCAAGGCAAAGCCTTGCTCGCAAACCTTCGGTTTGCTCAGCTAAGGGCGAGCCTATCGGCTCACCCCGCCCTCGACTTGCTCGTCCCTTCATCGGGATCGTTCGGGCAAATCCTGTCGGCGCCCCAGCGCCTCCCGATGGTTATTTCCCTTTCTCTTCTCATTTTGAGATTGTCAGAAAAGAACAATTCACTCATTTATTAATGCTGAATGAACCTCTTCCTTACAGGAGCCGCCGGGGCGCCGACAGGATTTGCCCGAACGATCCCGATGAAGGGATGAGCAAGACAGCGAAGCTGGATTGCGAAAGTGAGGATAAGCAAATCCGATTTGATTCGCCCGAAGGGCGGATTCGCGCCGATTCGCGGTTGGTTTTTCTCATCTATCTACACCCAACAACCTCCTTTCCAAACTGGAGCCACACCGCGTTACTCCTATTTAAATCATAATTCGAGAACAGCATACAAATTTCCCGAATGAACATTCTTCCTGTCTATATGTTAGACCGTAGCCCGGTCCACACACTGTCACACATCCTTTATAGTATTTCACAGACAACATATCGGGATATGGACGCATACGAACTCGTCACCCGTAATACGGCTGAGATCGTCACCGAAGACGAACTCAGAGCTTTGTTGAACAAACCAACAAAACGGGTCTATACCGGTTATGAACCAAGCGGCGAGATTCACCTCGGTCACCTGGTGACCATCAATAAACTGATGGATATGAAA
>JAYFOG010000098.1:0-3986 GCA_034932965.1 Methanocorpusculum sp.
TATTTGCTGAGGCCCCTATACGTTGCGTGCAAGCCTTCGGCTTGTGTGCCGCCTCAAATGGGCTTTGCCCATTTGGGCTTTTCAGGTAGTTCATCTGGAATGAAGGATTCAGACAGGAACTATGTGATGATTGTGAGAATATAATTCGGGAAGTATATGGTTGGGTGTGGAAGCATGAGAAAGCCCACCGCGTAACTCCTAACTAAAAAAGATGGATGCTATCTCCACGCCTTCTGCATCGCAATAAACTTCTGCTGGGAACTCAGCTCGCCGGGTCTTCTTTCAGGCGGATGATATCTTCCGTACGCATCGAGCGTGTGACCTTTCACCTGATCGTCGATGAACTCCGGGATGATCTTTTGTATGAGCACCTTCTTGATCCGTTTATCGAGGATCGGGCAGAGGATCTCGATACGCCGGTGCAGGTTTCTCGGCATCATGTCCGGACTGCCGATAAACACCTCCGGATCTCCGCTGTTTTCAAAATAATACATCCTGGCGTGTTCCAGGAATCTTCCGACAACAGAAGTTACCTGGATCGTTTCAGACAGATTTGCAACTCCGGGTCTAAGCATACAGACCCCGCGTACAGAGAGATCGATCCTGACACCCTTTTGTGAGGCGGCATACAGCTCATTGATGATGTCCCGATCGGTGAGCGAGTTCATCTTCATGATGATACGCCCGTTGACCCCGGAAATCTCTGCTTCACGCCGGATTTTACTGATGATCTCCTGATTCATCGAGTTCGGACTCACGATCAGCCGGCGGTAGACCGGGGAAGGAAAAGAACCGGAAAGCATTGCAAAAAACGCAGCCGCATCAGTACAGATCTCGGTATTTGCCGTGAATATCGCCATGTCTGAGTAAATTTTTGCGGTATTTGCATTGTAATTCCCGGTGGAGATGTTTGCATACCTGACGATCTGTCCATTCTCGATCCTGGTGATCAGACAGCATTTTGCATGGACTTTGACGCCAGGATAGCCCATAATGACGTTCACTCCCCCCTCTTTGAGCTTCGTTGCCCAGCGGAAGTTGGTCTCCTCATCAAAACTCGCCTTCAGTTCGACAACCGCAGTGACATCTTTTTTGTTTTTCGCCGCAGCGATCAGCGCATCAATGACCGGAGACTCAGAACCCAGTCTGTAGAGCGTGATCTGGATCTTTACGACCTGGGGGTCGCCGGCTGCTGCCGACATGAAACGGATCAGCCCGTCGAAACTGTTGTACGGGTTGAACATGAACCTGTCTCTCTTGGCGATCGCGGAAAATATTTTTCCGGACAGTCCTGAGGGCAGGGATGCGGTATACGGGGGAAATTTCAGGTTCGGGCGTTTTACCGGGAACTCTTTCAGATCGATGAGACCAAGGGGGGCGGCCATATCATACACAAGTTCCGGGACGAGGGAAAGGGCATCCACGAGAGGTGCCATGTAGCCAAACGGCATGGTGTCCAGCGTTTCAAGTCTGCTTGGATACCGTTTCGCCAGGGTTTTCTGTGCATCCATGATGGCGCTTATGAGATCATCGGCATCGTCGCCTTTGAGATCGAGATCCGAATCCCTCGTCAGACGCACCGGCATCACGGCGTAAACGGTTTCATGCGGAAACAGTGATGAAATATGTTTTTTCAGCAGATCCTCGCGGAATATGAATGTATTTTTCCGATTACCCACCGGTACGAATCTCCCCTTCTCATCAATGATCCTCTGGACAGGGATAACGGCTCTTCCTTTGTCTGTCTGAACGAGCATGGCAAATCCGTGGAGATATTCGTCATGCTGAATGTCGGAGAAACGGTCTCCCCGGAGAATGGTGAACGACTCCTCCTCGAGCTCTTTTTTGAATGTTTTTTTCTCCTCATCGCTGCAGTCAGCATACCTGATGAAATAGATCCCCTCAGCGGCGAGTTTTGGCACCAGATCATCGTTCCACACCTGAGCCATATGGCGCATCAGAATAATGACGCGTGAGTAGATCATTTCCAGCTGGGTGCTGCTCCCGATCACTTCGCTGTACTCATCAGCCGAGTAGGTGGCGCCTTTCTGATACGCAGGCACACGAACCATAAAAAATTCATCAAGATTTCCGGCGACGATCCCGAGAAAGGTCACCCGTTCAAGGAGGGGATTGTCGGTATTTTCCGCTTCAAATAATACCCTTTCATTGAATTTGAGCCAGGACAACTCACGGTTAAAATATCTTCCCGACTCTTTTGGAAACCGCGTGGCTTTTTTTACATACTTGTTTTTTCGGGTTATTCCGGGTTTATGTATGTTTCCCATATTATGTATTTCCGTTTTAGAATGATGGTCTGAATACTATTTAATTATTTATCTGCGGGCAGAAAATAGTAAGGTACTCATGGATGCACAAACCGCCGGATCACTGAAGCTTCTCAAAAACCTCTCCCTCTTTACCGAAACCTACGGGTGTACCTATAATGCCGGAGATACCGAGAAGCTTATGGAGATAGCCAGGAGTCAGGGGTGTGTTCCGGCATTGTCGGCAGAACAGGCTGATGCGGTTTTGATCAATACCTGTGTGGTGATCGATAAAACCGAGCAGCACATGTATGAACGGCTGGATCTGTATGCAGACAAACTTCTGTTTGTTACGGGGTGTCTGCCGCCGGTCGCAAAAGAGGTTCTCGAAAGCAGATACCCGCATATACATGTCATTGATCAGGCTTTCATCCATTCGTGCTATATGGAGGTCGCAACGGCGCATCCCGGCACAAATGCCGTTCTCCAGATCGCACGGGGATGTAATGGTCATTGTACTTACTGCATTACCCGGCTCGCGCGGGGAAAACTGTTAAGTTTTCCGGCAGAGGATATTCTCCGGCAGGCCGGGAGCATCATCAAAGCAGGAGCGACAGAGATCCAGCTGACCGCCCAGGACACTTCATCCTGGGGGATGGACCGAAATGACGGACAGAGACTCCCGGATCTTCTGAAGGCTCTCTGCAAGCTCCCGGGTCATTTTATGATCCGGATCGGTATGGCAAATCCGGATACGCTTCTGCCGATACTGGATGATTTTCTTGAAGCGCTGAAAGATCCGAAGATCTTTCTGTTTCTGCATATCCCTGTTCAGTCCGGGTCGGATCCTGTTCTCAGACTGATGGGCCGGCGCTACACCTCCGCCCAGTATGAAGAGATCTGTCAAAGGGCGCGGGAAGCATTTCCTGATATCCGGATAAGTACTGATTACATCGCCGGGTTTTCCGGTGAAACGGATGAAGATGCGGCGGCATCAGCTGCGCAGATCCGGCGGACACGGCCCGGGAAGGTGAACATTACCCGCTTTTCCGTGCGTCCGAACACGCCTGCTGCAAAGATGAAAAAAATCCCGGAGCCGATCAAAAAACAGCGGTCACGTGAGCTGACCAATGCAGCAAACGAGGTGTATGATGCCGGCAATGAAGGGATGATCGGTCGTGTTCTGACGGCAGTCGTTACTGAAGTGGTCAAAATGGGAAGTGTTACTGCACGCGATCGGACCTATCAGAACATCGTGGTTATGGAAGATATCCCGATCGGAACAGAGATACGGGTAAAAATAACCGGACACCGGCGCCATTATCTGATCGGCGAGCTGATTTGATCTGTTGGGTCCTGATCCGAAAAAAGACGGCTATTTTTTTTATTCGACATGCTCTGCGGGTATTTCGAAAATAATTTTCTTTAGCTGAACGGGTACACAAATGTTTGCCGGTTTCTAAAACAAGAGAAAAATAATGACGCGGGATTCCGCATCATGTATTGATGTTGATGAAAAAAATTGATGAGAAATGTTAACGCTTTGCTTTTGCTTTTGCGCCCATCATCGATTTCTTTGAGCGGCGGATCCGGCGGCGGATACGCTGATCTGCGATCTTCGGCCCGCGTCCGCGTCCGCGTCCCTGCTGCGGATTGTTTGCCATGCGGCTCTCAATCTTGGAGACGATGCTTGCTCTCTTGAATCTCTGATTCGGTCCG
>JAYFOG010000099.1:0-13040 GCA_034932965.1 Methanocorpusculum sp.
AACTGCTTCCCGGGCAATCTTTCCGGCGCCGCGAATCTCCATCGAGATGATTTTATCGGCTGTGTCGTTGATGCTCATTTATATTACTGATTGGAGTCTAAGATTAAATAACTGAGGGTCGAACCATGTTCCATCCAAAAACAGGAGGATAATGTCTGTCGGAGTAGTTTTTGATAGTGCCGGAACGCTTCTGAAAACGAATCGTGCCGTCAAAAATATAAAAAGCGGTCTCTTGCTGAACAACAGTCCGGAAACGACAATGCTGACGTTCGAGGATCCGGACCGCATTCTTGTTCTTCTTAATATCAGTTCGACCGAGATGATGCAGATCCCTCCGGAAAAGAATTTCTCCGAGTATCTCAAGGAGATCAATGTGGTCTTCGGCATCAGCTGCGGGAGAAAGATCATCGATGCCGAATGCGTGGCGGCGATCCTTTTTTCCGATCCCGTGTGCCTGGTCTTTGACATGCAGGAGGTCATTCGCGCCTGCTGGAAAATCGTTTCCCGGGAAGCCGAGTCATTTGCGATGAATACCGGCATCATCGTCAATCTCCGGACAGGAGAGATCGAGTTCACGATCGCCGCCGCCGGTTATCCGTTTCCGGGAGTAAGAGAGATGATCTCTGCGCTGCATCTGAAAGGCGTGGCGGTCTATATCGCTTCCGGGGACCGGACCTCGAAACTCGAACTGATCGCAGACAAGATCGGGATCCCCCGGGAACGGGTCCACGGCGTCGCAACGCCGGTCACGAAAGCAAGGGTCGTGACGAATCTCAAGGATGAATATGATGTCGTCGTCATGGTCGGAGACGGGATCAACGACCTCTCTGCCATGCGGGCTGCCGATGTTTCGATTCTTACCGTCCAGCAGAAAGGAGAACGGCCCGATGCACTCTGCAAACAGGCGTCCTATATCATCGATGATATACGCGACGTGATCGGGATCGTAGACAAACTGAACACAGAGGATTCGTGAGGCCAGATATCGGTCTCCGTATTGCACAAATATAATATCCTCATCTGCCGGCAGCATCCCGGATGCGGAGAATTCCTCCGCGGCAGGTACCCGGACCTGCTTCTAAAAACTAATAACTCCGTAAAACAAACACATACCATTATAGAAGGAAGAACATATGAAAACCCCGTTTATCACAATAAAGGACCTCATCATGGACTTTCCAGCCTCAACGGAAGATTGTATCGAGAAATCAACCGAAATGGTCAGGGTCCTGGATAACATCAATTTGGAGATCTCCGAAGGAGAGATCGTTGGTGTTATCGGCAGAAGCGGCTGCGGGAAGACCGTACTCATCCATCTGATCCGTGGGATCGACCAGGCCCCAACGTCCGGAACAATCATCTATCATATATCCCGCTGCCCCAAATGCGGAAAAATCGAGTTCCTGAGTGATGCCGGAAAACCCTGCCCCGCCTGCGGTGAGACGCTTGCTGCGCAAGATATCGATTTCTGGAACCCCGAAAACGAGAAACTCAAAGCGCAGATCATGGCACGGACCTCGCTGATGTTCCAGCGGACGTTTGCCCTCTACGGGGATGACCGTGTCATCGAAAACGTTCTCCGTGCTCTAGACGACATCAACTACCCCTCAGAAAAAGCCATCTCGCGGGCTGCGGACTTACTCGATGAAGTCAGACTCACCCATCGGATGATGCATATCTCCCGTGATCTTTCAGGCGGAGAAAAACAGCGTGTCGTCTTAGCACGTCAGCTTGCCAGAGAACCGCTCTTTTTATGTGCTGACGAACCAACCGGGACCCTTGATCCGAAAACGGCCAGGATCGTTCATGATCTTTTGAAGAAAGCCGCCAAGGAAAACAATATGGGAATGATCGTCACCTCCCACTTTTCCCAGGTACTGCAGGATGTCTGCGACCGGGCAGTGCTCCTGGACGATGGAAAAATAACCCGGATCGGCACACCCGACGAAATCGTTGAAGAGTTCATGAAAGGATATCACGACGACCGTGTATACACCGACCAGATCTTCGGCGATCCGATCATCCATGCGGAAAACCTGCTCAAAAAATTCATCGCTGTCGACCGGGGCGTTATCAATGCAGTGAACAACATCTCCTTCGAGATCAACGAACGCGAGATCTTCGGGATCATCGGCGTATCAGGCGGAGGCAAAACCACGCTCTCCAAGATGATCGCAGGTCTGTATGAACCCACATCCGGAAAACTCAATGTCAGGATCGGGGATGAATGGATCGATATGTCAAAACCCGGGTATCTCTTCCGCGGACGGGCAAAACAATACATTGGTCTCCTGCACCAGGAGTATGACCTGTATCCCCACAGAACGGTCATCGACAACCTGACCGATGCTATCGGTTTGGAGTTCCCCAAAGAACTTGCGACCAGAAAAGCGCTCATCACTCTTCGAATGGCCGGCTTCACTGAAAAGAAGGCAAAAGATGTTCTGCACAGACTGCCCGCAAGTCTTTCGGAAGGAGAAAAACATCGGGTAGCTCTCGCGCAGATCCTGATCCGCGAACCGCGCATCATCCTTCTGGATGAACCGACGGGAACGATGGACCCCATCACCAAAGTCGATGTCAAGCACTCGATCATGAATGCACGCGAAGAGATGGAAGAGACATTTGTGATCGTTTCCCACGATATGGAGTTTGTCCGTGATGTCTGCGACAGATGTATGTTCATGCGTGGCGGCAAGATCATCAGCATTGGTCCGACACACGAGGTGCTCGACAACCTTTCCGAGGATGAAAAGATCGTTATGCGAAATGCTGTCGAAAAGGAACGGGCGCGGGCAGAAACCGGCACTCCGAAAAAGGTGACCCTCGCCGGAGGAGCTCCGGAGGCGGAAGCGACTGAAGGAGCATTGCATGAAACGACCGATGAAATGTTTGAGATGTAGGTCCGTATCATGACCGATATCCGGATTTTTCTGAACGGTGAACAAAAGACCGTTCCGGAAACAACAACCGTCAAGGATCTCCTCCCAGACCAGCCGCTGGGGACCTCTGTTATCCTTCTTCTGCCCGGCAGTGTTTCCCGGGCAAAAACCTCCCATCTCCGTCTGACAACGACCGCCGGAGATATCGTGATCGAACTGGCAAAAAAAACCGCATTCCCTCTGCCGACCGGGGATGTGAAAGAAAATCTGCGGGTACACTTCGAGGATAAAAATGCCGTCTCTTTTGGACCCTTTCCTCAGGAGTTTGTTCCCGACAAGACACCATACCGCTATGATCGGGGCATGGTCTGTCTGGGTTCGGGAGGCTACGATTCGCAGAATGCCTATCTCACCTTTTCCCGCAGAGAACATGTGGCTGATCACGGAGCTGCCAAGGGAGGAGCCGTTTTGGGAAAAGTCATCTACGGTCTTGGGATCATCAACCGCTGGAAAAACGGCGACAGTATCACACGGATCGAGGAGGTCTTTTCCAGTACTGACTCGACCAATGCAAAAGTGACAGCCGATCTCTCGGCTGAAGTGAAAGACGGCATGCAGATATTTTCCGAGCTGGTCATCACCGCGGAAGGGTATAGTGATAATCATGCGGAGATAGACTGCGCCTGTACCGAATCGGTTGAACATATGCTCTTTTGCCTGCGTGAGAGCAGATTCCGAATCGATCAGACTGCATCCACTTTTATCAGGGATCACACCGAAGGCCGACTCTACGCTGCGCAGGAACGCCAGAAATCCAGACGCGAAGGAACCGTAACGGTGAGAACTGCAGGAAAAGGTTCGGGTGCTCTCTATATCTACACACGCGATGTTCCAAGCAATCAGAATCATACCCGAACCGGGTCGGTTACCAGGGGTATAGAGCTTGCCAAATTTTCAACCGACAAAACGACCCTGTCGGTAAGATGTGTTCCCGAGCTGCTTGATCTGCGCGGCCTCCCACTCGGAGAAGCGGTGGATCTTGCGAAAAATCGCGGTCTGAAGGTGATGGCCGACAACCGTGATCTGATCGGAAGGGTCGTCATCAATCAGAAACCGGAGACAACGCTTGAGGTCCTGAAAGAGGGAAAAATCTCGCTCTTTACTATGGGTCTGGACAATGTCATCGACATCTCTCTGGATTATAAAAAAGCACCGCGCTCGGTCGATCTGTTCCGCCGGGTCACCGGCCTGAAACGGTATGCGGTCGGGACCATGCCGCTTATTTATAATCTTGAGGATGAGATGTATCTCTTTAAGCCGCCGTTCTCAAGCGGAACAAACATCATCCCGGAGAACACGCCGAAAAAACCGGTCAGGACCAATACTCTTGCATTAACGAACGATTCCCGACATGCAGTCGGGATGGTCGGTGTAAGGGTGGTCGAAAACAAGGAGTACGGACCGACCGGAGAGCCCTTTGAGGGAACGAACGTCATTGGGACCGTTATCGATATGGACAAACTCCATCTGATGAAAGACGGCGGGACAGTCTATATTCGGGAGGTCAGGGAATGAAACCTTACGTTCCGGAGTATGTCGGGACCGTGACCAAGTATGTGTTCGTGGACTCCCCAAACACGACCCCTCAGGATATCGCAACGGCCGCCTATGAGATAGCTCAGGGCGTTATGATCAAAGAGACCTGTTTCGGGTGCCAGATCACCGGCATGCCGGACGATGTTTCCCGTATCATAGATCATCTGCGCGGTCTTGATCCCTACCGGATCTTCGTAAAAGACCGGGGATTCCCTCCGGGAGATGCACGGCGCTGCAGAGCTGATCTCGGCGGGGCAAGACCCGGGTATCTTGGGCACGAATATGAAATGAGTTTTATCCGGTATATCTCCCATGGACTGAAAGAGACCCAGGAACTGACAAAAGCATCATTGAAAAAAGCAGCAGGAGTTCCTCTGCCGCTTGAAGAACCTCTTGATGCAGATATCCTCGAACAACTTTTTTCGGAGGAAAAATAATGGCAAAAGTATTCATCTATCCGGCAACCAGCCTCATCTTATCCGACCTTGTAGAGAGGTTCGGCCACAAACCGCTCGGATCGGCTCTTTCGATCCGTGAACATGTTCAGACCCCGGGGTTTGATTCGCCTCCTATCCAGATGACCGCAGATGATCCTCAGAAAGGTCTGAAATGGGCGGCAGTCGAGGTCCCTTCAGGGATAAGAGGAAGGATGGCCCTCTATGGCCCTCTTGTAGAAGAGGCAGAGGCGGCCATCATCATCGATGAACCGGAGCTGGCATTCGGCTGTATGGGCTGCGCACGGACAAATGAACTTCTTGTATTCATGCTTCGGGAAAAAGAGATGCCGAAACTCGAACTCCGGTATCCTGCTTCGAAAGAAGAGGGTGTGACCTTTGTCGCACAGATCAAACAGTTTCTCAAAGACTTGGAGGTTAAACAATGAGCGCAAAAGATCAGCCGGTACGGATCGCCCAGATCACCTGCGGAGCAGAATACAGCGGTATCCAAAACGAGATCACTTCCGCAGCAGAGACTGTGGGCGCGAGGATGTTTTATCCTGATGTGACGCTGAAGGATGTAAAAAGCGCCTACAAGGACTTTGGTCTTCCGGTGAAAAGCCCGGATCTGAAACTTGCCATCGCACGCGCCCAGGCGATCGTAGAAGGAAGGATCGAGGCGGACGGTATTTTTATCGCCAGCTGTTTCCGCTGTGCCGAGGCGGCGATCGTTCGTAATGAGCTTCGCCGATATATCGTGGAGAACTCAAAGATCCCGGTCGTTTCCTACTCGTTCAATGAACGGACCGGCGCATCGACCCTTCTCACCAGACTCGAAGCCCTGTCCACGATAGCAAAACGCCGCGCACTGATGGCTCGTGAGGTCCAGGTCGGAACCACGATGGGCGTGGACTCCGGGTCTTCAACCACGAAATGCATCATCATGCAGGATAACAAGATCATCGGGACCGGGTGGAGGCCGACGACCGATGTTCTGAAAAGTGCAGACGAGGTCATCGCTCTCGCTCTTGAGGAGTCAGGACTCAAGATCTCCGACATAGAAGCTGTCGGAACGACCGGATACGGAAGGTTCCTTGTCGGCAAACATATCAAAGCTGATCTCGTTCAGGAGGAACTGACTGTCAACTCGAAAGGAGCAGTGTATCTCGCAAATGCCCAGAAAGGATTTGCGACCGTCATCGATATCGGCGGTATGGACAATAAAGCCATCAGTGTGAACGACGGTATTCCCGGTTCCTTCACGATGGGAGGCATCTGCGCCGGAGCGTCCGGGCGGTTCCTTGAGATGACTGCAAAACGCCTCGGGATCGATATCACCGAGCTTGGCGCTCTGTCGATGGAAAGCGAAGGCGGCGAGAATGTGCCGATGAACAGTTATTGTATCGTGTTTGGAACACAGTCGCTGGTCAATGCTCTTGCTGCAGGATATAAGCCGGCGGACGTTGCAGCCGCGGCTTGTCACAGCGTTGCCCAGCAAGTGTATGAACAGCAGCTCCAGGAAGTCGACATCAAGGAGCCGGTGATCATGGTCGGCGGCTCATCGCTTATCCAGGGACTCGTCCGCGCCATGGGCCGGATGCTGAGGACCGAAGTCGTTGTCCCTCCGTATTCCCAGTACATCGGGGCGGTCGGCGGTGCGCTGATTTCTTCAGGCTTTGCTGATAAAAAGGTGAAGGAGGCGTAAATGGCAGGTTTGGACTACTTCGAGGTGGAATGCACCGAAGACGGATCGGACAATTACATTAAGATCGCCACGACTGTACTGCAGGATCACAACCTTCTCGGTATCGTGGAGGGTCTGCATATCTATATCGATCCGCAGTATCCCCTTTTTGTAGCTGCAGGTTTCATCCGTCCTCCGCGCACCGTAATAAAAATCTCGGATGTAGGCAATGTACTGTTTCAGGATGATCATGCAACGATCGCCGTAGGAGATGAGACCTATCTTGCCGCGATGCTGAAAATATTGTGGCAGAAACTTGGTCACGACAATGTCGACCAGCCGGACCGGTTCACTGTCATCATCAAAAATGCGGAGATCCCAAAGGATCTCCGGGACTGGGTCGTTGTTGATCCGGCCGAGTCGCTTTTTAAAGATCTCATCTATGCGATCCAGGTGATCGCCCCGGAAGGATTCAAGGTCAGGCGTGAGAATTATGGTAAGAACCGGTTCTCCTACGCCGCGAGCGAAAACACTCTGCCTGCGGCCGATGTCGAGAAGATCATCGCGGACAGGTTTGCACGAATGGAGGAAGCACTGAAATGATCCTTGTCCCTGTTACGTATAAGGGGGGTGTGTACCGTCTTGACGAGATCATCGACTACATCGAGGATCTCGGCGGGTATATCGTTCAGCGGCATAATATCGCAAGTGAGGTCGTTCTCCAGGTCCTGATGCCCAAAGAGGACATCAAACATCTGATAACGTTTTCCCGCCCTCTCGCCGGCGAGGTGATCGAATCACCGCTTGTAGGGACCGAGATTGCTGTTGTGATCCCAAGTCTGGAGATCCATCACCTTCCGCATTCGGCATGCGATGTCGCCGAGTATCTGCGCAGTCACGGTTCAAAGTCGAATATGCTTGGGATGGCACGCGGTTTTGGCAAACGTATCGCGCAGATGAATGATGAGGAACGTGATCTCATCAACGAACATGATATCGCGATCTTCGTTCTTGGCAACTTTGCCTCCTGTATCGAGAAGAAATTCCCCAAATTCAGATACGGGATCACGGTCCCGGTTATTCTGACGGGAGGTCCCGAACGTGAGGTCCTCGTAAAGCAGACGGATCCGCCGGTCGCAGGGTATGTCGGGGGTCTTGGGCGGTTCATGCACAGGACCCAGACCGAAGCGGACATCCACCGGCTCGATATGGTGGTCGATGAAGTGAAAAAAGTGATCGAGGCACGCCGGCAGGAGATCGCGAACGATCCTCTTTCGGTCTCTCCGGCGAGGCTTCAGGCACTTATCAAACAGGAACTTCCCGAGATCGAGGAGGTCTACTCTCCGTCCCCGATCGCTGTTCAGCTGAATGGGCTGCGGGTAAAACTATCCTACCCTGCGTATGCACAGAAGATCCGCGATCTGGTGATCGAGGATGAGGTAAAAGTCGGTGATGTGGCAGATGTTCTGCCCTCACGAATGAGGGATTATATTCTGATCCGCATTAAGCCGCTTTCGGAAACAAATATAGTGGTATGAGAGCATGGTAGACATCGACATGAATTTTGAAGAGGCGATCGCGGAAGTAAAAAAAGACGGAGCGAAACGCGTTGCATCCGAGTGGCTCGCACGGATCGAAGCAGAGTACGGGACTTCGCCTTTGATCTATCAGAAAATGGAGGCCTGTCCGGAAGCTCTTATCTCGCATCTTCTGTACAAAAATGCGGTGACGCAGGCAGGCGCACTTCCGCCGAAAACCGTGGAACTGATCAGCCTTGCCGTTGGAGCCGCATTGCGGTGTGATCATTGTACGTCGTATCATATGCAGGTCGCAAAAAAGATGGGGATCACCAATGAGGAGATCCTGGAAGCGGTTTTGGTCGCCGGTCTTCTTGCAAACTCGTCGGTCCTTGCAAATGCCTATCGTTTGGTTGTCCCGGAGAAGGAGCCCTGCGTCGGGACCTGCGCTTTGAAATAAAACGATTTCAAAGAGCTCCAAACCTTTTTTGTGTTACTTTAGCTTCGCGGATGGGCGTTTTTGGGTGAGAATATTCTTCTAACCGGACAACGCATGATTAGGTATGTCAAGGAGACCGGTTATTTCTGTTATCGGAGATGCAGCGATACAGCCCGGGTGTGCGAAAGAACAGTTTGCATTTTCGCTAGGAAATGCGCTGGTTTCCAACGGGTACCGGGTGCTTTCCGGCGGGCTGGGCGGCGTGATGGAAGCCGTTTCCCGCGGGGCCAATGCCTCTCCCTCATACAGAGAAGGGGATGTTATCGCGGTCCTTCCGGGGAACGATCCGGCACAGGCAAATCCGTATACTGATATCGTGATCGCGACCGGACTGGATCATGCACGAAACTTCATCGTGGCAAACACGGATGCGGTCGTCGCAGTCGGCGGAGGATCGGGTACGCTCTCCGAACTTTCCTATGCCTGGGTGATGCACCGGCTCATCATGGCATACCGTGTCCCGGATGTTGTGAAAAAGGATGGCGTGTTTTCAGACTGGGGCGCGGTTGTGGCTGATAAAAAGATCGACGACAAGCCGCGGTATCCGGACATCCCGGATGACTGTGTGTTTGGAGTTGACACGGCTGATGATGTCATCCGGATCCTTGCAGAGCGGCTCTCGAAGTATACGCGCCGGCCGCTTCTTGCCGGAAAACGTGAAAAACACCCGCTGCTGTGATATAACTGCATTTTTCGAATATGCAAAAACAGATATGCTGGATCCCTGTCCGGGATCTCCTGGATTAGGCGGATCTCACTCCACGTTTTTCATCATATTTTTATCGTAGCGTGAGATCGTGGCATTTTTCTGGTTCTGATATTTTGCATCCGGTTTTTTATCATACGGGCACTCGCAGCGTTTTGTCACGTAGAAGACGAGCTGGCCGATCGGCATTCCTGCATACACCCTGACCGGGCGGCAGTTCGAGTTGCACATCTCAAGAGTGATGGTTCCGGAAAATCCTGCGTCGATCCAGCCGCCGGTCTGATGAAGGGCGATGCCAAGGCGGGCAACACTGCTCTTCCCCTCGATCGAGGCAACGATGTTGTCGGGAAGCGTCACCGTTTCCAGCGTCTCTGCAAGAACGAACTGTCCGGGCTGGATATCAAAATAGGTTCCTTTGCGTTCGTTTGTATGGGTGTGGAGCGTCTCTTTCTGATAAGGATCGATCACATCATCACATGGTTCATACCAGACAAAATGATTGCCCAGGCGGATATCAAGGGAGTTGGGCTGAACAAGCGCCGGATCGAATGGATCGATGCCGATGTACCCCCGTTTGATATGGTCTGCAATTTCCCAGTCTACCAGAATCATAACCTACTATTCGCTGGTTAAGATAAAATAATATTCAGTCCTGTCTCTTTGGTTACGTTGCGGGAATGACCGGTCTGCGGACCCATCTGCCGTGCCCTCATTTTTTCCCTCTCCCATTCCCGTATTCTTAATACTCTTCAGGACCAATAGATAAGCATTATTTGATTTCGGAAAAGGAAGGGCAAAAATGAAATATGTAGTAGTAACCGGAGGAGTAATGAGCGGACTGGGAAAAGGCATCACTGCTGCATCCATCGGCCGCATTCTTATCAACAGGGGATATCACGTCACCAGCGTGAAGATCGATCCCTACTTAAATATCGACGCGGGACTCATGAACCCTGCTCAGCATGGCGAGGTTTTTGTTCTCAAAGACGGCGGAGAGGCCGATCTCGACCTTGGAAACTATGAACGGTTTCTCGACATCGAACTGACCCGTGATCACAACCTCACCACCGGAAAGATCTACTCCTCGGTCATTTCCAAGGAACGCCACGGAGATTATCTTGGCGCCACCGTCCAGATCATCCCCCACATCACCGATGAGATAAAAGACCGGATCAAACACGCAGCCGAGTCCTGGGTCGACAAAGACGGAAACCATGCCGAGATCTGTATCGTCGAGGTCGGCGGGACCGTCGGCGACATCGAAAGCATGCCGTTTCTGGAAGCGGTCCGCCAGATGCACTGGGAGTATGGAAACGGCGACTTTGCCCTCGTCCATGTCACTCTCCTGCCTGCCGATACGATGGGTGATCTGAAAACCAAGCCCACTCAGCACTCAGTCAAAGCTCTTCGCGAACTCGGTCTCGAAGCCGATATCATTGTCGGAAGAAGCAACTTGCCGGTCTCTCTTTCCACCAAACGAAAGATCTCCTCCTTCTGCGACGTGGATGTTCACGCGGTTATCAGCGCTCAGACGGCGCCAGATACCTACCTTGTTCCAATGGAACTCGAAAAAGAGGGAATGGCCGAGGTCCTGTTAAAGCAGCTCCATCTTGAGCCGGGAAAAGCGGACAACAGCTGGTATTCGCTGATCGCCCGCGAGTACACCAACCGCATCACTGTGGGCATCATCACCAAATACGGTGTCGAGGATGTCTATATCTCTATAAAGGAAGCCCTCAAACATGCCGGCCGTCTTCTTTCCACCGAAGTCATTATCCACTGGCTTGATGCAGAACTCTACACGACCGAAGACCTCGCCGATCTGGACGGGATCCTCATTCCGGGCGGATTCGGCAATCGCGGCATCGAAGGCATGATCTCTGCGATCCGGTATGCCCGTGAACACAACAAGCCGCTTCTTGGTCTATGTCTCGGGTTCCAGCTCTGTGTTATCGAGTTCATGAGAAACGTCGTCGGCTATAAGGATGCAACGAGCGAAGAGATGGGGCCGGGGACCCACGCGATCGCGCTCCTCCCGGAACAGGAAGGAGTTGAAGATCTCGGCGGAACGATGCGTCTTGGCGACTACCCGGTCACTCTTGATCCGGCTTCCCGTCTGGCCGATCTCTACGGCGCGACCGAGATCGTCGAACGCCACCGACACAGATATGAAGTCAACCCGGCCTACATCAGCGAGATCGAAGCAAAAGGCATGAAGTTTGTCGGCAAAAACGGCAGACGCATGGAAGCACTCGAACTTGCCGATCACCCGTATTTTGTTGCGACCCAGTATCATCCGGAGTTCAGATCACGGCCGGCACGTCCTTCCGCACCGTTCATCGGGTTTGTAAAAACCTGCCGCGATCTTCAGAGAAAGGAGTAACATGGAATCAATTTTAGTTCTGGATTTCGGCGGCCAGTACAATCAGCTTATTGCACGCCGCGTCAGAGAAGCACATGTTTTCTGCGAAGTGAAGCCCTGCACGATCCCCCTTTCGGAGATCAAAGAAGGGAACTATGCGGGGATCATTTTCACCGGCGGACCGGCGAGTGTGTATGCGAAGAACGCTCCGACCGTTGACGCCGGCATCTTCGATCTCGGTGTCCCGATCCTTGGGATCTGCTACGGAGCACAGCTCACGGCCTATCTCCTTGGCGGAAAGGTAGCTTCTGCCGCGACCCGCGAGTACGGCAGAACGTCCGTTTCCACTGACGAGTCCGTTCTGTTCAAAAACGTCCCGAAAGAGACCACCTGCTGGATGAGTCACACGGATTACATCAGCGATGTACCTGCCGGATTTGCCCG
This sequence comes from Methanocorpusculum sp., assembly GCA_034932965.1. Lineage (GTDB taxonomy): Archaea > Halobacteriota > Methanomicrobia > Methanomicrobiales > Methanocorpusculaceae > Methanocorpusculum. The sequence goes on from JAYFOG010000099.1 coordinate 12,128, forward strand.
GACTGCTCACACGAACGTGTGCCCGGTTGCGGCAATGGCGGATCCAAAAAAGAAGATCTACGCTGTTCAGTTCCATCCGGAAGTTATGCACACGCCGGAAGGCATGACGATGATCAAAAACTTCCTCTATGATGTCTGCGGATGCAAAGGCACCTGGCAGATGTCGTCGTTTGTTGAGGATATGGTCCTTCAGCTGCGTGAGAAGATCGGGGACAAGAAAGTTCTCTGCGCCCTCTCAGGCGGCGTCGACTCTTCCGTGGCTGCGGTGCTGATCCACAAGGCAGTTGGAAAACAGCTGACCTGTATCTTCGTCGATCACGGTCTTCTCAGGAAGAACGAGGGGGACGAGGTCGAGAAGATCTTCCGTGAACAGTTCGATATCAATCTGATCCGGGTCAATGTCGAGGATCAGTTCCTCGGGAAACTTGCCGGCGTCAGTGATCCTGAGCAGAAACGCAAGATCATCGGCGAGGAGTTCATCCGCGTCTTTGAAGTCGAGGCAAAAAAGATCGGTACGGTCGATTTCCTTGTGCAGGGAACGATCTATCCTGACGTGATCGAGTCGGGTCCGGGAGCGGCCGCGGTGATAAAAAGCCATCATAATGTCGGCGGTTTGCCGGACAATGTGGATTTCAAGGAGATCATCGAGCCGCTGCGTGTCCTTTTCAAGGACGAGGTCCGCCGTGCGGGTCTCGAACTGGGGATCCCGGGAAATCTTGTTTGGCGTCAGCCGTTCCCGGGCCCGGGTCTTGCGATCCGGGTGATTGGCGACATCACGAAGGAAAAGCTGGATGTTGTGCGGGATGCGGACGCGATCTTCCGCGAGGAGGTCGCGAAGGCAGGCATCGACCGCGATATCAATCAGTATTTTGCGGCGCTGACGAACATGCGCAGTGTCGGCGTGATGGGCGAT
>JAYFOG010000100.1:0-10919 GCA_034932965.1 Methanocorpusculum sp.
TAAGCTTTCGAATTTTTTTAGAAAATAGAGGGGAAAATTAGGGAAATGGTTATGTGAATCTGTTTTTTGGGGAGAGGGAGGCGGAAAAGCAAGGGGGTGCTCACGTCTTCTAAAAAAGATAGGGTTGATAGATATTCTCAATTATTTATTTCCAACAATGAACCCGGGATTTGGTTTCTTTCCAAGCCCGGAATTCTCCCTTTTTTGAATATATCATCTGAAGATGTTTTTGCCAAACACAGAAGTTGTTCCAAATTTTATCAAAACGAACAAAATATTACTTTTTGTTACCTGAGTTAAATTTAATTATACGAAAGATACTATAATTTAATTGCATGAAAAAATCGATTGGAATAATTCTTACCCTGTTTTTGATCTGCAGCATGCTGATCTCCGGGGCATCTGCGCTGAATGTTGTTACGACAATGCCGAATATTTGGGATGTTGCTCAAGAGATCGGCAAAGAGAAAGTTACGGTGATATATGTGGCCCCACCTACCGCTGTGCATATTTCTAGTGATACTATTGATGCGATCCTGCAGAAAAACAGTGATTTCATTAGTAATGCTGATCTTTTTATAGGACAGGGCGGCGGCATGGATGGAACTCCGATCACTAAAGTCACAGAATTCAGACAGACCAACTTTGGAAAAGAAACTAACTGGCGCCTGATAAACGAGGTTTCAACTTCAGCGGTTCCTAACGCGACAAATGTCTATGATAACCCGACAAGTCTTATCGGCTATGCGCAGACGATCGCCTATATCCTGAAAACGGCCGACCCTGCAAATTCCGACACATATGATGCAAATCTTGCAGCATATCTGAAAAAAATCTCGACGGTAACCACCCTTACTCCGGCTGAAAAGGAGCTTCTCTCCGACGTTCCGATCATCTGCCAATTCCGTATCAAAAATCAGGCAGAAACCTGGCTTGGAATGCATGTTATTACCTCATATCCAAGCCCGGACACAGTCCAGGCAGTCGTTGATGACATCCACGCAAATCCGGCAAAGTATCTAAAGATCGCAGAGGGTGCAAAATGCGGTAAAATTTTCGTAATCGAAAACATCGTTGCGGGTCAGGATATTGGAAAATCGATTCACGAAGCATTAGCTGATGAAAAAATTCCCTGCGAGCGGGTGATATTCCTCAACCTCCCTAAATCAGCTGATGGCATCGATTCGATTCTTGAATATTACGCATATAATAAGGCCCTCATCACCGAAAATATAAACAGCAAAACCCAAACCCAGTCCCCACTTGCGGCTATTCCTATCATTAGTGCTCTTGCCTGTGCGGTACTTTTCCATAACAGAAGGAACTAACATTTTTATTTTTCATCAGTAATTGTGTTACTAATTATAATTAATAACATACTTTATTATCTTTAAAATTATATTAGTATGTATGAAGTGGCATGAAAATTGCAGATACATGGAACTCCCGCGGGAATACTCAAGTCAAGAACTTGCAAAATTTCACGGACACCTGGGTCCCTTTATCGTGCTAGGATACCGTATGGGGAAATTTGCCCTGCAATACTTTGACAATGATCCATTCTCTCTTTTTGCAACGGTCTACTGTTCCGGGACAACACCTGAATCCTGTTTATCAGACGGCATTCAGATTGGAAGCGGATGTACTCTTGGCAAACGAAACATCGAACTAGTAACTTCCCCATCACCCGAGGTCATGTTCAGGCATGCAGACGGACGGGCAATTCTGATAAAACCCGGCAACTACGTAAAACACAAATCAGACTATGAGTCTCTTGACCCGGAACTTGCCCTGGAATATTTTGCTGAGGCAATGTTTTCAATGGAAGATTCGGATCTGTTTGTTGTGACGGAATTGTGATGAGTGAAGCCATCGTCAGACTGACGAATGTGACCACCACGTATGAGGGAGCAGCCCACCCTGTGATCCACAACATCAATCTTGCAGTGAGTCCTGGTGAGTTTGTTATCGTCGGCGGTCCAAACGGAGCCGGAAAAACCACCCTTCTTGAAACTATTGCCGGACTTCTTCCGGTGGTAAACGGATCGGTAGAGATATGCGGGGAAAATATCCTCATAAGAGGAAACAAACTCCGGAAAAAACTGGGTTATGTCATTCAGAATTTTGATTTTGACTCCTACACGCCGTTTACCGTGGAAGAGGTCCTGATCATGGCAAGATTTGGTCTGCTCGGTCTCTTCAAACGTCCGGGTGAGGAGGATTATGCTGCGGTGGATACGGCTCTTTCAACACTCGGCATTGAAGATTTCAGAAAAAACCACATCGGAAAACTCTCCGGAGGGCAGCAGCAGAAAGTTCTCATTGCCCATAATCTCGCAAAGAATCCGGAGATCCTTCTTCTCGATGAACCGTTCAGTAACCTGGATCTTGCAACCCGAGAACATGTCTGCGATGTTCTCTGCAGGATTGCAGATCTCGGGGTCACGATTATCATAGTATCACATGCATTTGACGCACTGCCAAAAAGAGATGTACGAGTAATCGTGATGAAATCCGGTCAAATCGTTCTGAACAAAGTTACTCCGCCGGAATGTGTTCAGCAGACCGTCAGACTCACCTCAGAATCATAGATTTTTTCCTATGCTTGAGTTTCTTATTCCCAATAATATGGTCTGTCACGCGACGGAAGCCATGCTTTTTGCTTCAATTGGGTGCGGCATACTTGCGGTTCTGATCACCCAGATGAAGATCTCTTCAATTGGATTTACGATGGCGCACGGAGCTTTTGCCGGAGCAGCAGTCGGTATGTTTTTTGGGCTGAATATCACTCTGGCAGCAGTTATCGGGAGCATTCTGATCGCATTTCTGCTTGGACCGCTTTCCGACAAGGCACGCATGCCGGTAGACACAATTCTTGGTGTATTATTTGGCGCAATGATGGCAGTAGCTATTTTTTTCTATGCTTGGATGGTCCAGCTCGGCATGGGATACGATGCTTCGGCTCTCATGTTCGGCAGTGTGCTCTCGCTTTACCGGGAGGAGATCTACGGACTTGCTGTTATCATGCTTCTGGTCATCGTGTTTGTGATAGTATTCTACAAGGAAATCTCAGCAATGATTTTCCATATGAAAATAGCGGAGATTTCCGGAATAAAAACACGCCCGATGATGTATATTCTCCTGTTTATGATTGCACTGATGGTTGCTTTGACGATGCCAATTGTGGGTGGATTATTACTGTATGTCTGGCTTGTTACACCTGCGGCGATAGCATATCAGTTCTGCGGGACCCTCAAGCAGATGATGGTCGCATCGCCCGTTATTGCCGGCGGTATAAGTCTTGTCGGGACATGGATCGCATTTACGCTTAATTTACCTATAGCTCCGCTTACAGCTGTATTGTTTGCACTGGTGTTTTTAATTGCAGTCATTATCTCGCCGAAACGAAAGATCTCACGCGAAAAATACGGTGCGGTAAAAAAAGATTAGGTGCCTTTCTCTTCATCACGTTTCCGTATCCGCGCACGTAACTCATAAAAATATTTAGTAGTAAAGCAACATAATTTGTATCAAAGCGTCGAAGACCTCAAAGGAGACAGAAATGGCAAAAAAACTCATGATACAGGGGACAACGTCTAATGTCGGGAAAACCACCCTGACAGCCGGTCTTTGCCGAATCCTGGCTCAGGACGGACACCGTGTTGCTCCATTCAAACCGCAGAACCTCGCTTCGGCAGCTTATATCACAAAATCCGGAGATCGGATCGGGATCGGACAGGCGGTCCAGGCTGAAGCGGCCGGGATCGAACCGGACGGACGAATGAACCCGGTCCTCGTCAAACCGTGCGGCGCAGGGACTGAGGTGTGCATCAGAGGAAAACCGGTCCCAGGCATCAAAAAGTATGGAGAGATGGTCCAGCTGATGCCCGAGGTACTGTCCGCATTCCGCAGTCTTGAAGAAGAATACGAATATATCATCATCGAAGGGGCGGGAGCCGCCGCCGAACTCAACCTCATGGACCGTGACATCTCCAACATGGGTTTTGCAAAAGAGATCAGCGCTCCGGTCATCGTTGTCGGCGACATAGAACGCGGCGGAGTATTTGCTTCGCTTTACGGTACATTTGGTCTCTTCGACGACGCGGCGAAAAAGCTCGTCCGCGGTTTTGTCATAAACCGGCTCTCGGGCGACCCGAAACATCTGGGCACGGGCCCGAGCCGGCTCACCGAACTGACCGGGGTCCCGGTCCTCGGCGTTGTTCCAAAACTTGACATCCATCTGCAGGAAGAGGATATCCCGGGACCGGTCCCTCGCGACGACAGCCTGCTTGCGGACAAATCCTACCGCGAACACCAGCTTGATCTGCTCGCGGATGCTCTGCGCGAGTCCCTTGATATGGATGCACTATACAAGATCCTGGAGGAAAACCAATGAAGTTCGTTATCTCATACAGCTGCGGAAAGGACAGTACGCTTTCGCTCCACAAAATGATCGCCGCCGGACATACCCCCGTCGGTTTGGTCGTAATGGTAAACAAGGATGAAAAACTCTCCTGGTTCCACGGAGTCGATCTGGATCTTCTGGACCAGATCTCAGAATCACTCCAGATTCCTCTGATCAAATGCGTTTCAGGCGGGGAGGAGTATCATCTTGAACTCGAAGAAGGACTCCGCCGTGCAAAAGAGCTCGGCGCAGAGCTCTGTGTCTTTGGGGATATCGACATCGAGGAGCACATGGAATGGGGTATGGCGCGGTGTAACGCCGTAGGACTTGTTCCCTACTATCCGCTTTGGCACAGAAACCGTGAGGAAAATACCACCGAACTCATCGACCTTGGGTATCAGTGCGTGATAAAATGTATAAGAAATGCGGATCTCCCTCAGGATCTGCTCGGGAAAGTTCTGGATCACGAGATGGTCGCCTACATGAAGGAACTCGGGATCGATGTCTGCGGAGAAAACGGCGAGTATCACACCGTTACCGTTGGCGGCCCGATCTTCCAGACGCCGGTCCCGTATGAATGCGGTGAGATCTTAGACCTCGGCAACACCTCGGTTATCAGCGTCACGCCAAAATCCCTCTGATCAAGGCAGTCGACAAAGACCAAGACTTATTTTTTATCCGGTCCATGTATGTATATGGACACACTTGTTTGGAGCATGGAACTTCCCCCGGAAAAAGGCACCTGGTACACTGCCGTCGATTATGTCGTCAACGACCTCGGGATCTTTGCAAAAACCGAACTGAGATCCAAAAAAAGCGGGGCCGCTGCCCAGCTGTGGGGATTTCGCGCCGGAAAAAATAAAGTGAAAGGGACCGATTATCTTGCACAGATCCAGGGCAGACAGGCCCTTCTCTGGGAAAAGATCACTGAAGTGATCCCGGGCGATCAGCAGATAACCGTTTTTGGAAACAGACAAACAGAGATCGTGATCTTCTGTTCACCGGAGAATTTTTCGGACGTCACTGATCTGATCGGACAGATGACCAAAACTCAACCTGTCGAGAGAGGGCCGAGCCAAAAGGCAGCCGGCTGGCTGTGCTGGGAACAGGACGAGGACTGGGAAGCAGGCGAATCGCTGGAAGCGATGGTCGAAGCTGAACGAAACGGGGGTGGGCGTTTCATCGAGGACGATATCCTTGCAGAAACAGTTCTGCGATAGATATGCATATATCTCACCCGGCGTAATAGGAGAGTATCATGGGTGCATTTATAGACAGCCTGAAAACCAGTGCCAAAGTCGGCGCTGATGAAGTAAAGAAGTCAATGAGGACCAGCCAGCTCCAGTCGGAGATCAGCCAGCTGGAGAAGAAGCAAAACGACATCTATGCCAGTATCGGGAGGATGGCAGTCGAGGCAGAGGGTTTGGAAAAGTTTGGGGATGTTGGAACTGAACTCGCCGGACTGCAGGAAGAAGCTGCCGCAAAAAGGGCCGAGCTCAACGAGCTGAAACCCCCGGCAGAAGGTCCAGCAGACGGCGGCGGCGGTTTTTGTAAAAACTGCGGTACAAAGTACACTCAGGGAACGAAGTTCTGCAGTTCCTGCGGTGCGAAACTTACCTGATCTTTTTTAGACGGACATGGGGATGCAGAAATACATGCATACCCGCTCCTTTCCGCATCTGTTTCTGCCAGGCCGGCGGGTGGTACTGAGGATAGGCGATCCCGAAGAACAGCAGGGCAATTCCGGCATACTGGATCCAGGAGACCGATTCGCCAAGAATAACAACTGCACAGATGATAGATGCCGGCAGCTCCGACGAGCTGAGGATCGTGGTCATCCCGGTCGATATCCTCGGTGCGGCGACCGCAAACAAAAACATCGGCAGAACACAGCCGATCGATCCCAGAATGATGCCGTACTGCCATATCCCCGAAGCGAATATTCCTTCCGTGAAATACCGCGGGGTGAAGAGAAACGTCATCAGGACAAGCGAGGAGCTGAGGATAAGAAAACTTCTGTTCAGCGGGTGCATGCCGATCTCGACTCTGCCGAGCATGAACATATAGATTGCATACAGCAGAGCGGAGAGAAGCCCGAAGATGACGCCGGCAGGATCGAGCGGCCCTTCCAGTCCGGCAAAACCCGCAGCTAAGAACGTTCCTATCACGAGAAGCAGCACGGAGATGACCATCTTCGGCTGAGGGAGTTTCCGCTCGGTGACCGTCTGGATCAGGACCCCCATCCAGGTGAACTGAAAGAGAAGAATGACTGAGATGTAGGCGGGAACGGTCTGCAGAGAAAGACAGTAGAACACCGTAACAAGACCGATACATGCTCCGGCAAGAAACACCCCGGGGATCCGGCGAACGAGCGGTCTTGGATCACCCGTGCGGAGGGAGGGCTGATTTGTCATGCGGCGGACAAGGTAAAAGCCGGCTATGATGATGGAAAGGATCAGCCAGCCGTAAAAATACTGGCTCATAACCAGATCCTGCCATGAAAAACCGGCGGCATATGCAAGTTTTATCGTGGGCGATGAAGGCCCGTAGCAGCAGCCGCCGAGAAAGACAAGGAGGGGGAATATGAGCAAACGAAGGTCCATTTCAGTCCCTTATTATTTGCGTTCCAGGTAGATTAAGCCAGCAGACGACCGAAAATTTTTATGAAAAACTCCGCCGCATCGTGTTTTTTTCGAGCTGTAAAAGGGATTTTTTGATCTCCGGATCAGGGGAGAATCCGCCGATACTTCCATCGGCTGCGATGACGCGATGACACGGCACGATCAGCGGAGTAGGATTTCGCGCCATGGCGTTTCCGACCACACGCGGGTGGGTCCCGGCCTCTTTGGCGATCTCGCCGTAACTTCGTGTCTCGCCGTACGGGATCTGTGATACGGCACGATAGATCTTCGAATAGACCCCGTCGCCCGACACCGCAGATGAGATCAGCGGAGAAAAACCGGTCCCTTTTCCTGCAAGGAACCGGGTGAACTGTACCGGGACCGGGCCTTCCGGCGCTGTGCGGACGAATCTGACCCGGTGGACCGCCTGGCCGTCGTAATCGACCGCAACTTTCCAGAGTCCGAAACTACAGCCGCCCTGAAGCATCACTCCCCCATTTTGCAAGCTTGCTTTTCACTGTGTCCACGTCACACTCCTTCAGCTCAGCCTGCATCCAGGGAGAAAGACCGCGGAAGATATCGCCTTCCAGAAATCTCTGGTCGCCGAGTATCAGAACACCGCGGTCGGTCTCGGTTCGAAGCACCCGGCCGAGAGCCTGCATCGATTTGTTGATCGCGGGAAGCGTGTAGGCGATGAACTCTCCTTCCGCCCCGAACTTGCGCCGGTAATAACTGTTCACCATCCGCCTAACCGGCGTGAACGGAGCGAGCGGGAGCCCGATGACCATTGCCGCGGTCAGCTGATCGCCCCGATAGTCCAGCCCTTCGCTCCATTTTCCGCCGCATACCGCAAAAAGGACGCCGGACTTGTGTTTTCCGGGGAGGGAGATGAACTCTTTGAGCGCTTCGTTCGCCTCATCCGACTCACGCGGCTCGATGAACACCTGTTTGGTTCTGATCCTGGAGACGCATGCCTCGGCAAACCGGCTCTGGAGCTGGTAGGAGGGGAAGTAGATGGCAATATTTCCCGGAAGTTTTGCAAAGGCAAGGATGTAATCGGTGATCGCCTGAGTGTTTTCTGCGTTCTGCCGTTTCGAAAATGCCGTGGTGATGTCCCGGGTCCCAAGGACCATCCGGTTCTCTTTGGGGAACGAGTTTGCCAGCGAAAGCGTTTTGACCGGCATACTCCCGAAGTAATATTTTTTGTATGAATCGACCGGGGAAAGCGTTCCGCTGATCAGAATGGCCGCCGCGTGTTTGGAGACAAGCTCCTGGAGCCGGTCGGCGGGGTCGATGTTTCTGACTTCAAGAGTGATCACTTCGGTGTCTTTGGTGTAAACGGTCAGAAATGACGGGTCGGTCGAAGAGCGGTAGAGCCTGATCAGAAACTCGCAGAGTTTTTCGATCGCAGACTCGCGGTAGTCGCCGCGTTCGATGCCGCGTTCGCGCATGGCCTCTTTGATGGATATGATGTCCTCGAGCATCGCCTCGGGTTTTTCGTAGAGCGAACCTTTGATGATGAACCGGTTGAAGATCTGCGGATCGAACCAGTCCTCAGCCTCGTTCGAGCGCTGAAGTCCGTCGATAAACTCTGCGATCCTGGGGAGGATATGACGGATCGCTTCGGAGCCGCGGACTTTGTCCCGAAGCGAGGCGATCTCGTTTGCCGCGGCTTCGATGTCGGTGTCCCTGATCCTGATGCTCTGGATCGTCTGGATGACGTCGCCTAAGTTGTGGGCTTCGTCGAGGAGGAGCATGACATTATGCTCCTCGCACTGGAGATTGACATACAGCTGCTCACGGATATCATCATTGAAAAGGTGATAGTAGTTGCAGATGATCACATCGGCTCCTCTGGCGGCCGAGAGCATGAGGTCGTAGGGACAGACCTTGCCGGCAAAACTGAGGAGTTCGTTCGGCCGGACGATCTGTTTCTGGGCGATCTCGGATTTGCGTCTGAGTTCGGGAGAAGGGATCATGCGGCGGCCGCCTTCTTCGCCCTGGATGAAGACCCTGCTGTTGACGAAGTAGGGGCAGATCAGGGGGTGTTCCCGGTCCTGTTTTCTGATCTGGTCGAGGATCACTTTGTCGGTCGCGGGATCGAAGGAGCCGCGGTCGGCCCTCTGCTGCATTAGAGACGAGGTGAATGCTTTCACGCCTTCGCATCTGCGGTAGACATCTCCGTATCCCCCGAGCGGGCACATGTTTCCTTTCCCGATAAGGTAGACGAATTTCAGGGTCGGCTGTTTTTTCTGTCTGATGAGATCGAGTTCCCGAATAAAGATCTGGAGCTGCGAGATCGTCCGTACAGCGACAAGGATCTTTCGTCCGTTGGCTTTTGCAAGAAGGCTTGCAATCACGCTGGATTTTCCGCTCCCGGTCGGTGCGTCGATCAAGAGGATGCCGTTTTGTTCGGCGGTTTTTTCAACCTCTTCGAGCATTTCCTTTTGGTTTTTCCGGTAGGTCTGGTAGGGAAAAAAGTCAGCGGTGTCTGCCATGAGTAATGTATTATTTGTCTGGACCCATATCTATTAAGTATGCCTCTTTCGACCCAGACCAAAGATCAGATACTTGCACTTCTCAAAAAGGTGGAGATGTGTTCCCTTCAGGAGAGTTTTGCCGGATCGGAAAAAATCATCGCGCCTGATGCGGTGTTGTTTGCTCCGGGTATAGAACAAAGAGGGAGAGAGCAGTTTTCTCCCGGGCGGCTTGTGTTTGAAGGGTCTGAGGTGAAGGGAGAGGGAGTGATCGCCTGGGTGTCGGGCGGGTGCAGCCGGGACGGGAAACCCGGCAGGTTTTCGGCGGTCCTCCGGGGAACAGGGCATGCCTGGGAGCTTGTCCTGCTGCACATCGCCTGAGGTGAAAAAGTACCCGAACTATAGTATTAATACCGAAATGATTCTATTCTGGATCATGAGAAGTGAGGGGAGCAGATGAGCAGCCGGCAGAGAGCAGGATCGATATGTGCAGTGACGGGAACTGTTTTACTGTGGATCCCGGTCGGTCTGATGATAGTGACCGCTTTTATCGGGTCATTGTCAGCAGGGAGGCTGCTGATGGATTATTTTATGCCTGCCGAACTGTTTTTCATTGTTTTAGCCGGATGGATACTGCTTCTTATCGGTTCGATCATCATACAGCGGATGAGGATCCTTGTCGGGGCACTCGGAGGTGCGGCAGTCGTGCTTCTTTTTGGAAGTCAGCTGACAGCTGTTCTCAGCGGGATCTCTTCGGGAGCCGCTCCGGCGGAGGGTCTGATTTGGTATCTGGTGCTTGGGATGCTGATCCTGTATGATGTGCTGGTGATCGTTTTGGGCGTTGCCGGGATACGGCTTTTGTATGGAGTGAAAGCAGGCAGCTGACATTTTTGGCGGCATGACTGACGGTCGTTAGATAATAATAGGAGTTACGCGGGGCGATATTAATCGAAAAAACCGAAGTTCTTATGAGATGTACTTCGAGTTCGTGTACAGGATTATTGTGGGCGCATGAAAAAAACCAACCGCAGTCGCAAGGCAAAGCCTTGCTCGGCTGAGGTCGGCCGCTTCGCGTCCAATCCGCAATCGCAAAATTTCAGTTTGCTCTCCGACTCGCTTTGCTCGCTTGAATCGGCGCGAATCGCAAATCAGAAATTTGGTCGCAAGGCAAAGCCTTGCTCGCAAACCTTCGGTTTGCTCCGCTGAGGCCGCCCCTTCTGGGCAGCCCGCACTCGCCAGTTTTCTTCGAAAACTTGATCGCAAGGCAAAGCCTTGCTCAGCTGAGACTGGTCCTATGGACCAGTCCGCCTCGGCTAAGGTTGTCGACTTCGTCGCCAACCCGCATCCCAAATATTTATCGTCCAGTGTCACCATATGTTATGTATAACACCGAGGTGTCATGCAATATGGGGACGT
>JAYFOG010000101.1:0-5207 GCA_034932965.1 Methanocorpusculum sp.
GAGGTAACATAGTTACCCCCAATCACTTATAAACCCACCGAATCAGAGCAGACAAGCCCCGCCGGAAGAAACCGGCAGGACAAGGCCCGAATCGTGCGTCTTGTGAGGTAATAATGTTAGAGAAACATACATATAAACACACCGGAATCATGTCCAAAAACCCAATACTGAAAGCACAATTGATCCGAGCATCAGAATAAACCCGATAAGACATAAAATCAGCAGAACATCCAGAACTATGATCCAGAAATTACGCTCTTTCTTAACTCTTCTCTGCAAAACCATCTGAAATCACCACCCAAAGATCGCCAAAAAATTCATCCTGCTCCAGATCGACCCGCCCGCTCTGAACGAGAAAAAGGCAGGGAAGATATACAAAATACAACGGCCAGTGAAGGACCCCCGTAAGTTCAAACAATGAAACCCCAGGATCGCGCGCATCCGGATGCGACCGGACGACCTCATATATCCGCTCCGCCATATGTTCATAATCCTCATCATGCGCAATACCCACAACCTCCTCGGCATTCGGCTCCTCAAATAACTCATCCTCGGAATCGATATACCTCCGCCGCCGCAGCCGCCGCCGCTCCGCCTTTTCCGCGAGCTTCAGCTGTTTGATCAGTTCATACAGCGTAACCGGGCGCTTGCGCGCATCCTTACGCTTAAGCCTGCGGTCAATCTCACGTTCAAGAAGCTCGATCGGACCATGAGCCCGCTCCAAAACGACATCCCCCTCGGAAAAAGGATCCGACACGTCATCATTACACACATCTTCAAACGCCGTCTCATCCTCCTGCCCGTCAAGCAGCTCGGACTTCATCCGAAGTAGAACCGAAGCATAAAAAATCGTCCGGCCGGAAATCATCAGATCAAGCTCGCGCCTGCGTTCGAGCTCGCTCAGAAATCTTTCCGTAACCTCAACGATATCAATATTCCAGGGATCGATCTCACCCCTCTTCGCCAGCTGATACAAAATCTCCACTGGCTCTTCAAGTTTCCCTTCGGGAATTTCCTCAGCCATTCACCTTCACACCAGTTACAAGCGTACTCTTATCACTCATACGCAGAGTTACGCCCACCATTCGGTCAGCCGCCTCGATCATCGGCTTTCTGTGAGACACGATCACAAACTGACTTTTCGTACATATATCACGGACCATCTGGGACAAACGCTCAACATTCACACCATCCAGATTGGAATCCACCTCGTCCAGCGCATAGAACGGAGCCGGCATAAACTGCTGGATCGCAAAAATAAACGAAAGGGTCGTCAGCGACTTCTCACCCCCCGACATAAGATTCAGCCGGGTGACCTCTTTACCCCGTGGCGAGACCTCGAAAGTCATTCCCCCCTGGAACGGATCTTCAAGATCATCCAGGACCAGATGACCTGCACCATCATTCAGCCGAGAATAGATATCCCGGAAATGAAGATTGATCCCGGAGTAGGCCTGCATGAACGCATCGAACTTCATCTGCCTGAAACTGTCGATCTTATCAAGAAGCGCCTGACGTTCGCGTGAAAGTGTCTCCTTCTTATCGGTCCGCTCCGCAAAGCGTTTCTGGACCTCATCATACTGCTCGATCGCACGCATATTCACATTTCCAAGTTTTCTCACAGCGCGCTCCGTCGTTGCGACCCGGTCAAGGATCTCACCCATAGAAAGATCGCAGACGATCTCCTCCTTGACCGAACCCTTGATTTCAGACATTTCCAGTGCCAGAGAAGCGGATTTCTCATCGAACGCAGCTATCTGCACATTACATCTCTCCTCATTGCCCTGCAGAGTAACGATCCTCATCTGAGCTTCATCTGCCGCACGCTGGACCCGGTTCCGCTCTTCAGTGAGCTGCTCGATCTCACCGGTGAAAGCCTTCATCTCGGCCTCGAACGCCGCGATCACAGACTTGGCTGCATCGGCCGCGGCATAACATCCGGCAACCTCCGTATCGATCGCCGCATTCTTTGCCTCGAGAGCGGCCCGTTCCCGCGTGAGCTGCTCCACATTCTGTTTGAAATGCTGACGCTCAAGGTTCAGACCGGAGAGGTCGTTCAGTTTGTTCTCATACCGGCGAGACGTATCATTGTAACTTGACTGCGCCTTCTGCAGTTTATCAGTAAGCAGATTGAACTCATCCTCATCCAGGACCGAGCGCAGTTCACCCACTCTCTGATTCAGCACCTCAAGTTTGTCAGAAAGAGCATCGACGCGGGTCTCAAGTTCTGCAACCCGTTGTGCCGTCTCCTTCTTATCACGCTCCGTCTCATCCAAAAGACGCGAAGCACGGAGCTCATCATCAGCGATCTTATCAAGAATTCTGTTACAATCACTGATTTTAAGTTCGAGCTTAACGATCGCTGCATCACACTCGCTTCTTTCGGCCCGGAGACCTTCGGCAACCGACCGGTGACGCGCCTCCGCGGCAACAAGATCAGATTCATCATTGCGCAGATCGGCAAGTTTGGCCGAGATATCCGCAGACTCACGATCTACAGCGACGCCAAAACCGCGGAGATCCTTACGGATCGAACCGCCTGTCATGGCCCCGCCCCTCTCGAGCAGTTCGCCTTCGAGAGTGACCATCCGGTATCTGCCCATCAGCCGGCGTCCTGCATCCAGAGTCTCAACAACGACGGTCTGGCCAAAAACCAGATTGAACGCATCCCGGTATTCCGGATCGAAGTCGATCAGATTGATCGCATAATCCACGACCCCATTGCCGGCAAGCGGAGAAAGAGGCGGCTGAGGCTTCATCTTGTTGAGAGGGAGAAGCGTCAGGCGGCCAAGCCGTTCATCTTTGAGATACCGGATCACATCGGCCGCCGTCTGATCCGAGTCGACGACCACATTGTTCAAACGGCCGCCTGCGGCGATGTTCAGCGCCAGCGTATATGCAGAGTCGATGACTTTTCCAAGGCTGGAAACGGTACCAAACACCCCGTCCATACCAAGAACCGCAGAGATTGTCCGGTCCGTAGCACCGGAAGCCTGCTGATGGGCCTCGATCTGCATCTGTTTTTTCGTGAGTCTGGCGATCTCTTCTCTCAGCGGTTCAATAGCCTTCCGAGCGCCAAGCATCGCCCTCTCGGTTTCACCGATCTGTTTATCAAGGAGCCCTTTGTTTTTTCCGGCTTCCAAAAGATCGCGTTCGAGAACTTCGATCTCGGCCTGCTTCTCAGAACGTTCTTCGGCCAGAGAGCCCTGTTCCCGCTGAAGCTTTTCCAGTTCCTGCGCACGGACCCGGCTGCGTTCGATTATGCCGTCCCTTTGAACGACGATCGAACCGCGCTCCTCTTTTTTCGCCTCGACCTGCCGCATAAGTTCGACCAGTTCGGCCTGGGCTCCTTTTGAGTCGCGGCTGCATTTACTGACGAGTTCGTGAGCTTTATCAAGAGTCTTTTTCTGTGCCTCAAGCTCCATCGCCAGATTTGCTTTGTCGATCTGAAGCGTCTGAGACTCACGGATCTTATCGTTGAGTGTGTTCTGGTTCTTCTGAAGCTCGAGATAGAGGCGGTTCATCTCGGCAAGATTGCTCTCTTTCTCCTTTTTTCTGCGGAGGATCGTCTCTTCAGCAACGCGGATATTGCCTTTTTCCGCCTCTATCCCCCCGATGATCCGCATATAGGCAGGACCCTGTTTATGACTGATCTCACGATCGATCTCATGCACATCTTCGAGACGGGCATTTTTCTCGTTTTCCTGCAAAGAGATGTCATTACGGATACCTGCACGTTTTTCCTCCTGCTCGGCCCGGGAATGAGCGATCAGCCCGAGTTCACGCTCAAGATCACGAAGGCGGACGATCTGCTTTGCAGCCCTGAGATACTCAAGTTCCGCCTGGAGTTTTTGATATTTGACCGCATCTTCACGGGCATCGGCAAGCTCTTCCAACTGTTTGGCATAGGAGGCAAGAAGGATCTCTTCGCGATCGATACTTGCACGAACCTGCTCAAGCTCAACGAGCGCCTGTTCCTTTTTATCATCAAACTCCGCAACGCCGGCGATCTCATCAATGATCCTTCTGCGTTCCAGATCACTCATGTCCATGATCCGGGAGATATCTCCCTGCATCACGACATTATACCCGTGAGGCTTTATTCCGCTTTTTCCCAGATACTCCAGAATCTCCGTCTGAGAGCAGGTTTTTTCGTTGAGATAGTAATAACTGTAGTAGCCATTTGCTGTCCGTTTGATCCGCCGGCGGATCCTCGTATCATCCGAAAATGTGAGGGTGACCTCGGCGGTATTTTTGCCGGACATGCTATTGATAAAATCAGTAAGCTTTTCCGCACGAAGATTTCGTGAGGTGGATAACGACAAAACGAAGAGGATAGAGTCGATGATATTGCTTTTTCCCGAACCATTCGGGCCGGAGATTACAGTAAATCCTTCATAAAAAGGTATTTTGGTCTTTCTGGAAAAAGACTTGAAGTTGTCGATCTCAACCTGGACGATATGCACGAATGAACTCCGTTAACGTTTGATTTCCACGGTGTCATCATCATCGGCCTCTATAACAGCTGACGAGTCGGCACGGATCGATAAAGAGTGGGAAGAACGGGACGGATTATATCCGGTACCTGCGATGATAACATTGTGATCAGCAGTTTTCTTCCGTTTCTGGATGGTGCCGTCCTGCTGCATGACATACTCGAACTCGCCGGGTTTCAGATTTTCTACCGGGACTTCAGGGGCGGCTGCACGCACCGGTTCGGGAGCGGGAGAAGGGGTCGGACGGCTCATGCGGGGGGCAGGAGCATCGGCAACGGTCCTTCTGGCAGGAGGAGTGATCCGCGAGGAGGGCTCTGCCGCATGGGCCGGAGCAGGTTCTGCCATTGGTTCGGCGACGACCTCGCCCCTTTTCACACCAAAACGGGAACTCTCCGGATGACTTTTGACAGGAGTTCCGCCAAGTTTTTCCACCTGGGCGCCAAGTTTGCGTGTTACTGACTTCATATCGAGAAGCTCTTCGGTAAGTCCTTTGACCATGATCTCAAGTTCACGGATCTTTCGTTCAAGTTCCTCGATATTTTCCGATTTTTCCACCGTGACCTGGGCAGTCTCCTGTTTGCCGGCGAGCCCGCGTTCCTGCTCGGCAAGTTCATGCTCTAAGAATTTCATTCTGGTATCCATGACTACATCTATCCTGTAAAATAATTAATAGGTTTTTCAGTGCCCATTGTATAATACACTTGTGTATCG
>JAYFOG010000102.1:0-11842 GCA_034932965.1 Methanocorpusculum sp.
GAAACCGCCCGTGTAAAATAATCAAGCCTGGGCTTGTTTTATGCACGGGAATCTTAGACCCGCACACCACACAAAATCTGGTTATTCTTTTGTGGCGAGGTCGATGTCCTCTGCCTTAATGGTCTTTCTGCCGGCGTGCTGCGCAAGTTCGAATGCCTGCTTTGCGATAGCTTCGATGTAGGCTTCTGCTTTTGCTACTAATGCATCTGCTGCATCTTCGCCAACACGGACTGCGCCGGCTTTCTTTGCAAGTCTGACGACTGCTGCTTTAGGTAAGTCTGCCATAATTATTCTCAAACAAAAAATGGTTCAAAATAATATATAAAACTATGCCAGTATTGGCCATTTTTATCATACAGAAGGTTTTTCAAGGTTATTTAAGAATCTGCCTGACCATTGTGCCCGAATTTCCGATTATGTCAGTATTTGAACCTTAATCTCCAAAAGGACCAATATTAAGAGATATTATTTTTCGCAAGAGCTGCGGCCAGATTCAGGGCAGGGACATATCCGGACGAGGCGCGCGAACTATCGACAAAAACGCCGGGAATATTCGTAACCGGCGCACCATGCCCGATTCCGGCTCCAAGAAACGTGAGTGTGCGGAAAATCAGGTTCCCGGATATGCCGTCCGGAGCAATAATAACCCCAAACTCTTTCACGGCATCCTCGATCAAAATCTCGCAGTGCATAGCTCCGGTCATCTCCGAAACCAGGACCGCATCCCTTATCGATCTGTCAACGACCGGGTGTCTGCCGATATCGCCCAGCCGCCCGCCGGAAAGGACCGCGGTCTTATCCGACATCCCAAACCGGCGTGCAAGTTTTCGCCCCCGGACAACAAGATCCGCCTTCTCTTCAACTGTCCATCCCTCATCAACACCGACCGGGGCAAGAAAAAAACGGTCGCCGTGTACCGTTTCCAGCAAGGCGATCCGTTCCAGGCGTGCAACTCCGCAGGCGGTCTTCAGATATCTGAGCGTTTCATTTGCCGGGAGGGTGCCCCGGACGGCGCCGTCTAGCTTACCTGCACACAGATCATCGATCAGCGCGGCGTGAGGGCGGTCCGAGACGACCGAACCGACAAAAGCCGACTCATTCTGCGGCAGAGCACTATAACAGAGGATACGGACATCCTCTGACGCTGCCTTTTCTGCACTTGCCAAAACCTTTCCGGCGTCAGAGCCGCATCCGATCCCGATCGTTATCATACAGTGCTGATATTGGTTATACCTTCTATGCAGAAGTTGAAGAGCGTGGCTTTCTCATCCCCTTTCTGAAGAACCAGTCTTCGGGTATTGGTCACCGTACCAATGACCTGGGCGGCCATACCGACTTTTCTAAACAGCTGACAAACCGACTCGACTGAACTCTGATTTGCGGTCACCACAAATCCCATTCCCGGATACATACGGACCCACTGCTCAAATCCGATCCCGAGCTTCTCCAGATCAGGACGCGGGATCGCGTCGAGATCGATCAGACCGCCAACACTGCTGGACTCAAGAAGCATGCCGAGCGTTCCGATGACTCCCGGATTCGAGATGTCTTTTCCTGCCGTCAGCAGATGACGTTCGCCGAGCGTTTTCATTACTGCGATCTGCGATCTGAGCAGTTTTGGATCCTTCATCGTGACCGAGTCCCAGTTCATGCCTGCATTCGGATGGATCCTGCCGTTCAGATCGATCGCGACGATGATGGCATCTCCGGGTTCTGCAGTCGTGCTGTAGATCACACTTTCCAGCTCGGCGATCCCGAGGATCGAAACGTCGATAACATTGTGCGGTGCGTCGGGGTGAAGATGACCGCCCACGACCGGCACGTCAAAAGCCTTCGCCGCATCGCACATGCCACGGGTAACCTTGTCCATGAGTTCATCATCCGCAGCAGAGAGAACATCGACCATCGCGATCGGTCTGCCCCCCATTGCAGCTATATCATGGATATTGACCAGGATCGAGCAGTATCCCGCCCAGTACGGATCAAGATCCATCAGCTGATTCCAAATACCGTCTGCAGCCAGAAGAAGAGCCGAACGACCGTTCTGTATCACCGCCGCATCTTCGCCATAGGAGGCAATCACATCGATATTGTCGATGTGGAGGGTTTTTACGAGATTTCCTATTGCTTTTTTGCGTCGTACACCGTCATACTGTCTGACGGCGTTTGAAACGGATTCGGGAGTATATGTGTCTGCAGACATAATGGTAGAATCACCTCTTGAAATTGAAGAAACCGGGCATGCTGCTCCCAGTATGTGTCTTGTCTATTTATTCCCCTTCTGTAATGATAATATCTGTGTTTTAACAAGCGCAGACATGGATAAATTTTATCGTTACATATAGTAAATATACCATGTTAATGTGGGTATATGTTTGAAGATGATATGATAGCCCAGCTGAAAGGGATCGGTCTGAGCGAGTATGAATCAAAAATCTATCTCATACTCGCCTGCATCCACTCTGCCAGCCCCAGAGAACTTCACGAGACCACACAGATCCCACGGGGACGCGTGTATGAAACACTTGCCTCGCTGGAAAAAAAGGGTTTTATCATTTCAACCAGACAGTCCCCGGTCCGTTACCGGACTGCCGATGTTCCCTACACCATGGAACGGCTGAAAAAAGAGGCAGTTGTCAGGTATGACATGCTGGGTATGGCTCTTGAGACCTATGCAGCTCTTGCCTGCCCCGATCGGCCGGATCAGACCTATAATATCCAAACAGAGTGGGGTGTTGAGAATCACATCCGTTATCTTCTGAGAACAGCAAAAAACGAACTTCTCATCATCTCCGACGATCCTGTTTTTTATCAGCAGTATGCTGAAGACATTGCCCGGGCAGAAAAACGCATTCAGCTCAACTGTGTCGTCAGCAGCAAAAAAACCGCAAAGAGCATACCTTTCCGGTGTTATCTCGCGGATGAAGACACAAAAGATTCCCTATTCTCACCGCCGCTCCTGAGAAAACTCGCCATGCCTGCAAAGGAGATCATCTATGCGGACAGAAAGGAGGTGCTCGCAGTATATGATCGGGAGGGCAAAGAAGAAGCGGCTTTCACGAAAAACAGCATCTACGCTGAATTTATCACCCGTATCGTTTTGAAAAACACGATGATGATCAGTTCATAATAGATTTTTGCAGAATCCGCCGTCCTGCCCGTTCTCAAGCTTTTCCCAACCGTTATAATCTTCAGACGACCATACTACAGTAACGAACATGGACTGGGCAGAGAAGTACCGCCCGATGCATCTTGCCGATATTTTAGGCAATGGATCCGCGGTCAGACAGATAGTTGACTGGGCCAAGACTTGGACGCCGGATTCACGTCCGCTGCTTTTCACGGGGAAACCCGGCATTGGAAAGACTTCGGCAGCTCTGGCCCTAGCCCGTGATATGGAATGGGAAGTTCTGGAACTGAACGCTTCCGATGCCCGGACAAAAGCGATCATCGAACGGGTCGCCGGAAACTCGTCAACGACGACCAGTCTGTTTGGCGCCGGACGAAAACTGATCATCATCGACGAGGTGGATAACCTTGAGGGAAATGCGGACCGGGGAGGTGCCCGGGCGATCGCAGATATTCTGAAAGATGCAAAACAGCCGATCGTTCTGATCGCAAACGACGCATACGGGGTGTCAGATTCGATCCGCAGACTCTGCGATCCGGTCCCTTTCAGGGCGATCGGTGTCTCTACGCTGCAGAAACGGATGAAGGAGATCTGCCGCTTCGAAGAGATCGCCTGCGGGGAAGACGCACTTTCAGCGATCGCGGATAGTTCGGCCGGCGATATGCGTACAGCGGTTAACATGCTGTTTGGCTCCTCGACCGGGAAGACGAGCATCTCCGCAGGAGACATCAATACCGCCCAGAAGGATGAACGTGCCACGATCTTTGACTTAGTGGGCGGCGTTTTTGCAGGAGTTCCGGACCGGGAACTGCAGAAACTTTCCTTCGAATGCGACGAGAAACCGGACTACGTGATCCAGTGGATCGAGGAGTCGGTCCCGCTGATGCATGATCCCAAACGGCGGATCCGTGCATACGGCAGGATCTCCCGGGCCGATGTGTATCTGGGAAGAACGATGCGGCGCCAGTACTTCACCCTCTGGCGGTATGCAACCTCGATGATGACGCTTGGGGTCGCTTCAGAAAATGCGGGAGCAGGCTTTCGGACCAGGATCATGCCGCCTTCCCGCTGGAAACGGATGAGCACGGCGAAAAAGCAAAAAGCAGTCAGAAGAACGCTCGCGGCATCGCTTGCCGAAGGTTACAGTATTCCTGAAAGTCAGATCCTAAGCCAGTATCTGGATCTGCTTTCCCGATTTGCCGAAAAGGATCCCGCCGCATTCTGCGAACGCCATAACCTCGACATCGATCAGATGGGAGTCGTCCTGCACGACAAGGCAGCTGCCGCCGCCGCGGTAAAGACGGTCCAGCAGGCCGCAAAGGAGCGGGACACGAAGGTCAAAAAGATGGCGGCCTCAAAGAAGGCGGAGATGCGCAAACTCGAAGAGCAGCTGGAAGCACTTCGGATGCAGGAACCCCCCGTCCCGGAAACACCGCCGGCTGCAGAAAAACTGCCGCACGAAGAACCTCAGGAAGAAAAAAAGCTCGCCCCAAAGCAGGCGACCCTGGACTTTTTCTGAACCGCTCTATTCCCCGAAAAATCTATTTTTCTCATTGGCCGGCCCGCTCACATTCCGACCGAACGCCAGCCTTTATCTCATAATTTCGTATAATCAATGTGAAATCCCACTAATAACAGGTCACTTGGCAAATACGGATTGAAAACAGTTCGGCCGATCCATCATCACTTCGATGAATTAAGTTGATCTGATTACTCTCAAATTATATTAAAGATAATTTAATTGTAAATAATATCTCATTGTATTTATTATTACACATTAGAGATAAAACATTATTATGCATGAAGTGGATATTATCTGGTATGTCTTCTTCACGAACAGAGATCAAGTCGCTCACCATTCTTCCCGGAACCACCCGCGATGGAACAAAGGAAGGATTTGAGGAGATCGTTATCCGTCCGGGCGACACGTTCTCCATCGTTGGTCCGACCGGTTCAGGAAAAACCGCATTCATCAATGATATCGAAGTGTTCGCTCAGGGAGACACAGTCACAAACCGCCGGATCCTGATCAACGGCAGCGAACCGGGCGAGGCTCTGGTCCGCGACCCTTCCAGAAAACCCATCGCCATGATCACCCAGAATACCAAATGCCTTGCTGACCTGATCGTGTCTGAGTTTCTGGAGATGCATATCCGTTCCCGCAAGCTGAAAGGACAGGGGATCATGGAGAAGACCATCAGCGTCGCAAACGAGTTTACCGGAGAAAAGATCCTGCCGCATATGCGGATGAGCGCTCTTTCCGGCGGGCAGACCAGATCGCTCTTTATTGCCGACGCGATCGTCATCTCCGACACGCCGATCATTCTGCTGGATGAAGTGGAAAATGCCGGCATTTTCAAGGAACGGGTCATCGAAGTCCTGCGTGAAGAAAAGAAGGCCATTATTTTCGTGACCCACGACCCCTATGTTGCCCTGCTCACCGGAACACGGATCGTAATGAGTAACGGCGCCGTAACAAAGATCCTGACCCCAGGCCGGGAAGAAGAGGAGACGCTCGCGGAGATCGCCCGGATGGATGCGAAGATCACGAATCTTCGGGAACGCATCCGTGCAGGCGATCTGCTTTCCGGGCTCGAAGGAGTAAAGGCATGAAGGTGCGGCTGATCGCCATAGCAGGACCGCCGAGCGCGGGAAAAACCGCGGTCGTCAAACAGATCATACGGAATCTTCCTGACCCGAAAAAAGCCGCATACCTAAAAATCGATGTCGTGCAGGCCTGGGAAGACGAGGAGATCGCGGCCGAGTTCGGCATCCCCACAAAAAAGGTGTACTCCGGAGATATGTGCCCGGATCATATGGGGATCATGGTCATCCGGGACGCGATGGAATGGGCAGAAAAAAACGGTGCCGATTACCTCCTGTATGAAAGTGCGGGCCTTTGTCTCCGCTGCACTCCCTACACAAAGAACTCGCTAGGTCTCTGTGTTATCTCGGCCGTGTCGGGAACGCATGCTCCGCTAAAAATGGCCCCCATGATCGCCCTCGCGGATGTGGCCGTAGTAACAAAGATCGATCTTGTTTCCCAGGCTGAAAAGGAGGTCTTCCGCGAGCGGATCAAAGAGGTCGCGCCGAATATCGACATCATCGAAACCAACGCAGTCCAGGGGACCGGGATGCGGTATCTCACCAAAGTGATCGCGGATATGCCCCCCGCTCCGTCGGAAAAGGATATGCTCCGCGGGGTCCCGCCGCTTGGCGTCTGCACGATCTGCATCGGGAAAAAGGAGATAGGATGGCAGGAACATTTCGGGGTCATCCGTCAAATCGACGCTCCCGACAGTATCTACCGGGGTGACTGATGACCTGGATGCCTCCGGGAAAAGACTGCGGCGCCTGCGGAGCGGAAAGCTGCGATGCATTCATGATCCAGGCAGCGTCCGGCATGAAAAACCTTGCCGCCTGCCCGTATTATCATGAGGATTGTTCAAAATACAGCTGTAAAGAGTTATCCGCATCCTATTCGGGTACAGACGTCTGTAATGCTCCGTACGACTTTGTACTTTCCGCGCTCCCAAACGAACCCTCCGCACGAAAAATACTCCTGCCGTTTCGACCCGACCTGGTCGAACGCGAGGAGATCAAAAAAGGCGATATCGTTCTTGGCAGACCTGCGGGTGCCGGATGCCCGGTCCAGCATGTCATCCGGGTCCTCGAAGCTGATCATATCACCGGGCTGATCACCGGACATGTGGTCGGTCCCGCATTTTCCCGGGACAATGCCGACATCATCGATCTGAAAATGTATCATATGATCGGATTTGAAGGAGTGGCCCGGGTCATTACCCGGCCGCCGGCATTCGGGATCAGGCACCCGTTCCTGCCGGGATTCTGTATGATGGACCGGACGCACACCGGCATCGTCAATATGATCCTGCAGAAGTCCTACGGTCTTCATGTCAGAGTGGAGGGGATCGTGATCTTATGAAAACACTTGCAGAAATCAACCGGAAAATCGCCGACAAAACCGCGGTCGTCATGACGGCAAAAACCCTCAAGGAACGTATCCGAAAAGGAGAGAAAATCACCCCGGACGACGTGGACGTGGTGACCTGCGGGACGTTTGGCGTGATGTCAGGGACATCAGCGGTTCTTGCATTCCAGGCAGGCCCCCCCGGAACCTTCCGGTATGCCGTCTCCATGACATTGAACGGGGTCCCGGCGTTCATCGGCCCCTGCCCGAATGAAAGCAACGGACATGTCGATTGTATGGTGTATGGCACATCCCATGCAAAGGAGAACCCCTCATACGGCGGCGGACACCTATTTTCGGATCTTGCCGCCGGAAAGCCGGTCACTGCAGAGATCATCACCGATACGGGGAGAATCACCCGCACGGTGAGCCTTGCCGAGATGTCCTCTGCCAGACTGATCATCACCCGCGGAGGATTCAAAAATTATATGGGATTTGTGAACCGGAGCGGAGAAGAGGTCTCCACGATCTTTTCCACATTCCCGATGAAACCTGAGATGCAGAGCGCGTCCGTTTCCGGCTGCGGAGAGATCAATCCGCTCGAAAATGACCCAGGATTACGTTATCACACCCCCGGAGCGGCAGCACTCGTGAACGGCGGACCCGCCCTGATCCTCGGCTGCGGGACGAGATCGTCGCCGGAGAAACCGAATCTTTCTTTGTCTGCGGATATGCGGGGGATGCATCCGGATCTGATGGGCGGTTTTGTGACTGCTCTCGGCGCCGAATGCCTGACTTCAATTGGGACCGCGATCCCTGTACTGGATGAGGAAACGCTGGATTCCCTCCGCGTTCTCGACGAAGAGATCCCTCTCCCGGTCGCCGAAATACAAAACAGGACCCCCTTTGCCGCGGCGACCTACGCGGATGTCTGGCAGAACACCGACCGTCGGGTCCGTGTCGATGCTTCGCGATGCAGGGACGACTGTGCGGAGTGCGCCAAAGATCTCTGCCCGGTCGCGGCGATCGGACCCGACCTCTCGGTCGGCAAAGCATGCATGGGCTGCCTGACCTGCGTGACCGTCTGCAGAAATCAGGTGTTTTCCGCAAACCCGGGAACGCTGCATATCCCCGATGCGGATATTCGAATCGGTCTTCGCCAGTCCGACCGCGTGCGGGGAGAACGGGCGGCAGCCATGGTTCGCGACCGGATCTCTTCCGGCGCATGGAGGTTTTAGATGGGCGATTATGTATTGCGCTGTCTTGCCGGCGGGGAACTTCTCGAAGACCATTATACCCTTTCCTGCCCCAATCATCCGGGATTTGTACGGGCCGAGTATAAAGCCGCGCAGTTGAAAGTCCGGGAGAATCTGCCGGGCATGTTTCGATTCATCGACTGGCTCCCGGTCCACGGTTCAGTCCCGACACGAGCAAGACCTGTCACCTTTCAAAACCGAAAACTCTGCCGCGAACTCGGGCTGCAAAATCTCTGGATCACGTTTACCGGCTATTATCCGGAACGCGGCTGTTATGTGCCGACCGGTTCGTTCAAGGAACTGGAAGCTCTTCCGACGATCGTCCGTCTGAATGAGGCGGGAGGCGGAACGCTGGTCGTGGCGTCCGCCGGAAACACAGGGCGGGCGTTTGCCCAGATGTCCGCGGAATTCGGGACGCCCGTGGTCCTAGTAGTCCCGGAAAGTTCGGCTGACAAACTCTGGACCGCCGGATGTTTCGACCACAGCGCGATCCGGCTCGTCACGGTCCGCGGGGATTATACGGACGCGATCAGAATCGCCGATAAAATCTGCGAAGCCCCGGGATTTTTCCCGGAAGGCGGCGGGAAAAACATCGCCCGCCGGGACGGGATGGGCTGCGTAATGCTCGATGCCGCCGTCACGATAGGAAAACTGCCCGAGTATTACTTCCAGGCGGTCGGGTCAGGGACCGGAGGGATCGCCGCATGGGAAGCCGCGATCCGTCTGATCGGGGACGGACGCTTCGGGAATACATATCCGGAACTTCATCTCTCACAAAATCTTCCGTTCGTTCCGATGGTCCGTGCATGGAATGCCGGCAGGGATCATATTCTCGATGAGGATATGCCGAATGCACAGGCTTCAATTGCCGCGGTATCCGCCCATGTCCTGACAAACCGTACGCCCCCCTACGGGATCCGCGGCGGGGTCTATGATGCGATGAAATCCTGCGGCGGGCGTATGTACGCCGTAGAAAACAGCGATGCGGCGAGTGCCGCGGCACTCTTTGCCGAAGCGGAAAACGGGATCGATATCGACCCGGCCGCCGCGGTTGCCTTTGCGTCTCTCATCTCCGCTGCCGAAGAGGGTTCCGTCAGGAAAAATGCGAAGATTTTGCTGAACATCACCGGCGGAGGATACCAGCGGGTGAAAAAGGACTGCGAGACCGCAAAGATAGGCGTCTGCACAACAGTCGATCCAGGAGAGGCCCCCATATTATGAACGAAGAGACCGTCCTTCGGATCATGCACGAAGAAGGGATCGATGTGGTCGCTTCGCTTCCGTGCGATAAAAACAAACGGTTCACTGCGCTTTTAGAGACAGAGTTCCCGGTCATCGGCCTTGCCCGCGAAGAGGACGGGGTCGGGATC
This sequence comes from Methanocorpusculum sp., assembly GCA_034932965.1. Lineage (GTDB taxonomy): Archaea > Halobacteriota > Methanomicrobia > Methanomicrobiales > Methanocorpusculaceae > Methanocorpusculum. The sequence goes on from JAYFOG010000102.1 coordinate 9,688, forward strand.
GGGGCAGGTGTTGTTCTCGCTGGAAAACGTCCGCTCGTCTCGATCCAGAGCTCGGGGCTTGGGAACATGCTCAACGCCCTCCTCTCGCTTTCCTGCGTGTATCACTTCCCTCTGCCGATCCTGGCAAGCTGGCGGGGCGTATGCGACGAGAAGATCTGCGCCCAGATCCCGTTCAATGCTCCGCTTCCAAAACTGCTGGACGTGTACAACATCCCCTACCGGATCTGCAGATCCGCAGATGATCTGGAAGCAATCAGGGAGGTCATAAGAGGTGCGTTTGCAGAGCAGACGCCCTATGTTGCCCTGATCCTTCCCTCCTGCTGGGACCCTCAGCAGGATGCGCCCGTTACGTATCCGAAACGTTCGCTTCCCGACCGGACGTTTTCCCTGCCGGGTTACGCCGAACCGGAACTCACCCGGCTTGAGGCGATCAAAGAGATCGTCTCCTCGGTTCCAAAAAACGCGGTCATCATCTCCAACATCGGGGTCCCGTCCAAGGAACTGTATGCAGCAGGAGACCGGGCAGGAAACTTCTACATGCTCGGAAGCTACATGCAGGCGTCCGCGATCGGGCTCGGGTGTGCGTTTTCTTCACCGAAAACGCCCGTCTATGTGATCGACGGAGACGGGAGTCTGCTCGGATCGGCAGTTTTACCGGTGATCGCGGCACAGAACTGCGAAAATCTCCACATACTGGCGCTGGATAACGGCACATTCGGCAGTACAGGAAATCAGATCAGTCCGGCGTATGGGACCGCAGATATCGGCATGCTCGCACGTGCGGCGGGAATCGGCTCGGTCGAACGTGCCGCGACCCCAAGCGAGATATCAAGCGCCGTGGCCAAAGGAACTTCATTCGTTCATCTGCTCATCCGGCCGGGAAATTCAGGCTCGCCGAATATTCCCCTCCCGCCTGAAGAGATCCGCAGCAGAGTGGAACAGTTCATCCGGAAAAACGGATAAACTGTCACGCTTTTTTTACCGGAATGCGGAGGATGGTTTTCATTTTTCCGGGTTCGGTCTTTCGCGGATCCGAAAGATAGATCTCATGATGCCGTCGACCGGCGAAGTCAGGGACAAAACCGTTTTCCCGGATGAAGATATTTATCTTCTCCAGCGTCGCCGGTTCGTCGTCGAAGGAACCGATATGCATACACTGCACACACAGACCTTCGGAAAATACCTCGAGCCGCGCCTTTGCCGAAGTAAGGTTCTTCTTTGCGTCGACCGTGCGGCATGCCCCGGCAAATACTCCGGGCGTCACGAACTCAGGCTGACGGATCATGGACGTCCAGAGGAACTTTTCTTTGTTTTTGAAGTCGGCAGAGTCGTCCAGACTCCACAACCCTTCAAGCGGAGGGACGACATACTCAAAATATCCTTCCGGTCTCATCTCTCCTTTTTTGTTCATTTTGATCGTATATGACAGACCATACAACAGCTCGACCGCCGCGGGATACTCGCCGGAGGGATCATTCGGGTTTCCTTTCCCGTCGACCATTATGAAGGTCATGGGAGGAACATCTAATGCGGAAGGCTGGTTCTTCGGCTTATACAGATCAGGAAATGCTTTTTTATTAGGAGTTACGCGGTGTTGGGGTGGATTCAATTCGAGAAGGAGTTTAGTGGGTGTGGAAACCTTAGATAAAACCAACCGCGAATCGGCGCGAATCCCGCAAGCCTTTGGCTTGCTCCCAGAATTGGATTTGCTTTTCCTCACTTGAACTCGGCGTGCCTCTCGCAAGTCTATCGACTTGCTCCGCTGAGGTCGTCCGCTTTCAGCGTCCAACCCGCTATCGTCCCGCCGGTTCATCCCTCATCGGGAGCGTTCGGGCAAATCCTGTCGGCGCCCCAGCGCCTCCCAATGGTGAACCCCCTCCCTTTGTTATCTTGAGATTGTCAGAAAAGAACAATATTCACATTTAGGAATGCTCAATGAACATTTCCCTCACAGGAGCCGCTGGGGCGGCGACAGGATTTGCCCGAACGGTCCCGATGAAGGGGCGAGCAAGACAGCGTAGCTGGATTGCGAGAGTGAGGAGAAGCAAATCCGATTCGCTCGCCCGAAGGGCGGATTCAAGCGAGGGTCGAAGACCCGAAGCGGAGAGCAAATCTCTGATTTGCGGTTCGCGCCGATTCGCGGTTGGTTTTTCTC